>PABS01000132.1 GCA_002699325.1 Ponticaulis sp. | reverse complement strand
CCATAATCCGCCTAGGCATATTGCTTTTGCTCCCTCAGGTTCACGCAGCGCTGGTTTGCGTCTTTTCACGCAGGATCGTGTTGATCCTGGCGATGTCACGACGCACCTGGCGCACGCGGGCGGTGTTCTCCAGCTGACCAGTGGCCTGCTGGAATCGAAGATTAAATTGCTCTTTTTTCAGAGAGACGAGCTGTTCTTTCAGCTGGTCTTCTGTTTTTGCGCGAACGTCTTCCGCTTTCATAACGATCTCCTCTCGCGCTTATTCGCCAACACGGGTGACGACTTTCGTCTTGATCGGCAGCTTAGCTGCGCCAAGACGAAGCGCTTCACGCGCTGTTTCTTCGTTCACACCGTCAATCTCAAACAGGATCCGGCCTGGCTTGACCTTGGCAACCCAACGGTCAATCGAGCCTTTACCCTTACCCATACGAACCTCGATCGGCTTCGCAGAAACCGGGAGATCTGGGAACACGCGAATCCACACTTTGCCCTGACGTTTCATCTGGCGAGTGATGGCGCGGCGTGTTGCTTCGATCTGACGCGAGGTAATACGTTCCGGCTCAAGAGCCTTCAGACCAAAGGACCCGAAGTTCAAGGCAAAACCACCTTTGGCGTTTCCATGAATCCGGCCTTTGAAAGCCTTCCGGAATTTTGTGCGCTTTGGCTGCAGCATCGGTTAAGCTCCTGCACCTTCGCGGTTGCCCTGACGGTCGCCGCGCGGGCTCGTAGAGCGTGCGCGTGCTTCACCAGAAGCTTCCTGTTTCTTGTCCTGAGCCATGGGGTCATGCTCCATGATCTCGCCTTTATAGACCCAGACCTTGATGCCGATGATACCGTATGTGGTTTCGGCTTCAGCTGTGCCGTAGTCAATGTCCGCACGCAGCGTGTGCAGCGGAACAGAACCTTCAGCATACTGCTCGGTCCGCGCAATCTCTGCGCCGCCGAGGCGACCAGAAACCATCACGCGAACACCAAGTGCGCCGAGACGCATGGCAGACTGGATCGACCGCTTCATCGCACGGCGGAAAGACGCACGACGCTCAAGTTGACGCGCAATGTCGTCAGCGATCAGAGCCGCGTCGATTTCCGGCTTGCGGATCTCAACCAGGTTCACAAAGACTTCGTCTGTGACGATTTTCGACAGCTGCTTACGCAGTGTCTCGATGTCAGCACCTTTCTTACCGATGACCATACCCGGACGAGCCGTGTGGATGGTGATGCGGCACTTCTTGTGCGGACGCTCGATAATGATCTTCGAGATACCAGCTTGCTTCAGCTTGGTCTTGATGAACTCACGGATCTTCAGGTCTTCGTGGAGCAGGCGACCATAATCGGCGCTGTCTGCATACCAACGAGAGTCCCATGTCCGGTTGATGCCCAGACGAAGACCGATCGGATTAACCTTCTGACCCATTATGCGGCCTCCTCAACTGCCATGCTGGTGTCGCGGACAACGATGGTCAGTTGCGAGAACGGCTTGAGAATACGAGCCGCACGACCACGTGCACGGGCACGGAGACGCTTCATCACCAGGTTTTTGCCGACATAAGCTTCAGCCACGATCAGCGAATCAATGTCGAGATTGTGGTTGTTCTCAGCATTCGCGATAGCGCTTTTCAGAGCCTTGCGAACGTCTTCAGAATGACGCTTCGGCGAAAATTCGAGTTCAGCCAGAGCCTTCTCGACAGTCAGACCACGAATGGACTGAGCGATCAGGTTCAGCTTTTGCGGGCTGATGCGGAGCATGCGCAGAACGCAGCGCGCTTCGTTCTCAGCCTGACGCGGTGGTGCCTTAGGCTTACCCATGACTATCTCCGCTTCGCTTTTTTGTCCGCGCCGTGACCGTAATAGGTCCGGGTTGGAGCGAATTCACCGAATTTATGGCCAACCATTTCCTCAGAAACAGAGACCGGGACGAATTTGTTGCCGTTGTGGACCTGAAATGTCAGGCCAACAAAGTTTGGCAAAATGGTAGAGCGACGCGACCAGGTCTTGATCACTTCGCGCTTTTTCGACTCGCCAGCCGCCTCTGCTTTTTTCAGCAGATAGCCGTCGACGAATGGGCCTTTCCAGACAGAACGAGACATGTCTAAGCGTCCTACTTCTTGTGACGGCTACGGATGATGAGACGATCCGTTGCCTTGTTCTTGCGGGTTTTTGGACCGCGGGTTTTCTTACCCCAAGGTGTAACCGGGTGACGGCCACCAGAGGACTTACCTTCACCACCACCGTGTGGGTGGTCGAACGGGTTCATGACAACACCGCGAACAGATGGACGTTTGCCCATATGACGCTTGTGGCCAGCCTTACCAAGGTTCTGGTTCATATTGTCCGGGTTAGAGACCGCACCGACTGTTGCCAGACAGCGATCAAGAACCATGCGGAGTTCACCAGAAGACAGCTTGATCTGAGCATAGCCGTCAGCACGACCGACCAGCTGGGCATAAGACCCGGCTGAACGGATCATCTGAGCGCCCTTCTCAGGCTTCATCTCGATGTTGTGGATAATTGTACCCACAGGAATGTTTTTCAGCGGCAGCGTGTTGCCTGGCTTGATATCAGCCGTTGTGCTGGAGATGACCGTATCGCCAACGCCGAGACGTTGTGGCGCGATGATGTAAGCCTGCTCGCCGTCCTCATACTTGATGAGAGCGATGAACGCCGTACGGTTCGGGTCATACTCGATACGCTCAACAGTCGCCGGCACATCAAACTTGTTCCGCTTGAAGTCGACCTTACGGTAGAGCTTCTTCGCACCACCGCCGATACGGCGAGCC
Organism: Ponticaulis sp.; assembly: GCA_002699325.1. Classification (GTDB taxonomy): domain Bacteria; phylum Pseudomonadota; class Alphaproteobacteria; order Caulobacterales; family Hyphomonadaceae; genus Ponticaulis. The sequence continues at coordinate 20,363 of PABS01000132.1, read as the reverse complement.
GTGATACGACCGGTGTTGTTGCGACCACCATTCTTGGTCAGGCCTTCAGTCAGCGCCTTTACAGGGCGACCTTTGTGCAGACCAGAACGATCTACCAGAACGAGCTGGCGGCGACCTGGTGACGTCGGATTGAATGTCTTCAAAGCCATATCAGGTCTCCTTAAAGTCCGGTTGCCACGTCGATGGACTGACCATCGGCCAGAGTGACAACGGCTTTCTTGATGTCGTTACGACGACCTTTAATGCCGCGGAAACGCTTGGTTTTGCCTTTGACCACCGAAGTGTTCACGGCTGTGACCTTCACGTCGAACAGCTTCTCAACAGCCTCTTTGATCTGAGGCTTTGTTGCATTGATCGCCACGCGAAACACAACCTTGTTTTCCTCAGAGAGGAAAGTCGACTTCTCGGTGATCACCGGAGCGACGATTGTGTCATAGTGTACGGGTTGAGCGTCTTTGGCAGCCATTGCTTAGCCCTCTCCGTTAAAGCGAGCATGAATTGCATCGACTGCGTCTTTGGTCAGAACCAGCGTGTTGCGACGCAGAACGTCATACACGTTGAGGCCAGCCATCGGCAGAACGTCGATGTTTGGAATGTTGCGAGCTGCGCGAGCAAAACCTTGGTTGAGCTCAGCACCGCCAATGATGAGTGCATTCGAAATGCCCAGCTCTTCAAAAGAAGCGCGCAGAGCTTTCGTTTTGCCTTCGTCGAAATTCGCATCTTCCAGAACGATCAGGCTCTCGGCTTTCGCCTTAGAGGACAGAGCGTGCTTCAGAGCGAGTGCGCGAACCTTTTTCGGCAGGTCATGACCGTGGTCGCGAACACGCGGACCATGAGCAACACCACCGCCGACGAAGATCGGAGCGTTCTTAGAACCGTGACGCGCACCGCCAGAACCCTTCTGACGAATGTACTTCTTGGTTGTGACGTTCACTTCTGAACGTGACTTGGTCTTGTGCGTACCGGCCTGGCGCTTTGCCAGCTGATAACGAACCATGCGCTGAAGAATGTCGCCGCGGATCTCTTCAATGCCGAATACAGCATCGTCGAGCTCAACCTTACCGGCCTTCTTCGCACCAAGTGTCGTGACTGCGAGTTCCATTACGCGTCAGCTCCCTCAGATTCTTCTGCTGGCGCTGCGTCAGACTGAGCCGACTTCACAACACCTGGCAGCGTAACGCTGTCCGGACGCGCTTTTTTGACAGCGTCACGGATCTCAACCCAGCCATTTTCCGGACCAGGGACGTTACCCTTGACCAGGATGAGGCCGCGCTCAGCGTCCACACGAACGATTTCAATGTTTTGGGTCGTGGTGCGTTGAACACCATAGTGACCCGCCATTTTCTTGCCTTTGAAGACTTTACCCGGATCCTGGCACTGACCTGTCGAACCGTGCGCACGGTGAGAGATAGACACACCGTGAGAAGCCCGAAGACCACCGAAGTTCCAGCGCTTCATCGCACCGGCAAAACCTTTACCGACAGAAATGCCAGCAACGTCGACCTTCTGACCTGGAACGAAGTGGTCAGCCGAAATTTCAGCGCCCACATCGAGAAGATTGTCAGCATCAACGCGGAACTCGACGACTTTCGCCTTCAGCTCAACACCGGCTTTCGCGAACTGGCCGCGATCCGCTTTGGTTGCGCGCTTGGCTTTCTTCGCACCCGCACCGAGAACAACAGCTGTGTAGCCATCGTTAGCTTTTTTCTCGACACGGTCTTTTTTCGAACCGCGGTTCACAGAAGTGGTACGATCTTCCTCAGAGCGCACACCAACAACCTGACAGCCCTCAAGAGAGAGAACCGTCACTGGCACGTGCAGACCGTCTTCAGAGAAGACACGCGTCATGCCAAGCTTCTTGGCGACGACGCCTGAGCGTTTCGCTTGTTCTGGCATTATCGGGCTCCCTCGAGCTTGATCTCAACAGCCACACCAGCAGAAAGGTCGAGTTTCATCAGCGCGTCCACCGTTTGAGGTGTCGGGTCGACGATATCCAGAACACGCTTATGCGTGCGGATCTCGAACTGCTCGCGAGACTTCTTATCGATATGCGGAGAACGGTTCACAGTGAAGCGCTCAATCCGTGTTGGCAGCGGCACAGGTCCGCGTACCTGAGCGCCTGTTCGCTTGGCAGTCGATACAATCTCCTTCGCCGACATATCGAGGGCGCGGTGATCGAAAGCCTTCAGGCGAATGCGTATGTTTTGTCTGTCCATCGCAACGTCGTCCGTTCGCACAAAAAGTTAAAGCCCGAACAGCGCAACCCACCGGTTGCCTGCCGGACCAAACTTACAAATTGTTCCGTTTCGTGGAGGATGCGTCTGCCGAAAAGCCAGGCTAATGGCACTGCCACCTCATTCACGAGGCGCGACGTTTATGTGTTTGAGACTCAGTTGTCAACACGATAGTCACGATTCAATGGCGCTTTTGGCAGGGTTTTCCGATTGCCTGTCCGCCAGAGAGAGCCGACCTTCCGGATTCTGGCCGATAGCCCCGCCAGAGCGTCGCCTATCGCGCAACAGCCGACAGTGTTTCTTCGTGAACCGGCTGGATCAGCGGAAGCAGAGCGGTGAGCCGTTCAAGCGCTTTGCTGTAAACGTCCGAATCGACCTTTGGGAGATATCTCTCCTCAAATTCATCGCTATAGCGTTCATCGCCATCTGCGCACACGCATGCCACCCGTTTCGGAGTGTCCGCGTGCGAAAGCCACTCAAGAGCGCCGACGACAACCCCAAGAGACGATAGCCCCAGGGCAGGAAAGTCGCTCTCACGGAATGCCGTATACGCCGCCAAGACGTCTGCTTCACAGACGCGGAGCACTTCGGGCTTTGTCGTCATGTCTGAGAATGTCGAACTCCGCCCGCTGCCATAGCCCGGAATACAGAGGCCGCCAGCCATCCCTTTATCAGCTTCAACAAAGGCGCAGGATCCAAACGGCTCGACAAGCACCAGCTCTGTGTCCGACCCGCTATTCGAGATATAGTCCGCAAAACCGCGCGCAGTGCCCCCAGACGACGCCGCAACAAAGCAGGCGTCGATCCCCCCGCCCGAAAGTAGCTCCGGTGCGGTCCAGTTCTGATGGGCAGCCGGATTCAGAGGACTGCGATACTGGTCCAGAAAAAGACTGTCTTCCGCTTCGGCGATCTCACCGGCAACTCGCATCCGGGCGCCATTGGAGGATTCGCCCTCCTGCGCCTCTGCGATCACCAGCCTCGCCCCGGCCGACCGAATGCCGTCTGCATTGAAATGCGAAATCGAGGGCGATGAGACGATAGTCACCGGAATGCCAAGACGCTCACCAATACGCGCCAGCGCATAGCCATAGTTTCCCGACGAGGCATCGATGATGGCGCGCTTCGGATCTGCCGAATTCATGGAATGCGACCAGACATACCAGGCCACACGATCCTTGATCGAGCCAAACTCATTAAAGCGCTCTTCTTTGACCGCCAGCTCATGGGTCATACCGTTCATCTGAACGAAAAACCGCGTCAACGGCGTAAAGCCAATCTGGAAGGGACATTCAGAAGGAAAAGAGGGTACCAAGGGGCTCAATTTCTCCAGAAAGAATCATGCAACGCGTTTCGCTAACACTCGCCGCACGTTCGTAAAAGCTTGGGGATATTATCCCCGAAATCAGTGCACCATATCACGATGTGCTGTCGACATGATTCAGGCGTGATCCAAAAATCAGCCTCAACTTTTCAAAAAAAAGGTCAAGTGCTGCACCGCGCAATAACCTCAATTTAATGAAGGTTTTCGTGTTTTCCCAGTACCTCTGAGAGTTTCTTTTTCAAATCTTCAACGGGAAGCGTAATCTCTATCTGCTTGATTCGGCTTGTGTCACCGGACCGAACAGAAACAGCAGATTTCGGCAATTCCAGCGTTTTCGACAAAACTCTACAGACCGCCTTGTTCGCAGCCCCCTTCTCCGGACCGGCCCTCACCTTCACTTTCAGATAGGTCTGTCCCGCCGCATCTGCCTCAACGCCCTCCAACGCGTCCCGGCTCGACTTTGGTGTCACCCGAACCACAAGCAGGCTGACATCACCATTGGCGCGCACCGGTAGATCCGTCATGATGAGCGGCGCAGCCAGACACCCGCGACCGCCCCTGCGAAGGTTAGTATCAGCATAGCAAGCACAGTCACCGTCCAGTTCCCGCCGAAGATCAGGCTGAGCCCCTGCTGGAAGACGAGCCGCATGGCCACGGCCAATCCTATCAGGCAGAACAAAACTGCACTACCGCCGACAATGCCTGAAAACACTGCGCCTGAGAGACGAGAAGAAGGAAGACCCCCCATCCCTATCCTGCCAGATGCTCACGAGATAGCGGGCGCACTTTTGCCTCCAGGTTTGCAATGATCAGGCTGGCAATGTCCTTGCCGGTCGCGTTTTCAATGCCTTCCAGCCCTGGTGAAGAGTTCACTTCCAGAACTTTCGGACCCTCATCCGATCTCAGAATATCTACACCGGCAACAGACAGACCAATTGTCTGCGCCGCACGTCGCGCCACGTCACGCTCGGCCTTGGTGAGGCGAACAGGCTCAGCAGTGCCGCCGCGATGGAGATTCGATCGGAACTCGCCCTCTGCGGCCACACGCTGGATCGCCGCGACAACCTTATTGCCCACAACAAAGCAACGCGTATCACGTCCCGCCGCTTCACTGACAAACTGCTGGACCAGAAAGTCTGCCTCCAGCCCGCGAAACGCGTCCACCAGACTTTCCGCCGCCTTGCGGGTCTCCGCGAGCACAACACCCTTCCCCTGGCTCGATTGCAGCAGCTTCAGAATGACAGGTGCACCACCGACGAGTGAAATCAGATCCTTGGTATCTTTCGGTGAATTGGCGAACGCGGTCACAGGCATGCCAATGCGCTCGCGGGCCAGAAGCTGGTGCGCCAGCAGCTTGTCTCGTGAGGCTGCAATGGCGTCGGGTTGATTGAGGCAATAGGCGCCGCTGATCAGAAACTGTCGCAGAACAGCCAGACCATAGGATGTGATCGCCGGCCCGATGCGCGGGATGACCGCATCATAACGCGGCAGAGAGCGGCCATCATAATGTACCTCTGAGGAATGTGCATCGATCTTCATATAGCAGCGCGTCGTATCAATCGCTTCCACGACATGGCCGCGCGCCTCGCCTGCCTCAATCAGGCGTCGGCTGGAATAATTGTTTGGCTCACGCGTCAGAAGCGCGATTCGCAGCGGACGGCGCACGGGCTTACGCTTGGGCAGCCCTTTATAAAGATCAAATGAGAGAACGCCCTGCGCAAAAGACTGATTGGGGTCGACCACCATTTCATCAGCAATGCTCGTCCGCCCGAACAGCATACGGTATTGCATGTTCTCACGATTGGTCAGCGTCACCTCAACAGGCCAGGTCCGCTCACCACATGAGAGTTCAGTCTGAATAACATAGCGCAGCTCTGACTCACCATTGGAGCTTGTGACCTGACGCCGGTCTACAACAGGCGCCGAACAGGTGAACTCCAGTGACAGGTCATCAGGGTTAGGCTGGATCAAAAACCGGACCTGCGGCTTCGCGGCCGGGCCGAACGGCTCAATCACACTGGCATGCAGCGCAGAGGTCCGCGCGCCGGTGTCCACCTTTGCTTTGATGGCCGGCAGGCCGAGTTTGGGGAATGCGACCCATTCTTCCCAGCCCAGAGTAAACGGTGAGGTCATTGTATCTCCAACGCAGTTCGAGTGGGCCTATAGCCTACTTCCTAAAAATTCGCGCCGGAGAAATCACCCCCGAACTGACAAAAAAGCCCGGTCGTATGACCGGGCTTTTTTTATCTGTGTGCTCGTCGCGCCTGCACTTTCGCTCAGTGCGACAGCCTTGAGCCCGCTCTAGGTGCCCAGGACCACAGTCTCGGGCACGAGAGCTAGTCAGTTATGACTATTCCAGAACCTTGGAGACAACGCCCGAACCAACCGTGCGGCCACCTTCACGGATCGCGAAACGGAGTTTTTCCTCCATCGCAACCGGCTGGATCAGCTCAACCTGAAGCTTCACGTTATCGCCAGGCATAACCATCTCTGTGCCCTCTGGAAGGGTCACAACACCGGTCACGTCCGTTGTACGGAAGTAGAACTGTGGACGATAGTTCGAGAAGAATGGCGTGTGACGGCCACCCTCTTCTTTCGTCAGAATGTAAGCCTCAGCTTCAAACTTGGTGTGTGGTGTGATCGAACCTGGCTTGCAGAGAACCTGACCACGCTCAACGCCTTCACGGTCAACACCGCGCAGAAGCGCACCAATATTGTCGCCAGCCTGGCCCTGGTCGAGCAGCTTGCGGAACATCTCAACACCCGTACAGGTCGTCTTGGTGACCTGTGGACGGATACCGACGATCTCGATCTCGTCGCCGACTTTCAGAATGCCCTGCTCAACACGGCCGGTCACAACCGTACCACGGCCAGAGATTGAGAACACGTCCTCAACCGGCATCAGGAATGGCTGGTCAACCGGACGCTCCGGGGTCGGGATGTACTCGTCAACAGCCTTCATCAGCTCAAGGATTTTCTCCTTGCCGATATTGTCGTCACGGCCTTCAACAGCTGCAAGCGCTGAACCGGCAATGATCGGAATATCGTCGCCTGGGAAGTCGTAAGATGACAGAAGCTCACGCACTTCCATCTCAACCAGCTCAAGCAGCTCTTCGTCATCAACCTGGTCAACCTTGTTCAGGAAGACAACAAGCGCAGGAACACCAACCTGACGGGCAAGCAGAATGTGCTCACGGGTCTGTGGCATCGGGCCATCAGCCGCGTTCACAACCAGAATGCCACCATCCATCTGAGCGGCACCCGTGATCATGTTCTTCACATAGTCAGCGTGTCCCGGGCAGTCGACGTGCGCATAGTGACGGTTCTCTGTCTCATACTCAACGTGCGCTGTGTTGATGGTGATACCGCGCGCTTTTTCTTCCGGCGCTGAGTCAATATCCTCATACGAGCGCTTCTCGCCACCACCAGCTTCTGAAAGCACCATCGTGATCGCCGCTGTCAGCGTCGTCTTACCGTGGTCAACGTGACCAATCGTGCCGATGTTTACGTGGGGCTTGTTACGCTCAAACTTTGCCTTGGACATGATTTCCTACTCCTGAACTTTGTAACTGCCTGGCAATCAAATTAGCCGGCGAGCTGTGAAATGATTTTTTCGCTCTCAGCGCGCGGCACTTCTTCATAGTGGTCGAACTGCATGACGAACTGTGCGCGACCCTGCGACATGCCGCGAAGGTTACCGACATAACCAAACATGTTGGCCAGTGGAACATATGCGTTGATCGCAGTGACGTTGCCACGCGGCTCAGATCCCTGGATCTGACCACGACGTGAGTTCAGGTCACCAATGATGTCACCCATATAGTCTTCTGGTGTCACAACTTCGACTTTCATGACTGGTTCCATGATGCGTGGCGCACCCTGAGACTTCAGTTCACGGAAGGCAGCGCGACCTGCGATCTCGAACGCCAGAACACTGGAGTCGACATCGTGGTAAGCACCGTCGAGAAGCGTAGCTTTGAGGTCGCTGACAGGGTAACCCGCCAGAAGACCGCTGCTCATTGCGCTCTCAATACCTTTTTCGACGCCCGGGATGTATTCCTTAGGAACGTTACCGCCGACGACCTTAGATTCGAAGACGAAGCCTGTACCCGCTTCGCCTGGCTCGAACTGAACCTTGATGCGAGCGAACTGACCAGAACCACCGGACTGCTTCTTGTGCGTGTAGTCGATTTCAGCTGGCTGGCTGATCGCCTCACGGTATGCCACTTTTGGCGCGCCGATGTTCGCTTCGACTTTGAACTCACGCTTCAGACGGTCAACGAGAACGTCGAGGTGAAGCTCGCCCATGCCTTTCATGATCGTCTGACCAGACTCAATGTCTGTTTCGACGCGGAAAGATGGATCTTCTGCCGCAAGACGCTGGAGACCGACAGACATTTTTTCTTGGTCGGCTTTCGACTTTGGCTCAACCGCGATCTCGATCACCGGATCAGGGAAGTTCATTGTCTCGAGCACGACCGGGTCAGACTTGTCGCAAAGCGTGTCGCCTGTTGTCGTGTCTTTCAGACCCGCGAGAGCGATAATATCGCCAGCGAATGCTTCTTCGATCTCTTCACGGTTGTTCGAGTGCATCATCATCATACGACCGATGCGCTCTTGTTTACCCTTGGTCGAGTTCAGCATTGAGCCGCCCTTGTTCATTTTACCGGAGTAAATACGAACGAAAGTCAGCGAACCAACAAATGGGTCGTTCATGATCTTGAACGCGAGACCAGAGAATGGCTCATCGTCGTCAGCATGACGGGCAAGGTTACGGGTCTCTTCTTCGTCGCCTGGTTTGAAACCCATGTAAGCCGGGACATCAAGTGGGCTTGGAAGATAGTCGATCACCGCGTTCAGCATTGGCTGAACACCTTTGTTTTTAAAAGCAGAGCCGCACAGGACAGGTACGAATGTCATGGACAGTGTACCCTTACGAATCAGCTTGCGGAGCGTTGCAATGTCCGGCTCATCACCTTCCAGATACGCTTCCATAGCAGCTTCGTCCTGCTCAACGGCAAGCTCGATCATCTCGTTGCGAAGCTCTTCAGCTTTGTCCTTGAGTTCGTCACGAATGTCTTTCTGGACCCAGGTCGCACCCAGATCTTCACCCTGCCAGACCCACTCTTTCATGGTGATCAGGTCGATCATACCCTCGAGCTCGGTCTCAGCGCCGATTGGCATCTGAATTGGCATAGGTGTCGCACCCGTGCGCTCTTTGATCATCTTCACACAGTTGAAGAAGTCAGCGCCGAGTTTGTCCATTTTGTTGACATAGACGATACGCGGAACCTTGTAGCGGTCAGCCTGACGCCAGACAGTTTCCGTCTGTGGCTCGACACCAGCGTTGGCGTCGAGAACGCAGACCGCGCCATCGAGAACGGCCAGAGAACGTTCAACTTCAATCGTGAANTCCACGTGTCCTGGCGTGTCGATGATGTTGAAGCGNTGCTTCAGAGANTCAGGTTCTTTACCGTTTTCAGTGCGCTCCCAGAATGTGGTCGTCGCAGCAGACGTAATGGTGATGCCACGTTCCTGCTCCTGCTCCATCCAGTCCATGGTTGCAGCACCGTCGTGAACCTCACCGATTTTGTGAGATTTACCGGTATAAAACAGAATGCGCTCGGTAGTAGTAGTTTTACCGGCATCAATGTGCGCCATAATGCCGAAGTTACGATAACGTTCGAGCGGATAATCGCGAGCCATGAGAGCAGCCTCAGATAAAGAGAATTAGAGAGAAAATTACCAGCGGTAATGTGAGAAAGCGCGGTTCGCTTCAGCCATGCGGTGCGTGTCTTCACGCTTCTTCACGGCATTGCCACGTCCGTTAGACGCATCCAGAAGTTCACCTGCGAGACGCTCACGCATCGTGCTTTCGTTACGACCACGAGCAGCAGCCACCATCCAGCGAATAGCCAGAGCCTGACGGCGCTCAGGACGAACTTCAACAGGAACCTGATAGGTCGCACCACCTACGCGGCGCGAACGCACTTCGACGGAAGGAGACACATTGTCGAGCGCATCGTGGAACAGCTCAACCGGATCGCGTTTCCCACGCGCTTCAACGAGATCGAGCGCACCATAGACGATACGTTCAGCAGTGGATTTCTTACCATCAACCATGATCTGGTTCATGAACTTGGACAGTACGAGGTCTCCGAATTTTGGATCCGGAAGAACTTCACGTTTTTCTGCGCGGTGACGACGAGACATGTTTTTATATTCCTATTTCGGACGCTTCACGCCGTAATGCGAACGACGTTGCTTACGGTCTTTGACGCCTTGTGTATCAAGCACGCCGCGCAGGATGTGATAGCGGACACCTGGAAGGTCGCGAACACGACCGCCGCGAATCAGAACCACGGAGTGCTCCTGCAGGTTGTGCCCCTCACCCGGGATATAACAGATCGACTCATATCCTGAGGTCATGCGCACCTTAGCAACCTTACGAAGCGCGGAGTTCGGCTTCTTCGGCGTGGTGGTATAAACACGTGTGCACACGCCCCGGCGCTGAGGACAAGCCTTCAGAGCAGGAACTTTATTGCGTTTTGGGCGCGGAGACCGCGGCTTACGAATCAACTGGTTAATCGTCGGCATTGGCCTGTACTTCTATCCTTCTTCTGGGTCCAACCACCCAAATTCCATAACCAAAACCGAGGCGACTGCACTCAATCACCCCGGAAAACTACGACTTGGGGAGGTTTGGACCCCTGACCCTTTCGGGAGGACGCGCGGTTCAGGACCGCAGCGAACCTGCATATCGAGCGGCGCTAATAGTCCGTGAGGCGGATTTGGTCAACCCTTCTTCACGTTTTNTGCCCCGCAGAGACACCTAGAACNGCTAAAAAACGCAGCCGCTCGCCAATCCCGTTTTTCTGACTCNTCGTCAAAAGCGTAGACAGGCGGAAAATGGGCCGGGTCAACCGGCCCAAGTCCGATTCTTATTCCGCAGCTTCCGGCGAAGGAAGTGCTGGAGCNGCAGCGGCCGCTTCAGCNCGCTGAGCCTTGAGTTTGACGTCACGGTCATTCGCGAGGCGACGATAGCGACGCAGCTGGCCGCCCGTACCTGCNGGAATGAGTCGACCGACAATNACGTTCTCTTTCAGACCTTCGAGCGTATCGACCTTACCCTGAATAGANGCTTCAGTCAGGACGCGCGTTGTCTCCTGGAACGAGGCTGCAGAGATGAACGAACGAGTCTGCAGCGAAGCTTTCGTGATACCCAANAGAATTGGCGTACCTTCGGCTTCCTTGCGGCCCGACTTGCGAGCTGCCGCATTGGCGTCTTCGAAGTCGAGAAGCTCGACCGTCTCACCTTTGAGCAGTGANGTTTCACCACCATCCGTGATTTCAATCTTCTGCAGCATCTGACGGACAATCACCTCGATGTGCTTATCGTTGATTGGAACGCCCTGCAGACGATAGACCTTCTGAATCTCGTCAACGAGATAATCAGCCAGAGCCTCAACACCAAGAACCGTCAGGATATCCTGAGGCGCCGGGTTGCCATCCATCAAATAGTCACCACGACGGATCATATCACCTTCCTGAATGGCAAGGTGCTTACCCTTTGGAATNAGGTATTCCATTGGTTCAGCGCCCTCTTCTTCAGGCACGATACGAATACGGCGTTTGTTCTTGTAGTCACGGCCAAATTCAACACGACCATCAATATCAGCAATGATGGCGTGATCTTTCGGACGACGTGCCTCGAAGAGTTCNGCAACGCGNGGCAGACCACCAGTGATGTCTTTCGTCTTGGCGCCACCGGTCATGACACGNGCGAGAAGCTCGCCCTNGCCGATTGTATCGCCTTCAGTGACCGAAAGGATCGCGCCGGCAGACAGCATGTAACGTGCAGGCGTACCGTTTGGCAGTGTGACTGGCTCGCCATCATCACCAACAACCACAACAGAGGGACGCAGGTCCGCATTCTTGGCAGTCGAACGATGATCGACGATTGAGCGGGACGAAATACCCGTCGCTTCGTCGGTTTCCTCTTTCGCGGTCAGGCCATCAACGATGTCTTCGAAGCGGATCGTACCGCCGACCTCAGACACCACTGGNTGTGCAAATGGGTCCCAGTCAGCAAGCTTCTCGCCACGTTTGACCTTCTGGCCTTCCTTGACAAAGAGCTGTGTACCGTAAGCCGCCTTAAAGGTCTGACGAACACGTCCGTCAGCATCAACAGTGTCGACTTCCATGTGGCGGCCAATCACGATCAGACGACCATCCGAACGTTCGACTGTCGCAGCTTCGCGGAAGACGATCTCGCCCTCATAAGCGGCTTCAACACCAGACTGGTCAGCAACCTGAGCCGCACCACCAATGTGGAAGGTCCGCATGGTAAGCTGTGTACCTGGCTCACCGATCGACTGAGCGGCAATAACACCAACGGCCTCGCCCTGATTGACGCGCTCACCACGCGCCAGATCACGGCCATAACAGCTCGCACAGCAACCGTTGCGGGTTTCACATGTCAGAACAGAGCGAACGAACACTTTGTCCACGCCTGCCCCGTCGATACGCTTTGACAGCGCTTCGTCGAGATAGGTGTTGGCAGGGACGATCAGTTCGCCTGTGCCTGGCTCCATCACGTCTTCTGCTGTCGTCCGGCCGAGGATGCGATCTTCAAGCGAAACGATGACTTCAGCACCATCCATGACAGCGCGGAGCGTAATGCCTTTGTCAGTGCCGCAATCATCCTCAGTGATAATCGAGTCCTGAGCCACATCCACGAGACGACGCGTCAGATAACCGGAGTTCGCTGTTTTCAGAGCCGTATCGGCCAGCCCCTTACGCGCACCGTGTGTCGAGTTGAAGTATTCAAGAACGGTCAGACCTTCCTTGAAGTTCGACACGATCGGCGTCTCGATGATCTCCCCCGATGGCTTGGCCATCAGACCACGCATACCAGCCAGCTGCTTCATCTGGTTCTTCGAACCACGGGCACCGGAGTGCGCCATCATGAAGACGGAGTTTGGCTCACTGATACGGCCTGTTTCCGGATCGACCTGCTTCTCACCGGCCGCATCCATCATGGCGTCAGCAACTTTGTCGGTACAAGTCGACCACGCATCGACCACCTTGTTGTACTTCTCGCCACGCGTGATCAGACCGTCGGCATATTGACGCTCGTATTCAGAAACCTGAGCACGGGTATCTTCCACCAGCTTTTGCTTGGCCGCCGGAATAACCATGTCTTCCTTGCCGAACGAAATGCCCGCTTTCGCAGCTTCGCGGAAACCAAGGCTCATGATCTTGTCACAGAAGATGACCGTCGCCTTCTGACCGCAGTTCCGATAGACGTGGTCGATCATACGGCCAATGGCCTTTTTGACCATAAGCTCGTTCACGACGTCAGGCGTCATGTTCGGTTGCTTTGGAAGGCAGTCAGCGACCATGTAACGACCTGGTGTCGTCTCATAGACTTTACGCTCGATCGAGCCGTCTTCATTTACGATCTCGAACGAAGCTTTGACCTTAGAGTGCAGAGAAACCGCTTTCGTGTGAAGCGCATGCTCGATCTCTCCGATATCAGAGAACATCATGCCCTCGCCTGGCTCACCGTCCTTCTCAAGCGTCAGATAATAGAGACCAAGAACCATATCCTGCGACGGAACGATGATCGGTCGACCGTTCGCCGGTGACAGAATATTGTTCGTCGACATCATAAGCACGCGGGCTTCAAGCTGAGCCTCAAGAGACAGCGGCACGTGAACGGCCATCTGGTCACCATCGAAGTCCGCGTTGAACGCTGTACAGACGAGCGGGTGAAGCTGGATCGCCTTGCCTTCGATGAGGCGTGGCTCAAACGCCTGGATACCCAGACGGTGGAGCGTTGGCGCGCGGTTCAGCAGGATTGGGTGCTCACGGATAACCTCTTCGAGGATATCCCACACTTCCGGCTTCTCTTTCTCAACCAGTTTCTTCGCAGCCTTGACCGTACCGGCCAGGCCTTTCGCGTCGAGGCGCGCATAGATGAATGGTTTGAAGAGCTCGAGCGCCATCTTCTTCGGAAGGCCGCACTGGTGCAGTTTCAGCGTCGGACCCGTCACGATAACCGAACGACCGGAATAGTCGACGCGCTTACCGAGAAGGTTCTGACGGAAACGACCCTGCTTACCTTTCAGCATGTCTGAAAGCGACTTCAGAGGACGTTTGTTAGTGCCGGTGATGACACGGCCACGACGACCGTTGTCGAACAGCGCATCAACAGATTCCTGAAGCATACGCTTCTCGTTCCGGATGATGATGTCCGGCGCACGAAGCTCCATTAGGCGCTTCAGACGGTTGTTCCGGTTGATCACACGGCGATACAGGTCGTTGAGGTCAGAGGTTGCGAACCGGCCACCATCAAGCGGCACCAGAGGGCGCAGATCTGGCGGGATCACCGGCACGACGGTCATGATCATCCATTCCGGACGGCAGCCGGAGTGAAGGAATGCTTCGATGACCTTGAGACGCTTGGCGATTTTCTTCGGCTTGAGCTCACCTGTCGCTTCTTTGAGATCGTCGCGGAGCGTTTCAGCCGTTACTTCGAGATCGATGTCTTTCAACAGCTCGAAGATCGCTTCTGCACCGATAGAGGCTGTGAAAGCATCTTCACCGAACTCATCGCAAGCGTCCATATACTCTTCTTCAGAGAGGAGTTGCTTTGGCTCAAATGGTGTCAGGCTCGGCTCAATGACGATATAGCTTTCGAAGTAGAGCACGCGCTCCACATCTTTCAGCGTCATGTCGAGAAGCAGCGCAATCCGGGACGGAAGCGACTTCAGGAACCAGATGTGTGCGACAGGAGCTGCAAGTTCGATATGGCCCATCCGTTCGCGCCGAACGCGCGCCAGCGTGACTTCCACACCGCATTTCTCACAGGTAATGCCGCGATATTTGATGCGCTTATACTTGCCGCAGGTACACTCATAGTCCTTTTGCGGACCAAAGATCCGCGCGCAGAAAAGACCATCTTTCTCCGGTTTGAATGTCCGGTAGTTGATGGTTTCCGGCTTTTTGATTTCGCCATGTGACCAGGACCGGATTTTCTCCGGGCTGGCGATGGAGATACGAAGTGCCTCGAAAGAAGGTGCCGGGGCATTCGGATTGAACAGGTTAGTGACTTCCTGGCTCATAAAGGCCGCTCCTTAGCGGTTAAGTGAGCGACTGACGCTGGTCTGCCAGCCGCTCGAAGGTCTTCAAACAGGTATTCTGAAACCGACGCTCTATTCGTCGTCGTCGGTTTCGCCATCAATCATCTCAACGTTGAGACCCAGAGAACGCATCTCTTTGACCAGAACGTTGAAGCTTTCCGGGATACCGGCTTCGAAATTGTCTTCGCCACGAACGATCGACTCGTACACTTTTGCACGGCCAGCCGTATCGTCCGACTTCACGGTCAGCATCTCCTGCAAGGTGTAGGCAGCGCCATACGCCTCAAGAGCCCAGACCTCCATCTCACCGAAGCGCTGACCACCGAACTGAGCTTTACCGCCCAGAGGCTGCTGCGTAACGAGCGAGTAAGGACCGGTCGAACGTGCGTGAATTTTCTCGTCCACCAGGTGGTGAAGTTTCAGCAGATACTTGTAGCCCACTGTGACAGGACGCGAGAACGGCTCACCCGTGCGGCCATCATAAAGTGTGAATTGGCCCGAGTTTTCCATGCCAGCGCGCAGAAGCATCTCTGTGATGTCATTCTGGTGCGCACCGTCAAAGACTGGCGTCGCGATCGGCACACCGTTGGTCAGGTTCTGAGCCAGCTCGAGGATTTCCTCGTCCGTCTCAGGCAGCTCAACACTGTTGCCGTAGGCTTTGCTGATGTCTTCTCGCAGCTTGCCGTAATCATGGCTTCGACGGAACACTTCAATGCTGTTCTCGATCATGCGACCAAGACCAGAACACGCCATACCAAGGTGGGTCTCGAGAATCTGACCGACGTTCATCCGAGATGGAACGCCGAGCGGATTCAGAACGATATCGACCGGTGTGCCGTCTTCTGTGAATGGCATGTCTTCCAGCGGGTTGATCTTGGAGATCACACCTTTGTTGCCGTGACGACCAGCCATTTTGTCACCTGGCTGAAGCTTGCGCTTCACAGCGAGGAAGACTTTCACAACCTTCATAACGCCTGGAGGCAGGTCATCGCCGCGTTGGATCTTTTCAACACGGTCGTTGAAGCGTGCCTCTAGCTCCGCCATGGAGTCGTCGAACGAAGCTTTCAGTTGGTCGACTTCGGCTTGAGCGCCTTCGTCTTCCAGCTGAATCTGCCACCATTGTGACTTGGACAGACTCTCAAGTTGCTCGAGTGTGACGTCGCCCTTCTTGAAGCCTTTCGGGCCGGCAATGGCAGGCTTGCCGAGAAGAAGATCAGTCAGACGACCAAAGGCGTTGCGCTCCAGAATGGATTGCTCGTCCGTACGGTCTTCTTCCAGTTTCTCGATCTGCTCGCGCTCGATCTGGATGGCACGCTGATCTTTATCGACGCCGTGACGGTTGAAGATACGGACTTCCACGACCGTTCCCGCATCACCCGGAGGCACACGCAGAGACGTATCACGAACGTCAGAGGCTTTCTCACCAAAGATGGCGCGGAGGAGTTTCTCTTCCGGCGTCATTGGGCTCTCACCCTTCGGCGTCACCTTACCGACGAGAATGTCGCCAGCTTTGACTTCAGCACCAACGGCCACGATGCCAGCCTCGTCGAGGTTGCGCAGGGCTTCCTCACCGACGTTTGGAATATCACGTGTGATTTCTTCCGGGCCGAGCTTGGTGTCCCGCGCAGCAATCTCGAATTCCTCGATATGGATCGAAGTGAATACGTCGTCGCGAACGATACGCTCAGAGATGAGGATGGAGTCCTCATAGTTGTAGCCATTCCATGGCATGAATGCCACGCGAACGTTGCGTCCCAGCGCCAGCTCGCCGAGGTCTGTCGAAGGACCATCAGCGATGATGTCACCTTTGACCACGCCATCGCCAACCTTCACGATCGGACGCTGGTTGATGCAAGAGTTCTGGTTTGAACGGCGGAACTTGACGAGACGGTAGATATCGACCCCGGAAGCGCCTTTGTCGAGGTCTTCTGTCGCGCGAACAACGATACGCTCTGAATCGACCTGCTCAACCACACCCGAACGCTTGGCAACAAGTGCCGCGCGGGAATCGCGTGCCACAATCGCTTCCATGCCGGTGCCAACCAGCGGCGCTTCCGTTCTGACAAGCGGAACGGCCTGACGTTGCATGTTCGAACCCATCAGAGCCCGGTTTGCGTCATCGTTCTCAAGGAACGGGATCAGCGAGGCCGCAACAGAGACCACCTGCTTCGGAGACACGTCGATGTAATCGACCTCTTCGCGAGGAACGAGCGTGGCGTCACGCGCCGCGCCAACACGTGCGTTGACGAATTCGTTTGCGAGCATGCCGTTTTCATCAACGGTCGCATTCGCCTGAGCGATGGAGTAGCGCTGCTCTTCCATAGCCGACAGGTACTTCACCTCATCTGTGAGCTTGCCGTTCTCAACCTTGCGATACGGGCTCTCGATGAAACCGTACTTATTGATGCGCGCGTGAGTTGCGAGCGAGTTGATCAGACCAATGTTTGGTCCCTCGGGCGTCTCAATCGGACACATACGGCCATAGTGTGTCGGGTGAACGTCGCGAACCTCAAAGCCCGCGCGCTCACGCGTCAGACCACCAGGGCCGAGCGCAGAAAGACGACGCTTGTGTGTGATCTCGGAGAGCGGGTTGGTCTGGTCCATGAACTGAGACAGCTGAGATGAACCAAAGAACTCACGGATCGCGGCCACAACAGGTTTCGCATTGATCAGATCATGTGGCATGACCGTGTCGACATCCACAGACGACATACGCTCCTTGATGGCACGCTCCATGCGGACAAGACCAACGCGGTACTGGTTCTCCATCAGCTCGCCAACAGAGCGGACACGACGGTTACCCAGGTTGTCGATGTCATCAACATCTC
Organism: Ponticaulis sp.; assembly: GCA_002699325.1. Taxonomy (GTDB): domain Bacteria; phylum Pseudomonadota; class Alphaproteobacteria; order Caulobacterales; family Hyphomonadaceae; genus Ponticaulis. Next base: position 2,833 of record PABS01000132.1, on the reverse strand, counting down.
CACGACCGTCTTTCAGATCGAGGATTGTCTTCATGACAGCGACAATATCTTCGCGACGGAGCACGCGAACATCATCCGGACAATCAAGGTCCAGACGAATATTCATTTTCACGCGACCAACCGCTGAAAGGTCGTAACGCTCATCATCAAAGAAAAGCTGATTAAACAGTGTTTCCGCAGCTTCCTGGGTCGGAGGCTCGCCGGGACGCATAACGCGGTAAATGTCTGACAGCGCCTCGAAACGCGTCGCATTCTTGTCTGCGTTCAGCGTGTGACGCAGCCAAGCGCCTCGGCCACCATTGTCGATATCGAGAACCGCAATCTCTTCAACGCCAGCATCACGCAGCTCCGCGATCAGCTCTTCAGTCAGCTCATCACCAGCTTCGCAGTAAATCTCACCCGTTTCAGGATTGACGATGTCATACGCACCGAACTTACCTTCAAGGAAGGTGCTCGGAACCAGAATGTCATTGAGACCGCCCTCTGAAAGCTTACGCGCTTTGACAGCCGAAATTTTCTTGCCGGCGGCAACTTCAACTTCGCCTGTATCTGCGTTCACCAGATCAAATTCAGGCTTCGCTCCGCGCCAGCTCTCGGGCTTGAATGCCGTGACCCAGCCGCTTTTATTGATGCGGTAAATTGAGTGCGTGTAGAAGGTTTCCAGGATTTCTTCCGCATCCAGACCCAAGGCGTAAAGCATGGTCGTCGCTGGTAGCTTCCGCTTCCGGTCAATACGAACGTTCAGGATATCCTTGGCATCGAATTCGAAATCGAGCCATGAGCCGCGATATGGAATAATACGCGCTGCGAACAGGAGCTTGCCTGAAGTGTGGGTCTTGCCTTTGTCATGGTCAAAAAAGACGCCCGGGGACCGGTGCATCTGAGACACGATCACGCGCTCGGTACCGTTCACGATGAACGTACCTTTTTCCGTCATCAGGGGGATGTCCCCAAGATAGACATCTTGTTCTTTAATGTCGCGAACCGAACGCGCCTGCGTATCTTCATCGATGTCAAAGACGATCAGACGAAGCTTGACCTTCAGCGGCGCGGCATAGGTCAGGTCACGCTGCTGGCACTCCTCGACATCGAACTTCGGAGGCTCAAACTCAAAGGAAACATATTCCAGAACGGAACGTTCTGCGAAATCCTTGATCGGGAAAACCGATTTGAAAACCGCGCCCAAACCTTCATCCGGCGACTTGGTCTGACCGTCAGCCATTTGCAGGAAGGTTTCATAAGAAGCACGCTGGACTTCGATGAGGTTCGGCATATCCACAACTGAGGGAAGCCGACCAAAGGATTTGCGAATTCGCTTTTTTTCCGTGAGGGACAGAGCCATCTTCGTTCCTGATCCAGGGGCCGCATAATGCGGCGTTCGCTACAAGCGCGGTCGCGGCGAGCCCTGAAGGACCCGCCGCGTGATACTCTACAGTGGGCGCTCCGCGCTGATCACGCCCACATATTTCTTGCCCGAAGGCAGCAGCGTTACTTGATTTCCACTTTCGCGCCAGCTTCTTCGAACTTTTTCTTGATCTCTTCGGCTTCTTCTTTCGTCGCGCCTTCTTTGATCGGCTTAGGAGCACCTTCGACGAGCTCTTTAGCTTCTTTCAGGCCGAGACCAGAGACAACTTCGCGTACGACTTTAATGACGTTGATTTTCTTCTCACCGCCGTCGACGAGAATTACGTCGAACTCAGTTTGCTCTTCAGCAGGACCAGCAGCGTCGCCACCGGCAGCAGGGCCAGCAACCGCGACAGCAGCAGCGGCTTTGATGCCACGCTCTTCGAGGTAGTCGTTGAGTTCTTTCGCTTCGAGAATGGTGAGAGCGAGAAGTTCGTCACCAAGTTTAGCAATATCAGCCATTTGAATATTCTTTCTGTACTCTAGTGAGGTTTGGGTTTTCTGGGTTGTGCGTTGGTTTTTCGACCTTAAGCAGCAGCCTGTTCCTCGATCGCCTTGATCGCACCGGCCAGTCCCTGACCTGGTGCATTAACACGAGATACGATCTCAGTAGCCTGGCCAAGCAGACGAGCAACAACAGTCGCAATAAGCTCTTCACGAGACGGCATTGTTGCCAGCACCTTGATGCCAGCCTCATCCATCACTTCTTCATCCATGATGGCGCCGATGAGCTTCAGCTTTTCATTGTCTTTCGCAAACTCGGAGGTCACTTTTGCAGCTGAAGACGGGTCTTCAGCATAGGCAATTGCAACTGGCCCCTGAAAGAGATTAAGAGCCGCGTCGCCGCCTTTACCCTTAAGGGCAATCTTGGCAATCCGATTCTTGATCACTTTGAGCGTTGCACCCTTCTCGCGAAGCTTGGTGCGCAGCCCGGTCATTTCCGCAACGCTTAGACCAGAATAGTGAGTGACGACGACAGCCCCAGATTCCTCGAATACAGTTTCGAGATCTTTGAGCGCCGCCTTCTTTCCGGTTTTGTCCATTACGGTTCTCCAAAAGTCAGGCGCACAGATGATCCGCGCACCCTGGTGTCTGCTCGCAGAAGGCGCACCTTTTACGAGCGCCTGCCCAGGGCTTTGGATCTTAAATGACTAGACGAACGCTGCTCGTCGCATCACTCTCACCTCACCCCGTCTGCATAGGATATTTCATAGCCGGAGCTAACCTATGGTCTCGGACAGGTTCTCTGCCCGGAAAGCAGACGCAATCCGACCAGAGCCGGGTTGCATAACGCTTTTGCCATTTGTCCGCAAGTGCGCTGGATGCATTCTTTTTATTTTGGGTATACGGATTTAATGGTTGATGGGGCACCTTCACCCCATCAATCTGATACCACCCTCAGATGGTTGATAGATCGACTCCGTAGTTG
>PABS01000131.1 GCA_002699325.1 Ponticaulis sp. | reverse complement strand
AGCGTCATCCTGTCTGAGCTGGGGCGACGTATCCTGCCAGACCTGCCCTTCGATTTCGAAGCCTTCGGTCGGCATTCGAGCGTGCGCAAGGCCATTGCAGACGTCCTGCCTGAGCTCGCTGACCTTGCAGATATTGATGTCGCCAAACGTGAGTTTCACATCAGGGGTCGGCTGATCCATAAGCCGCGATTCAAAACAGCCTCCGGCAGGGCAAAGTTTCCACTGAACAGCCTGCCAGAGCCTAAAACGGCGCGCCCGTTCACGCTGGCGACACTTCGCTCTGAAGGCCAGTTCAACTCGATTATCTATGAGGAAAAAGACAGTTATCGCGGTACGCCGCATCGCTGGCTGGTGATGATGAATGCCGGGGATATTGAGGCGCTTGGCAAAGCCCCAGGCGATACCGTCGACCTTGTCTCTGATCATGGTGAGATGAAAGGTGTCGAGCTGTATGCCTACGATGTCCCAAAGGGCAATCTTCTCGCCTTTTATCCTGAGGCCAACGCCCTGACGGCCACGGCTGTAGACCCGCGCAGCAAGACACCTGCGTTCAAATCCGTAGAGGTAAGCGTGCTGGCGTAAATTGATTGTGGGGAACAAAGAAAATAGCACCATCTCTTCGGTTTTCAGGCGAAGAAATGGTGGTCAGAACGCGAAGGGCCTGACCGGCCTGCGCTTTAGCGTGCGTCTTCTGGCGAGCGGAGTTTCGCTGCCATAATCTCTCCGGGGACAGATTTTCTGTCGAGTTCAAAATCGATGCGTTCGCCCTCAAGCAGGGTGAACAAACCGGATTTCTCAGCGGCCTTCAGTTTCACCTTCACGTCCGGGGACCCGTCGTCTGGCGAAATGAATCCAAAACCTTCCTTGAGATCAAACGATTTCACAATACCGGTAGCCATAGTGGGTACCTCCTCGGCGGAAGCTGCCTTGCCTGACACCGGACCAGTGTGTGAAAATTCTGATTTTCCGACACGAGTTGGCTCGAAGATCATGAGCTTCCGAGAGCATGTTTACCACGCTCCGGGAATGTAAGCGATAACCTGCCGCAATATGGCGGGTGAGTTTTTCTATAGGTGGGGAACGAAAAAAAGCCCGGCGCGATGGCCGGGCTTTTTTGTTGTGCGTATTGTCACCCTCACCCCTTGCTCAGGAAATCGGCTCACTGAACTGATTTCTGTTCCTCGCAAGCCCTCTCCCTGAGGGAGAGGGGCCGGGAAAGGAATTACAACTTTTCAGTCAGCTCAGGCACAGCGCTGAAGAGATCGGCGACCAGGCCGTAATCGGCAACCTGGAAGATTGGCGCTTCTTCATCCTTGTTGATGGCCACGATGATTTTGGAATCTTTCATGCCCGCAAGGTGCTGAATGGCGCCTGAAATACCGATGGCGATGTAGAGCTCGGGCGCAACGATCTTACCGGTCTGACCGACCTGATAATCGTTTGGCGCATAGCCAGCGTCGACGGCGGCGCGAGATGCACCGATACCAGCGCCCAGCTTGTCTGCCAGTGGCTCAAGGATCTTGTTGAACTCTTCCTCAGAACCGAGGGCGCGGCCGCCAGAGACGATGCGCTTGGCAGAGGTGAGTTCCGGACGATCACTTTCAGCCAGCTCTTCTGAGACGAAAGCAGACTTACCGATGCCGGCAGCAGCATCGACGGTTTCAACTGACGCTGAGCCAGATGTGCCTGCCGCATCAAAGGCCGTACCGCGAACGGTGACGACTTTCTTCGCATCAGAAGATTTCACGGTCTGGATCGCGTTACCGGCATAGATCGGACGTGTGAAGGTGTCTGTGCCTTCAACATCGATCACGTCAGACAGCTGCATGACGTCGAGCTTGGCCGCGATGCGAGGCATCACGTTTTTGCCTGTCGTAGTGGCTGGCGCGAAGACCGCGTCATACCCATCCATCATCGGAACGACGAGCGCTTCGACAGCTTCAGCGAGCATGTTTTCCAGTGCGTCNCTNTCAGCGTGGAGCACTTTGCGNACGCCGTCGATTTTCGCAGCTTCNGCCGCAACATCGCCCGCGCCTTTGCCGGCAACCAGGACGTCAATGTCGCCGCCGAACTTGGCAGCAGCCGTGACGGTCTTGTGTGTCGCGTCAGACAGGGACGCGTTGTCGTGATCAGCAATTACGAGAACAGCCATATCAGATCGCTCCCTTGGCTTTGAGTTTCGATACGAGGGCGTCTACGTCCTCGACGATTTCACCNGCTTCGCGAACCGGCGGCTCTGTGACCTTCACGATTGTGAGGCGNGGAGAGATATCAACGCCGTAATCGCCGACTTCCTTGGTGTCGATCGGCTTTTTCTTTGCCTTCATAATGTTTGGCANAGAGGCGTAGCGTGGCTCGTTCAGGCGAAGGTCAGTTGTGACAATCGCAGGCATGTCGAGCGCGACAGTCTGCAGGCCGCCGTCAACTTCGCGGGTGACATTGGCTTTGCCGTCAGCGATGTCGACTTTCGAAGCGAATGTGCCTTGTGGCCAGCCGAGCAGAGCGGCCAGCATCTGACCTGTCTGGTTAGCGTCGTCGTCGATTGCCTGTTTGCCGAGCACAACCAGCTCAGGGCTTTCCTCATCGACCACTGCCTTGAGCAGCTTTGCTACGCCAAGCGGCTCTGGCATGTCGTCGGTCTTGATCAGGATGCCGCGGTCAGCGCCCATGGCGAGCGCGGTGCGGATGGTTTCCTGAGCCTGTTGCGGGCCGATGGAGACCACAACAATCTCTTCNGCCTTGCCAGCTTCTTTCAGGCGGACCGCTTCTTCAACAGCGATCTCGTCGAAAGGGTTCATAGACATTTTGACATTGGCCAGGTCGACACCGGACTGGTCCGGTTTGACGCGCGCCTTGACGTTATAGTCGATTACCCGTTTGACGGGTACGAGGACCTTCATGGCGTTCTCCGTGATCATCGCAGGAATGGGTTCCTGCTTATATTTATTCGCGATTGTCCGGATTTCCAGAAATCGTTCGCTGCAGGTGCTAAATGCTCGGTGTGACGGCGTCAAGCAGNCTTCCGTCAGGACNGNTATNACTGCGAGGCATAATTGTGCGCNGCAGCTATGCTTGACGTAACGTCGCGCAAGCTTGCGCGCACGAANTGCACGGGTNCCGGGAAGATTTGCCGCAGCGGCTGNCNGTNATNTNACTGGCGNGCNCGNACGGANTTTGCNNGCGCNGCGCCCTCGCAGTTAATCACCGACAGCTGGAGGAGCAGATCCTCAACAAGTTTGCAGCGTCGGTCGATCCACGGACTGTCATTGACGGAGAGATGGCTGCGAATACGGGCGATGGTGGCATTGGCCATGTCGAGCGGCCATTCAATCTGCTGGGTGAAGGCTTCAATGAAATCTGTCATCAGTCGGAGCATCTGGCGCTCGCGATCGAGTTCGATCTCCAGGCCGACAATTGACCGGTAGAGCTCGCGGCTTTTCTCTTCCAGGAGCGTTTCNGCGTGAATGCGAGCCAGGCGTTCGCGTTCAAAACGGTCTTTGGAGACCGTCTCAGGCACGTAGCCAGATGTTCTGTCAGAGGCGGTCATGGGCGTGAACCTTGGTCGTGCCTGTCTTGAGGCTGAGACTGAATATGGCGATNGTTTCGCAACGCGTTCTGACATCACGGCGGATCATGTCCGCGGTTTCCCGAAAATGATCCATGCAGGCGTCGATCAGGCCTTCGCACAAATCAGCGAGATCGCAGCTGGAGCGATAAATACAAATCATATGACGATTGCCGCAGCGCTCTGTCTGAAACATTGGAAAGTCGGCCTTGGTGTCCAGTTTCCTGATCTCGGTGCGTATGGCTGGCTCGGCCGCTTCAAAAACATCAAAGCTCGTGTAACAGCGGGCAAAGAAGTCGGCAGAGTTGGTGACGGAGGCGTTGAACAGCCAGATGCCGAACTGGCGCTGCAGCACGTCCGGTCTCAGGACCATCTTTTCGCTCAGGGCTTCAAACAGGATGGGCAGTTCTTCGTCGGGATAGTCGCCAACTGACGTGTAGGCGCCCCCGGAACTCAGGGGCAGCTCGCGGAGGAGGGCATCAACACATGCCTCGCCCAGCTGAGCGTCTGCGAAACTCAGAAGTTCTTTGAACAGGAGACCGCGCATCAGCAAAATCCTTATATGGTCGGTCAGCTGAGCGTCTCAGTGGGAAATTACCCAAATCTCGCCGGAANAGATTAAATTTTACNGATACCGTTTAGTGTTCTGAATNCGTTTAGGAAAATTGTTAACGAAATTTGTGGACAATTAACNTATCGAAANCTGATTAACCTGGATCATTCANNTTGCNNTGAAANGACGACATGGTGGGGCATTTCTGCCTTAAGACCGCCTTATTTCAAATGCGCCGTTATTGGGTGTTTGAGAGGCAATCTCATTCTCAAAGTTTAATTGAGGCAGGGCCGGCGAGACACCGGCCCTTACCTTATCAGAAGCGGGTCCGGATGGTGAAACGCGCGTTCAGCGGCGCGCCGGTTGAGATATTCGTGTTGGAGTGCGCGTCCGGATAGTAGGTCTCATCGAAGAGGTTTTCGATGTTGAGCTGAAGCGTTGTGTGTTCATTCAGCGCATAGATCGCAGCCGCATCCACGCGGGTATAATCTGGAATGGTGACGGCATTTCAGGAGTTGACGAAGACTTCATCCTGAAAGGTAGGGCTGTCACCCGGGTTTTGCGTATGGCTAAGGACTGACACAGCGCCCTGGATATGAGCGGTCGCACCAAGGTCATGGTGTGCCGATATTGCAGGCTTGTCGGTCCGGTAGGTGTACTTGGCAAAAACACCTTTTGCGTGTAAAATCCCCCAGGGGGAATTTTATCATGAAACGGTTGATTGTCTGCTGTGACGGTACCTGGAACGAGATTGATTATCGCGTTCGGCCCACAACGAATGTGGTGAAGCTGGCGCAATCTGTACATGCCTATGGGGCTGACGCGGACGGCAACGAGATTCCTCAGGTTGTCTTCTATGATGAAGGTGTTGGGACGCTTGAAGGTGAAAGCATGGAGGGCGGCGGTTTCGGCGATGGTCTGGAACAGAACATCAAGGACGCTTATGCCTTTCTTGTCTTCAACTATAACCCCGGCGATGAGGTTTTCATTTTTGGGTTTTCGCGTGGGGCTTATACGGCCCGGTCGCTTGCGGGTATGATACGCAATTGCGGAATTGTCCGACGCGATTGTTCACCCTGTGTCGGAGAAGCCTTCGATCTCTACAAAGACAAAAAACGACATCCTGATGCTGAAGAGTCCTGGGCGTTCCGTGAGCGGACAGGGCATAAGGATATGTGGGTTAGCCGAGATGTTATTGGCCCTGGCCGTAGCCATACCGTGCGAAGCGATCTCAAGAACGAGAATCAGCTCGTGATCACCTATCTCGGCGTCTGGGACACAGTCGGACAACTTGGTGTGCCTGGCGTTTTTAATGCCGTTGCCAACAAACCAGAAGACCATGGCTTTCATGATCTGAAGCTGAGCAGTTTTGTGAAGCAAGCTCGGCACGCGGTGGCGATTGATGAAAAGAGGACCGTTTTCCGACCTACCTTGTGGGAGCCCAAAAAGCTCGCTCTCCTAAATCAGAAGACATCCGGAATAGAGGTCGCGCCAGAAGACAATTCCAATGACCCCAGGCTTTACCAGCAAAAGTGGTTTGCAGGCGACCATGGTTCGGTTGGTGGTGGCGGTGACCTTACAGGGCTCTCAGATATCGCCCTTAGTTGGGTCGCCGAAGGTGCCCGCATGAATGGTGCGAACCTTTCTTACGATGAAAACTTCAAGTGTGTGGATTTCGAAGTCAAGTATAATAAAGGCCGGTCTATCAAGTCTCGACGCGTGAGATTCAACGCCAATGGCCATGCACCTTTATCCAATGTCTCGGAAGACTATAAAGGGTCATCATCAGTGCTGGGCCGCGCACTTGGCTATGCTATGAATATCGGTCAGCGAGACCGACTAGCCGATCTGCCGAGTCTTGATGATTTTCACCTCTCAGCGAAGTCATATGCAGGCTATGATCAGAAAGATATGAATTATCCCAATGACCTTGTGGACCGATTGAAAGCCTATACTCAATATCGTCATAAAGACATTTACAAGCACTTTCCGTCTTATGTTAAAGATGTTTGACGCTGCTTCAATCAGCGATTCTTGCCGGGCACCCATTTGACGTCGCGCTTGCCATCATCGTTGGCGCGGCGTCCGGCGACGAAGAGCCAGTCTGACAGCCGATTGATATAGGCGAGCGCTTCATCGGAGATGATTTCATCTTCCTGATGATAGGCTTCGGCAACCTGGCGTTCTGCGCGTCGGGCAGTTGTCCGGGCTACGTGCAGCTGAGCGGCGAGTGTTGAGCCGCCAGGCAGAATGAAGCTGTCGAGTGGCGCGATGTCAGCATTCATCTCGTCGATCTCACGTTCCAGGCGCTCGACCTGGCCTGCGGTGATGCGCAAAGGCTCATAGCCGAGATCCTTGCCGCGATCTGGCGTAGCGAGATCGGCGCCGAGATCAAAAAGATCGTTCTGCACCCGCGCGAGCGCTGTTTTCAGCATGGCATCGAAGCCGACATGGAGCGCGGCCACGCCCAGCTGGGCATTCACCTCATCCACAGCGCCATAAGCAGCGACGCGCGGCGACCATTTATCGACCGGCTCGCCTGTTGCGAGTCGCGTTTTACCCTTGTCGCCGGTGCGCGTGTAAATCTTATCGAGTTTGACCATTTTCGTTTTGCTCGCTGCGATGCTTCGACTTCGTCTCAGTGCAGCTGCGCCTGCACGGTCGTTTGTGGGTGCACTGAACTACGAGCGCAGCGAAGGCGCAAGACGCCCCGAGCCGAAGGAGAGGGAAGTGCGTCTGAGCACCTTGTGAAACCGCGCCTGCACGGTCGTTTGTGTGGTGCACTGAACTACGAGCAAAGCGAAGGCGCAAGGTATTCATCTTGAATGCTCGGACACGTTCTTCAGGCAAGCGCTCAGACGTCCTGCGCCTGCGCGTTGCTTGTGGGGTGCCTGTCACGACCAAAGGTCGGGCGCAGGCGTGTTGAGCGTAAGCGAAACTCAGAGCCGAGCAGGCTATAAGACTGGCCTGCACGGTCGTTTGTGGGTGCACCGAACTACGAGCGCAGCGAAAGCGCAGAATGCGCGTGGTGAGACGCNACGCAGTCGACCAATGAGGAACTGACTTAAAAACTCACCGCGCCGGAGACGACGCCCACAGCAACCAGGATCACGATCGCCACGAACTGCATGATCACGCGCAGACGCATGAGCTTATTTGAGCGCGAGGCCTGTTCAGGGTCAGAGCGAACAAGATTGATAATGCCCATGGCGAGGATCACGACCAGAATGGCCATGGCGCAGTAGAGGGCGATTGTGAGTGTCTGTTCCATCAGGTGTTCCTATGCTTCTCGCCTGATATGGACCGACCAGTGGCAAATGCACAGAGGGGTGCGTCTTTTTTACTGTCGGACTATGCGGCCTTGGTCGCCACTAATGATGCGGGTCGGCGTTGATTTTACCGCACTTGCCNCACTTCACGACNAGNCCGTGNGCCTCNTGNTGNGAGACATTGACGAAGAGNTTNGTTTTNCAGGCGCCGCAGCGATAGGTCTCGTTGCTNTCGCCTTCTTTGACCGGGCTTCCGGCGGTGTGNTCGATCACGTCATGGCCNTGAACNGNGGCTTCGGGNACGATCTTCATATCAAACTGCGGCATGTGATGACTTTCTTGCAGAAACAGATTTCGCGCCAGTTTCCCTGCGTCGCGTTTGAGGTCAATGGTTCTGCAGCATCGCCTGTTGACGCTGCAATATGAAACGTATACGAAACGTATATAATTCATATCAAAGAAAGAGCGCGTTATGGGCATTGTAAAGATTGATGATGAGCTGCACGAAGAAGTGCGCCGCGCCAGTACGGTGATGTGCCGCTCGATCAATGCGCAAGCTGAGTTCTGGCTGAAGATNGGCATGCTGGCTGANGCCAATCCCNCCNTGTCNTTNAGCGAGATCGTGAAGAAGCAGATGCAGGCAGCCGATGTGCGCCCGCCAAAGCTGACAGCGATCTGACATGGTGAAAACGCCGGAAGAGCTGGGGCTGATGCGGATTTCCGGCAAGCTGCTGGCTCGCGTGTTTGAGATGCTGGATCAGGTTCAGCTGGCTGGCATGTCGACCATGGAGATCAATGATCTGGTTGATCGTTATATTACGCAAAACCTGGAAGCGCGCCCGGCCAGCAAGGGTCAGTACGACTATGAGTATGTGCTGAACTGTTCGCTGAACCATGTGGTCTGTCACGGCGTGCCGAGCANAGACGAAGTGGTCCGCGACGGCGACATCATCAATCTGGATATCACGCTGGAGAAGAACGGCTTCATCGCCGACTCCAGCAAAACCTATATCGTCGGCGATGTGCCGCCTGCGACGCGCAAGCTCGTGCGGGTCGCNCAACAGGCCATGTGGAAGGGCATTCAGGCTGTGCGGCCCGGAGCGACGCTGGGTGATGTCGGCCATGCGATCGAGCGCCATGCCAAGCGCAATGGCTACACCGTCGTGCGCGAATATTGCGGGCATGGCATTGGCCGGGAAATGCATGAAGAGCCGAGCGTGCTGAACTTCGGAAAGCCGGGCACGGGCGAGATGCTGAGAGAAGGCATGACCTTCACAATTGAGCCCATGGTCAATCAGGGCGGCCGGATGGTGGATACTGAGGATGATGGCTGGACCGTGGTGACGCGCGACCGGAAACTTTCAGCCCAGTTTGAGCATACCGTNGCNGTNACGCGNACGGGNGTNGANGTNCTGACCCTGCGNGCGGANGAGCGCTAAGTAGCTGATACGTTCTTGACAGGCGTGTGCGCCCGGCAAATGCTCTTCCCAACGTGCCGGGGAGGGCATCATGATCAGGACAATTCTTTCAGCTGTTGCCGCCGGAGCGCTGCTTTCTCTGACATCCTGTACACAGTCCGAGCTNTCTGAGCCGCCTGCGCCNGTATCGGCTGCTGTTCCACCGCCTGTCGTGGAGGCAAAGGCGACGGCGCCCGGCGCGGCTGAGCCTGTCAGCTTTGAAGAGCAGAATTACCAGACATACTGCGCGCTCTGCCATGGCGAGGATCGGGCCGGCTATGCGAATGACAGCGCACCGAGCCTCAAAACAGCGACTTTGTTTGGCGTGTCTGATTATCCGCCGACACTCGCCACCGCCTATGGCCGGCCCGGAACGCCGATGGGCCCCTATCTTGATGAGCTTGGCGGCCCGCTCACCATGACGCAGATCCATGATCTGGTCGTCTGGCTGAAAGAGCAGGCAGGGGTGGAAACCTTCCCGCCTTCGGAAGAGATGCTGAAGCCTGTGCAGGGCGATGTTGCGCTCGGCGAAAAGGTCTATCGCGAGAATTGCGCCATGTGCCACGGTACGAATGGCGAGGGGCATGGGCCCGCCGGGCCGGGCACTGCGCTAGGCAATGCCACCATGCTGGCAACCGCGCCGGATAACTTCCTGCGTCTTGCGATTGCCGAAGGACGCGAGGGTACGCCAATGCCCGCTTTCAAGACCATGCTCAACGAAGACCAGATCAATGCGGTGACGGCGTTTCTGCGCTCACGGGCGCAGGGCTGGGACGCCGAAGAGGTGAGCTATAGCCCGCCGCCAAGCCTGGATGACATTGTTCTGAACCCTGAGGGCGCGGACCCGGATTTCGAGCTGTCGGAGGGGCGCTATATCGACTCCAAACAGCTGAACGCTGCACTGGAAGATGGGCGTAAAATGATCCTGATCGATACACGCGTCCCGTATTTCTGGGCCATGGCGCATATCAAGGGCTCATTGCCCGTGCCGTATTATTCNAGCCGGGATGAATTCATCGAGAAAATCCCGAATGATGGCACCTGGGTTGTCGCCTATTGCGAATGCCCGCGTGCAGCGGCGGACTCCACGATCAACAAGCTGCGCGCGCTCGGCTATCCGAATACGGCGGTGCTCCATGAAGGCTATGCGGGCTGGACCGCGCTCGGCTATCCGATCGCGGTTGGTAAGGTGGAGTAGGCTATGTGGAGGCCCACCTTTTTGTTCCTGTCATGGGTCATTGGGATGACCCTCATCATGCATCTGCTGAATGGCCATAGCTGGCTCGCAGCGTTCATCAGTGCGGCTTTGGGCGGCCTGGTGTTCTCTATTCTTCTGGAACTCTGGTTTCGAAAGATGGAGCGAAAAGCGAACGCCCAGCAAGGCTCTGACTAGGCAGATTGAAGCAGAGATTGTGACTAGCCCGGCCGTGCGCCGTGTCTGGCAAAACCTTCCATGAGCGCAGGGAAGTCAGCTTCGCCGGGAAAGCCGTCAAACGACACCTGTGCGCCGGTTTGCGCGCCGGGGAGGCGGTCAGTCGTCATGGTCTCGGCATAGGGGATGAACCAGCTCGCGTCTTCGAGCAGGGTGGGGCGCATGTTCACCAGCCCTTCGGCGAAGCCGTCCGTATAGAGCCAGTTTTTGCAGTGCGTGCAGAAATGGTGATGGAGCTCGGGGCGATGGAGGCCGCCAATTTCGGTTTCGCCTTCGACCTTCAAGCCAGTAGCGGGCAGCATGAGCGTCAGAGAATAGGCACCGCCTGTTAGCTTCTGGCAGGCGCGGCAATGGCAGGCGAAGGTGCAGATGGGCGGTGCCGTGATGGTCATCTTCACCTGACCGCACAGGCACGAGGCTTTTAATGGAAGGGGCCAGTCTGTCATGGCGGGGGCCTTCTAACATGATGTCCGGGGCGTTTTAATATTACGAGTCGTCCCGAACAGTTCGCGACGCATGATCCCCCTCCATCTCCGCCTTTTCAAGGGGGAGGGCGCACCGATTATGTTGTTCGGGTTGGTGCAGCGGCGCCTCCTCCCCTTGAAAAGGGGAGGAATGAGGTGGGGATCAACTCTGGAGAGCCTCAGTCGGTTCGCAATCAATTCACGCTGTCGAGTACGCGGCGTGCGATTACCATGGCTTGTACCTCACCTGCGCCCTCGAAAATATTGAGGATGCGTGCATCCTGCAGGACACGGCTGACAGGATATTCGAGCGCGAACCCGTTGCCGCCATGGATCTGAACCGCATTGTCAGCTGCTGCCCATGCGACGCGCGCGCCGAGTAGCTTTGCCATGCCGGCTTCGAGGTCACAGCGCTTGCCAGAGTCTTTCTGACGAGCCGAGAAATAGGTGAGCTGGCGCACCGCCATGAGCTCAGCGGCCATCATGACGAGCTTGTTGGCCACGCGCGGGAATTCGAAAATCGGGCGGCCAAACTGAACCCGGTCGAGCGCATAGCGCAGGCCAAGCTCATAAGCATTCTGGCCGACGCCAATGGCGCGGGCTGCTGTCTGGATGCGGGCGCCTTCAAAGGTGGCCATGAGATGTTTGAACCCCATGCCCTCAACCTCGCCGAGAAGGTTTGAGGCCGGGACCTCGAACTCGTCAAAGCCGATCTCGTATTCCTTCATGCCGCGATAGCCGAGCACTTCAATCTCGCCGCCTGTCATGCCGTCGGCAGGGAATGGGTTAGCATCATCGCCGCGTGGCTTCTCGCACAGCATCATGGAGAGGCCGGAGAAGTTATTGGTCGATGGATCGGTGCGGACCATGACCGTCATCAGGTCAGCGCGGACAGGGTGGGTGATCCATGTCTTGTTGCCGGTGATCTTATAATTGTCGCCATCTTTGACGGCGCGGGTCTTGAGCGAACCAAGGTCCGAGCCTGTATTTGGTTCGGTGAACACGGCTGTTGGCAGAATGTCGCCAGAGGCAATGCCGGGCAGGAATTTTTCTTTTTGCGCGTCAGTGCCGCCGATCAGGATCAGCTCACCGGCGATTTCAGAACGGGTGCCGAGCGAGCCGGTGCCGATATAGGCGCGGGAGAGTTCTTCCGAAACGACACACATGGCCGTTTTGCCCATGTCGAGGCCGCCAAACTCTTCGGGAATAGTCAGGCCGAACACGCCAAGCTCTGCCATATCAGTGACGACATCCATCGGGATGTACTCGTTCTTGAGGTGCCACTCATGCGCATGCGGCACGATCCGGTCATCTGAGAAGCGGCGGAACTGATCGCGGATCATGTCGAGGGTTTCGTCGAGCCCTGTGTTTTCAACCGTGGCACGTCCGAGAGAGTCCGGCAGGTGCTTTGCCGCCTCAGCCATGACGGCGGGCGTCATGCCTTCAGTTATCAGGGTTTTGACGGCGGCCGTTTCGAAAAGCGCATCGGCTTCTGACAGCATGCCGAGTTCATGCGGGCGGATAATCTCGCCCTGGTTCATCGGAATGCCGCCGACAAGCTCTGCCAGATATCGGCTGAACAGGATCTGGGCGAGCAGAGATTCGATTTCGCCGAATTTGCCTTCGCCATTCAGGCGCTGGGCCCAATCGGACACTTCGCGGAGGGTTTCGCCATAGGTCGCGACCCAGCCAAAGCCATGGGCGGCGTGCTGCTCGACGTCCATCTTCTTGCGATCAATCTTGCCATCTGACGAGACACGGGCGTTGAGCGCGGATTTCGCGCTTGCAACATATTTGTCGGAGGCGAGCACGGCTTCAGACAGAAGGTCCAGAAGATCGGGCAAAATAATGCGTGTTTCGGCTGTTTCAGCCTGTTCTGCGGTTAAATTCATCTCAAAATCCTCCAGAGACCCCGATTTCTCAACTCATGCTACGCCATTTTTTGTGCTGCAGCGCAATGTAAGTCTGTTTTAGAGCAGAGTGGCGAAAACTCAATGCGGTGTATTATCAGGTGGAGTGTTGATTGCGTGGCCTGAGCAAGAAAATAATGTGCGTTAAGGCTGGGACTAGCTCGCTAAGCGACTGAGCATTGCACACTGTCTGCAACCTAACTGACACCGGTATAAAGGCGGCTAGGTTAGATTTTGCTCATCGTGGTGCTGTGGCTTAATGTTATTCGAGACAGCAGAGAAAGGCACGCAATCTGAATATCTGGCAGATCGAAGAGGACCAAGTTGGACACGCGATCAACGCGGGTGATGATACAATCCGAATGCCTAAGAGCGACCTTCGTGACTTAAGGGTATTTTCGTTTGATTCGTTTTGCTTCAGCAAAGCTCTCGTTAAGCTGCTGTTTGTCAAAAGATAGTCTGGACTGTGTTAGAGCTCGGCGGAATGCGTCTTCGAAATCTGTTAGGTCGACCCATTTTTTTCAGCCATATGCAACGGCCAGTCGTAATATTCTTTGCCTAGACGCGTGCTCCGCTCCAACAGACGGGCGGCAGGGATCTCGTAATCAATTGGAGCATCCAGCGTGTTTACGGAATTGTCGTTATTGACTTGCCATTGACTCATTTTCTTTCCTCCCTCTCTTGGTTCACAGGGATATAGGGGCAGTCTAAGTGCGCGCAACTACAAGATGACTTTATAGATTGTATGCGCTGTACCATTCACCCCTCACCTTTATGAGTATCCCGATCAGCTCCGCCAGCGGAGTTTGCGTGGCTCGATCGGGTTGTCGAACTCGGCATCTTCGGTGCGGGCTTTGACCCAGGCGCGTTTGAGCACCTGATACCATTTGGCCTGCACATCGATATCGTCGATCCAGAGCATGTTCTTCTGATACTTCATGCCTTCATTCTGAAGGTTCACCATGTCGCCATCCTGATTGAGGAACATGCGCGCGGCAGGCTTCAATATGGGGGTCATCACATCCAGAAGCGGTGAGCTGTTCCAGTATGTGATCTGGGTGATGCGCGTCTTTTTCGGTTCAATCGGTGTCAGGCAGGTGAGGGTGAACAGGCGGACTTTTTCGTTCTCAACGACTTCCCAGCGAAAGCCCGGGATCTGAAACGCGATCTCAGTGGTCACTTTGCCGCCGAACAGGGCTTTATAAGCAAGTGAGTTCCCCGAGGGCTGGTGACGCGCAATCGCCCAGCCTCTCTCGCGGGGCTCGAACTGCTTTTCCTTGACCCGAAAGCCGGTGGAAGGCGGGCGCCACCACCACTGATTATGGACAAACGGCACGTGTGCAGGGTCCATCAGGCCGACAACGGCATCATCCATATGCGCATTGAAAATTTCAGAGACGATGAATTTCGGTTTGTCCGGCAGTTCACCAAAATCAGGGGGCGGGGCGACAGGCTCAGCTGCCAGGCGTGGATTGTCGGCGACATATACGAACACCATGCCGTTGATCTCGTGCACCGGATAGGTGCGGACCTTGACCTTCGAAGGGTCGTACGGGTCGTCTTCGACGAGCGATGGCATGTGTTTACAGACGCCGTCGGTGCCGAAACGCCAGCCATGATAGGGGCATTGAACGGTTGGCTCGCCGTCGGTTTCGAGCTGTTTGCCGGCTGAAAGCGGAACAAGACGGTGTGGGCAGATATCGCGTAGGGCAAAGGCTTTGCCCTCAGCCGTCCGTCCGATCAGGACGGGCTCGTTCAGCATGATTTCACGACGCTGTGTGCCGGGCTTGATGTCTTTCGAGGCCGAGATGAAATACCAGCTGTCTGTCAGCCAGCCTTCTTCTGTTTGTCCCGGTTTTGTGGCCGTTGCCATTGCTCTACCTGTTCCTACTCGCTCGACATGCCGACCATGATCTGCGCATAGCCGCGCGCCATACGCTCCAGATTCTCTATCGAAATCCGTTCATTTGTCCCATGCATGCCGCCAACATCGCTGCTTGGTATCACGGTGGGCACAAATCTGTAGATCGAGTCTGAAATTTCTGTTGTCCAGCGCGAATCCGTCGCACCAAGCACCAGAGCCGGTGCCACTGGTGCGCCGCCGCTTGCTTCCCTGGCGACGCTCGCCAGCACGGCATAAGCCCGGTTGCTGGTCGGCGAAACCGGTGAGGCCTCAGATCCAATGCCACTGGCCTCTGCGATATCCGACGTGACACCGTCAATCTCGGAGGTGACATCACGCACATGCTGCAGGACGGACTCAATACTATCATTTGGGTGGAGCCTGAAATTGATGAGTGCCGTTGCCTGTTGTGGCAGAACGTTTTCCTTCACGGCGCCGGCCATCATGGTGGGGGCTGTGGTGGTGCGGATGATCGCATTCGCTTCACCGCTCTTTGCGAATTCGCCCCCCACCATGCCGCGAAACAGCCAGAGATTGGCGAAAGCCATGCGCTGAGTGAACGGCATGTCTTCGGCAACGGCGCTCAGCATTTGTGAGATGGGCGGCTTGGTGAAGTCAGCTTCAACCTGATTTTCATCGAGGGCCAGAATGGCTTTTGCCAGCTGAACCCCTGCCGAGTTTCGCGGCGGTATAGAGGAATGGCCACCGGCCGCGCGGGCCGTGACGCGGATGGTGACATAGCCTTTTTCGGCGATCCCGATCAGCGCCACGGCACTTCCTGTCAGTGGGAAAGGATCGATGACGAAAAAGCCCTCATCAAGCACCATCTCCATTCGAATATTCTCGCGCTCGAAATAATCGACCGCCGACTGCGCGCCGCTGCCGGAGACTTCCTCGTCATGGCCGAACAGCATCCAGATGGTGCGGGTTGGTTGATAGCCAGAGGCAACAAGCGCGTTCGCCGCTTCGAGTATCGTGACGAGCGAACCTTTGTCATCCATCGTACCGCGACCATAGACATACCCATCCTGAATGGCGCCCGAAAAGGGTGAGGCGTCCCAGTCATCCATCGTGCCCATATTCACTGGCACGACATCCTGGTGCGCCATCATCAGGATCGGGTCGAGCGTTTCATCCCGGCCCGCCCAGCGCACAAGAACGGTGTGGTCATCGATCAGATTTGTCTCTGCGGTATTGAACAGCTCGGGGTATGAGGACGTCATGAACTCGCGAAATTCCAGCCAGGGGCCTTCCTGGCCGGGCCTTGGATCTCCAGCGGAAACGGTCTGGGTGCGGATCTGGATCGCCGTCGAAAGTCTTTTCGCAATCTCTTCGCCGTTGAAGTCAGGCACATCAGCAAGTTCTACGGTCTGGACCTCAACGTTGCCGCCAAAGGTGAATGTCCGGAACAGGATGATTCCGGCAATCAGAACCACGACCATAAAAATGGCACCCAGGCCAATAAGCACACGTTTTAGCATGTTGAGATCACTTCCCAGACTGTCTCGCGGCTTACCCGCGCATTTTCATAGATTGGTAGCATTTTATTCACAGGTTGAGCGCAATTAGCACCCGAAACATTCAGATTCCGAAAGGTGAGAGGGTCGGTCTCTGGATTTCATTACGCTGGGGGGCGTTAATTCACTTGGTTTCAAATACGAATATCAAAACACTGATTTTAGAAGACAACAGGCAGATGAGAACGCTGCTTTCCGCGATTCTGGCGGCATTTGGGTTCAGACGCATCTGGGGCGCGAATACAAACGACGAGGCGTTTGAACAGTGTCGTGAAATCGACTTCGATCTGATTATTGTCGATCAGAAGGTTGGTTCTACGAGTGGCCTCGATTTCGTGCGCAAAATTCGCGATCAGGAACTCAGCCCTTATCCTTATGTGCCCATTATAATGATTTCGTCCTACTCAGAGCGAGTGCGGATCATGGATGCCATTAATGCTGGGGTGGATGAATTTCTGGTCAAGCCGGTGAAGCCGCTGGACATTGCCCGGCGTATTGATGCCGTCACGTTCAAGCGCCGCGATTTCGTACGTGCACCGAACTATTTCGGCCCTGACAGGCGGCGACGTCAGGATCCCCATTTTCGGGGGCCATTCAAGCGGATCGATGACCGTTTGCATGCTGACGCGGATGTGTTTGAATTCGACTAATCGCCCCAGACGACTGAAACTCTGGCAGAACTCTGGCCGCTCGCATGGTCATTGCGCAAAGCGCAGCTGAAAACCTGGCCGCTCGCTTCCTGCTGGACAGATCGATTTCTCAGCTTAGGCTGCACCCCAGCTTATTCGGGTGCGGGCTTATAAACGCCGACGCACCATGACGGGGAAAGGGCCGCTCAATGGAAGCGTTCAAGGAATTTATCAGTTTTACCAATGGACTGGTGTGGGGGGCAGACAACATCCCTTACCCACCTGTTTTGCTACTACTTTTGGGGACAGGACTATTTCTGACCATCCGGCTCGGCTTCATGCCGATTCGCAAGATTCCTTATGCGATTGGTCAGCTTTTCAATAAATCTCACGATAAAGACGAAGGCGACGTGACACCATTTGGCGCCTTGATGACCGCGCTTTCCTCAACCATCGGTACCGGCAACATTGCAGGCGTTGCGGTCGCCATCGCAATTGGTGGTCCAGGAGCTGTGTTCTGGATGTGGATGACAGCTCTGGTCGGCATGGCTTCGAAATATGCCGAAGCTGTTCTGGCGGTTCAGTTCCGTGAAGTGGACGGTGCTGGGCGCCACGTTGGTGGCCCAATGTATTACATCAAGAATGGCATGGGGCCTAAATGGGCCTGGCTCGGCTTTGTCTTCGCCGGTTTCGCAATTCTGGCGAGTTGGGGAACGGGCGCCAGTATTCAGGCGAATGCCATCGCAGACGCAGTTCGCTCTAATTATGGCATCGCGCCCTGGATCACCGGCCTCGCGCTGGCGGCTGGAGCAGGTGCTGTGATTCTGGGCGGTATAACCCGGATCGCGGCAGTTGCTGAAAAACTGGTTCCGGCCATGGCGATCGCTTATCTTGCGGCCGGGCTTATCTGCGTTGCGATCAATATTGAAGGCGTTCCAAACGCCTTTTCTCAGATCTTCGGGCAAGCCTTTGGTTTCAAACAGGGCGTGACCGGTGTGTCTGTTGGATTGATCCTTCTGGCCATGCAGAAAGGTGTCGCGCGCGGCATCTTCTCAAACGAGGCTGGTCAGGGCTCCGCACCCATCGCGCACGCTGCTGCGCGCAACAATGACCCTGTGAACCAGGGTATCGTCGCCATGCTGGGGACCTTTATTGATACGATTGTTGTTTGTACGATCACGGCTCTGGTTATCCTTACGGCTAATATCATTCCACAGGCCTGTGAGCCGTTTGTGCGGGAGTCGCTTATTCTTCTGCCTGAGGGGTGTGAAACCAGCTCTCCGCTGACGGTGGCCGCTTTTGAAGAAGCGCTTCCGGGTATTGGCAATCACATCGTTGCCATTGGCCTGGTCGTATTTGGTTTTACGACCATTCTCGGCTGGAGTTATTACGGCGAACGCTGCGCGGAATTTCTGTTCGGCGAAAAATCCATTCTGCCATTCAAGATCTCATGGATCGTAGTTGTGTTTGGCGGTGCGGTGATCCTGATGCTGGAGCGCAATGAGTCGATTACAGATATTGTCAGTCTCTTCTGGCTTGTGGCCGACACATTAACCGGCCTGATGGCCGCGCCGAACCTGATTGCGCTTTTGGTTCTCTCGCCGCTTATCGCGACCATGACGAAGAAATACTTCGACCGAAGCGATACACCGGACGCGTAAGGTTAAAGGGACGAAATGAAAACAGCCCCGCATGTTTCGTCATGCGGGGCTGTTTTGTTCGGCTTGAATGGGAACGCCCATTCTTGGTGGCCGTTAAGAAAAGGTTAGTGTTTTCGTTGCCGATCAGGTGGTGACGATTGCGGTGAATTTCCGTCCGACCGGAGGCCGGCCCTGACGGAATTACCTTGTTTTGGTCTCACCCCTGTCGAATAAACAGATGAGAATAAACACAGCCAGCGCACGGAGACGCTCTTCATGGTCAATTCGAATATTCACGCTGTCATATGGGACTTCGGCGGCGTGTTCTCGACTTCGCCTTTTGAGGCTTTCAAAAGCTATGAGCGTGAGCGTGGTTTGCCGGAAGACCTGATCCGCCGGATCAATTCAATCGACCCTGATACAAATGCCTGGGCGCGGCTGGAGCGCTCTGAGATCAGTGCCGATGAGTTCGATGAACTATTCGCCGCTGAGGCTGAGCGCGAAGGCCATCGCGTGCCGGGCAAGGATATTCTGGCTCTGCTGTCCGGTCAGATACGGCCGAAGGTTGTTGAGGCGCTCAAGGCCTGCAAATCGCACTTCAAGGTCGGTTGCATCACAAATAACGCGCCTGTTGGTAAGGGCGCCAGCATGACCAGCGACTCAGAGAAGGCCCGCCTCGTTGAAGAGATTTTTTCCAGCTTCGACCATGTGATCGAAAGCTCGAAGGTCGGCTTGAGAAAACCGGATCCGAAAATATATCAGTTGATGTGTGACGCGCTGAACGTAGCGCCTGATGCCTGTGTGTATCTCGATGACCTCGGGATCAATCTGAAACCGGCGCGGGCGATGGGCATGACCACCATCAAGGTGCTGAACGAGGCCCAACTGCTCAGCGACCTTTCGGAGGCAACCGGCCCGGAGTTCTGATGGTAGTGATTCAGAAGACCGTCCTTTTTGTGTTCAGCCTTCTCGCATTGGGAAGCGTGTCGGCCTGTGATCTGTCTGACAAGATCGATACACAAAAGCCTGCCACACCAACACCCGAGGCAAGCGAGCCGGTTGCGGTTCCCACTGAAGAATCTGACAATATCGAAGCGCTGCCTGAGCCTGTTGCCGCAAAGCGGGACGAAATTCTGGAGGTTCTGGAGCGGGACTCAATTCGCCGGCTTGTAAACCTCGCTGATGAGTTTGAAGGGTTCCGGTCCAATTATGGCGGTCTGCGCCATTACGATCACTGGTACATTCTCAAACGTGCCGGGATCGACCCGATTGCTGCGACGAGGGAAATTCTCAATGAGCCTTATGGGGTGAAGGATTTTGGCGCAGAGAAATATTACATCTGGCCAGCCTTCGCTGCGCGGCAGCCAGAAGAACTGGATTTCTCCCGACTGTCTTTTTCGGAACGGGCTCGCCTTCAGGAGCTTTTAGGAGAGGCCGGAATTGAGCGGCTGCGCAATGGAGAGACCTATCCGGGCTTTCGCCTCGCTATCCGCCAGGATGGCGCCTGGGTCTATCTGCTGCAGGATAATTAGGAGATTTTTATGAGTGTTATTGGCGCCGAAAAAGCTTGCTCTGAACTCAAAGGCTGGTCTGTTGCTGATGGCGGCAAAGCGATCGAAAAGACGTTCAAATTCGATGATTTCAACGCTGCTTTTGGCTTTATGAGCCGTTGTGCTCTAAAAGCCGACAAACTGGATCATCACCCTGAATGGTTCAATGTCTACAATAAAGTGGACGTCACGCTGACCACTCATGATGCTGGCGATGTCACCGATAAGGACGCTGAACTGGCAGGTTTTATGGACGAGATTTCCGGCTAGGCTCACTCCGGTTTTCCATTGCCAATCTCGTCCCTCCCATTAGTGTCCGCCCAGACGTATCAGGGAGAGTGATGATGGGACGAGTAGACGGTAAGATGGCTCTGGTAACAGGGGCGGCGCAGGGGCTTGGCCGGGCAATTGCCATGATGCTGGCCAAAGAAGGCGCCAAGCTGATGGTGACCGACCTGAATGGAGATGGTGCTGGCGAAACTGCCGAACTCATCAACAAGATAATTCCAGGCACAGCCTGGTCGATGCAGCATGATGTGACCGACGAAGAACGATGGCAGGATGTTGTGACCGCTGCTGTTGAAGAGATGGGCGGTCTCAATGTGCTGGTGAATAATGCTGGCATTGGGGCAGGCGGAACAGTGGAAGACCTGCCGCTCGCGACCTTCAAAAAGGTGATGGATGTCGATGTCGATTCCATCTTCCTTGGCTGCAAATACGCCATCCCTGCCATGAAGGATCACGCCCCTGGTTCGATCGTCAACATCTCGTCAATCGCCGGGCTGATCGCAAGCGGAAACTATGTGGCGTATAACACGGCGAAAGCTGGTGCCTGGATGATTTCCAAATCTGTGGCTCTTCACTGTGCGAAGCAAAAAAACGGCATCCGGTGCAATTCCGTTCACCCCACCTTTATCGACACGCCAATCCTGGACCGGACAAAGGAAATGTTCGGTGCCGAAGAGGCGCTGGCCAAGCTTGCCCGACAGGTGCCGCTCGGCAAGGTCGGAGAACCGGATGATGTGGCCTATGCTGTGCTTTACCTCGCTTCAGACGAATCCAAATTCGTCACCGGAGCCGAACTGAAAGTCGATGGCGGTATTTCCGCGATGTAAGCGGATTACACCATGCGGTTTTCGGGTGGACGGAATGCGCGTTGCGTCTATGTTTTGTCCGGGACTAGCTGAGGAGCACCAAACGTGACCGGATTTCTGAAAGGCGTCATCAAATTCCAGAATGAGGTGTATCCGAGCAAGCAGGAGCTGTTCGAGCGCCTGGCAAAGGGGCAGTCACCCGAAGCCGTTTTTATCGCCTGTTCCGACGCCCGCGTTGAGACGGCGATGATCACGCAGACAGACCCTGGCGAACTCTTCATTCTCCGCAATGCGGGCAATATTGTGCCACCTCATACCAGTCAGACGGGTGCCATGACGGCGACGCTGGAATTTGCCATGCGCGTTCTGGATGTCCCGCATATTGTGGTATGTGGGCACACAGAATGCGGCGCCATGAAAGGGATTATGAATCCCGACAGTGTGAAACATTTGCCGCACGTGAAAGAATGGCTGGGCTATTCTCAGGGCGCGATGGACGTTGTCAGTGAAATTGCTGGCGATAAATCCGATGACGATCAGATGCGGCTTCTTCTGGAAGAGAATGTGAAGCTGCAGCTTCAGCATCTGCGTACCCACCCAAGCGTCATGCGGAAAATGGCTCAGGGCTCACTAACCCTTCACGGCTGGGTATATGACATCCAGACGGGACGCGTGACCGCCTGGGACGAAACCGATGGCCGGTTCGAGCCTGTCGATGAACGTTATGCTGAGCTGGCGGCACAGCTTGCCGCAGAGAACTCCTGTTCACACTGACCGGTCGGGTCAGTTATATTTGTGAACCAGCGCGGCGGCGATTGTGACCTTTGCGACGTCTTTGCCGAATACCTCGTCGGCTGCCCGCTGCAGACGTACACCCAGAATGTTGAGATCCGGAACCGTGCCCGGCTCATAACTCATGGCAATGAATGTGTGCACGCCCCGGCGAAGGGCATCGCGCACTTTTGGCATTTGATGGCTTATGCTGGCGCGAGCTTTGGCGTCTTCGATCTCCAGTCCTGCATCCACGGCCATCATGGAGTCGAAGCCTCGGCTGCTTGCAATCGGCGCATGAAGCCCTGTCACGGCAAGATAATGCTCTGAGCCCGTGATCCGGGCTGCCGCCTTGTCCACCGGCTCGGCGCTGTTGCCGCCAGCCGCATGGCTCTCCAGAACGACAGAGGGTGCGAGCATGAGAGTCGCGAGGACGAGATGAGAGAGTTTCAGTTTCATGCGCTCAGACCTAACAGCTCAGCGTTAAGGTCTTGGCGAAAACTCTCGTCAGGTTTTTTCTGAACCCGGAAAGAGGTCGTTAAACATGAAAATGCCCGGATCGTGCAGGTGTGATGGCCGCACGGTTGAGAGTGCATGTGCCATTTTCGCCTTCCGGCCTGGATTTTTCTGCTCCCAGTCGGTCAGCATCTGCTTCATCAACATACGCTGAAGTCCGTCCTGTGATCCGCACAGCGTGCAGGGGATGATAGGATAGCCCATACCCGCTGCAAACTTTTCAATGTCTGCTTCTTCAGAGCGGATGAAGGGGCGCAGCACCATGACATCGCCCTCATCATTGAGGAGTTTGGGCGGCATGGCGGCGAGGCGCCCACCGTGGAACAGGTTCATGAAAAAGGTTTCAAGCGCATCGTCCAGATGGTGACCCAGGACAATCGCATCGCATTTCTCTTCGCGGGCAATCCGGTAAAGAATACCCCGGCGCAGGCGTGAGCACAGCGCGCAATAGGTCTTGGTTTCGGGCAGCTTATCCGTGACGATGGAATAGGTGTCTTCCGTCTCGATGCGGTAGGGCATTTGAAGGCCGTCGAGATAGTCTGGCAGAATGTCTTTGGGAAACCCTGGCTGGACCTGATCGAGATTGCAGGCGAGGAGCTCGGCCTGGATTGCACCCAGATATTTCAGCTCCAGCAGGACGGATAGCAGGGCATAGCTGTCCTTGCCGCCTGACAGGCAGACCAGCCAGCGTGCCGGTTTGTCCCGCGAGGCAGACGTATCAAGGCCGTAGGTCTGGATGGTTTCCAGCGCCTGTCGCACCAGCCGCTTGCGCACTTTCTTGAAGGTCACGCTATCGGGCGCACCAGCAAAGGCTGCACGAAAACTTTTCTCGACATCAAGCTCGCTCACCGCGCCATAGACTGCGCGCGTCGGCCGGGAGGTGTCTGGCATAGAAGTGTCGAGCATATCCAAGGTGTCGTCCTGTATTCGAGCGGCTCACCTACCGGAAAGAGGGCGCGATATCCAGAAGCGTTACTGAAAAAGAGCCGACCGGCGGGAGTGTGTGAGGACGCGAAGGAGCGTTGCCGGCCGGCTTGAAGTGTGACGTCATCAGACACGATCCGGCATGAACCTCAGATAAATCACCTGTTCAGAAAGCCAGTCTAAAGCAGTTGTGAGCGCGCATTTGGCGTGAGTGGTTTCCTTTTCGCAGCCGAATCTCTAAAGGTGGCTGCGAAGATCGCTGGGAGATGCGAAAATGTCTTTTATTG
>PABS01000130.1 GCA_002699325.1 Ponticaulis sp. | reverse complement strand
CCCGGGATTCTCATTGCGCAAAGCAGCGGAAAGGCATTCTGAACGAATGCTCTGGGCCCAGTGCAGCTCGTTCTGGGGCGTCGGATGGGCCTGATTGAGCGAGAAGCCGCCAACGATCAGCGCTGGTAAGGTCTGTGTGGCCGAGACCTCAAGATAGTTTGTGAGAAATTTGGGATCGTCCGGCACCATGTCAGCGTCGAGAAAGAGAAGCCAGTCTGAACGTGAAAGGTCCTGAAGCCGATTTCGCCCGGCAGACCGCCCTTTATTTTCTGCGCAGGTGACAAGACAGGCTGCGCCAGTAAAGGCTTTGACAGCTTTGCGTATGTGTTCTGTCAGCTCAGGATCTGCCGACCCGTCATCATAGATGATCACTTCGACGCGGCTGGTGTCGGTGCAATTGCCCAGCGCTTGCAGCAGACGATCCGCGCTGTCTTTGTAGGTGGGTACCAGAACGGAAAGCTCCGGCGTTGCCGCCGGCCAGCAGTCATTGAAATCATGCGTTTCGCCCGTCTGCAGGGCAGAGGTTGGCATGTGCGTATCAGGATCAGGCATCGCCAGTTCAGCGATCATTGGTACTGTCTCCCAGAAGACAGGGGGCCGTCATCGCCATGATGTAGAGATCGAACCAGAAGGATGATCGGTTTACATATTCCATATCGAGGCGCACCCGTTCCCGCACTTCACCGGCCGCATGGACAGGCCCACGGGAGCCATTGATTTGTGCCCAACCTGTCAGGCCTGGTTTAACGCGGTGACGGTGCGCATAATCGCTGACAAGATGGTGAACTTCAGTCTCTTCGGTCGTCATGCCGACCGCATGCGGCCGTGGTCCAACGAGCGACATTTCACCTTTCAGCACATTGATTAGCTGAGGTAGCTCATCAAGGCTGGTCCGGCGCAGGAATTTCCCGAGCCGCGTCACGCGATCATCATCGCTTGTCACCTGCCGGATAATGCCATCTTCGGCCGCCTGGTCCGGCTTCATGGTGCGGAATTTCCACACGCGGATCACTTTGTTATTAAAGCCATGGCGCTTTTGTTTGAAAAGGACAGGCCCCTTGCTGTCGAGCTTGATGAGCACGGCAATGATGGCGAGGATTGGCGAGAACCCGACGAGCAGCAGGCTGGCAAAAACCATATCGGAGATGCGTTTGACGAAAGCGCGTCGTGCATCGGCGGGCGCCCCTGACACATAAGCCGCTGGCGCATCAGCCACTTCAGCAAGGCTTGCGCCGTTGGGATTGAACTCATCGAGATCCAGAAGAAGCACGACCCGGTTTGGCAGATAACGCAGACGTTCGATCAAAAGCCGGACCCGATCCTGCGCGGTAGATGTCACGGTAACGATGATGCGGTCGACATGGGGAAGGTTTTCCCATGCCAGAAGATCATCCAGTGTGCCGACGACAGGGACGCCGGCAACGCGATGTGGCGCACGACCAAGGCGATCATCAAAGATTGCGATAATGTTGAGCTCACGGTCACGGCTGTTGCGCTCGATCAGATTGGACGCGTTCTCGGTGGCGCCGACGATAACAACGTTCTCAGACAGGCGGCCATCGCGAATGAGATGCTTCATCCAGGCCACGTGATGTGCGTGGAGGGCGAGTACAGTGATGATTGCGAGGAAGCCCACGACCGCAACAGACGACAAGCTCTGCCCCAGGCCGAAGATCCAGCTGACAGCGATCAGGACAGCCAGGGCGAGGCCCGTACCCAGCAGAACCTTGGTCAGGTGCGAGAGAATGCGCTCTGTGAATGGAAAGCGATAGGCGCCAGCTGACCAGCAAGACCAAACCATCAACGGCGCAAGCGCCATGAAGGGCAAGGCAACACCGAGAGGCAGATCAAGAAGCGTCATCCCCGTTGCAGAGGCAGCCAGAAAAGAAATCAGGCACAACGCCAGAATATCTATAACTCTGGCGCCTTTACGAATGGCTTTGCGATCAACGAAAGATTGCTGCTTGAAAGGACGTGCGTCTTCCAGCCCAGGGCGGGCGGCTTCATGAACCGCCAGCACCGGAGTTTTCTTTTCGCCCCCTTGGAAGCTGTCCGATTTCAAGTCTGCAGCTGTCTGCGCCATATCCAGAACACCTTTTTCCATGGCGTCCGGTTTAGATGATCATAGACAAGATTTCGTTTGGTCGATCTGTTGAATTTTATAGATCAAACCCGGAACGCCCTAAAGTGTTAAGGTGTCCAGAACCCTGCGGGATTACCGCTATATCCGAGCGTTTCATATGTTGCATCGATCAGCGACTGGCCCCTGTCGTTAAGAAGTATTCCGCCTCCCATTTTGTTCATGGAATAGGCAAAGACCAGATCAGCTTCCGGATCAAAAAAGACGCAGCTTCCGCCCATGCCGACATGGCCAAAAGCGTTGCGACCGATGATGAAAGAACAGTCCTGGCCGCCACGCACATGTCGGTTATCCATGCTGCACATAAAACCCTGACCAAACCGCGTTGGGATCAGAAGAGTCGCATCTTCCATCGTCGCGGCGGAAACATTGCCCATTGCTGAGACGCGCGCAGGTGAGAACATCTCATCAGGATGTGAGGGAGAGAGTGCCGCGAATACTTTAGCCATGCCACGGGCGTTCGAAATCCCGCCAGCGCCGCCGATCTCTGCGCGGTGGGTCGAGGCTTTGTTGAAGTTGAGACGCCCATTGTTTTTCATACATGCGGCCTGAAGTGATTCTGGCTCGCTCAGCATGACCCTGGTGAAAGGAGGGAGCGTCTCGCCTGGCGCGGGTTTGTAGGCGAGAACTGGCGCAACGCGCTTATCAATGGCTTCAGGTAAACCAATCCAGAAATCGGCGCCCAGAGGTTCGGCCAGTTCTTTCCTGAAAAACTCGCCGAGAGACATTCCGGAGACGCGGCGTACGAGTTCCCCAACAGTCCAGCCGAACGTCAGCATGTGGTAGCCATTGCGAGTGCCGGGTACCCACCATGGCGGATCTTTCGCCATCAGTTCAACCGTATAGTCCCAGTCAGTCAGCCCGCCTTCCTTTACCGGCGAAGTCAGGGAAGCCATTCCCGCCGTGTGATTCAAAAACATGGCGACTGTGGTCTTCTCTTTGCCATTGCAGGCGTATTCCGGCCAGTAGTCGCCCACAGGGGCATGAAGGTTCAGCTCACCCCGATCAATCAGCAGATGAGCGCAGAGAGCTGTCATAGCTTTCGTGCAGGAATAGACGATCGAAACGGTGTCTTCTGACCAATTGATGTCTTTCTCGGCGTCGGCTTTGCCACCCCAAAGGTCGGCCACACACTGGCCATGTCGATAAATGCACAAAGATGCGCCGACTTCGCCGCGGGTTTCGAAATTCTGTGCAAATGCGTCGGCAACACCACCAAACTCGGGAATAAAGTCGCCTTGAATATTGGGATAAGTGGTCACGATACGCTGGTCCCTCTGCTTTCCGTCGAGACAGAAGCAAATCGAGACTGACTTGAACAGAGGAATCGCCAGCTCAGTTGAATATGCAGTTGTCTGGTTCACTGCGCTCATTCAGACACGCCTTTCAGCAAAGCGCCGATATCGGAACAGTTTTGTGACACCGGTTCGTTTAGCTTTATCCCTCGCTTGGTTCGTTCGCCTCGCAGCAAGATTGTTTTTCTGCAGATTCTGTAAGCTACAGAAAACATGGGCAATTCGCCGATGGTATTCATCCTTATGCGGAATATTCGGCGTGGGGTGAGGGATTTCCGATCCTGAGGCTCAGACCTCAATCCGTCGTGGAAGTGTCAGAAGACTGTCAAAAAACCGTTACGCAAACATGAGAAGCGGTTGCCCAGTCTGATCAGCCGGACAGAGAAAATATTCCATGCGGCATACGCTCAGACGGACAGTAAACCGCCAACAGCTCATTTGAGGGGGCTCAACGTATGAAGATCGCAGGAAGCCTGCGCTCGCTCGCACTCGCGAGCGCTGCCGCTATCGCACTCGTCGGTTGTTCCGATACCGACATTTCGTCGCCGGGCGCTCCGGCACCGGTTCCGTCGCCAACACCGACACCGACGCCAACACCAACACCTACGCCAACGGCGACCATCAATCTGGTCCCGACAGGTGGCTGCCCAACGGGCCTCACCAGCACCACATATGATGCGATTGCCTCCGACGGCTTTTCCAGCGTCGATGTCTGCGAACTCTCTGGCGACATCACAAGCGATGTTACCGTTCCAGCTGGAACAACGATTGCCATTCAGGGCCCGACTTTCATCGGTCAGGACGGTGGCACAGCTGCAACCCTGACGCTCGAAGCTGGCGTGACACTTTTCGGCGCGTCTGCACAGGGTTCTGCGACAGCCACAGACGACTATCTGGTAGTTGCACGCGGTTCACAGCTGATCGTGAACGGTACCGAATCTGATCCGGTCGAAATGACGGCCCGTGGCGCCATCAACGACCGTGAAGTTGGGTCTAATGTTGTCGACGATGACGCTCAGGGTCTTTGGGGCGGTCTCGTCATCAACGGCTTTGCACCGATCAATGCGTGTATCGACTCCACGGCTGCTGGCGGTTCTGCAGACTGTGAGAAATCTGGCGAGGGTGCGTCCGGCCTGTTCGGTGGCGACCAGCCTGCCGACGACTCCGGTTCAATCAACTATCTGATCGTTTCCTACGCAGGTTCGCGCCTCACGAACGAAGACGAGCTGAACGGNATNGCATTCCAGGGTGTCGGTTCTGGCACGGAAGTTGATTACGTCCAGGTCCACAANAACCTNGATGACGGCATCGAATGGTTNGGTGGTACGGTNGACGTNAANCACGCTGTNATCACTGGCGCTGGCGANGACTCNATTGACTGGACCGATGGTTGGCAAGGCCGCCTGCAATACGCAGCTGTCTATTCTGACGTGCCGACATCTGGCGACCCACGCGGTATCGAAGCGGACAACCGTGACGGCGAGAATGACAAACAGCCATTCTCTAGCCCGAGCGTTTCGAACTTCACGCTCATCGGCACAGAGGGTAACCAGCAAGGTATTCTTCTGCGTCGTGGTACCAAAGGCGTTATCGTCAACGGTGTGATCGTTGATTATCTGCCTGGCCTCGACGTCGACAACAGCCAGACTTTTGCCAACTACGACAATGGCGAACTGGTGATTGAATCGCTTCTGATCGACTCGGCAGAGCCATTCGCAACTGACAGCGATGGCGTTCCAGCAGGGCTCGCAGCGAACAATGTTCTGGCCCGTGGCAACTCTCTCACCGACCGGTTCTTCCCGGGGTCTGCTGAGCTTTCCATCCCGCCAGCTCAGGCTCCGGCTGATGACCAGTCTTTCTTCGGTGACATTGAGTACATTGGTGCTTTTGGACCGGACGAAGATATCGACAACAACTGGGCGAACTTCGCGCTTAATGGCACGCTCTTCCCAGAGCAGGCTCCTGCTGAATGCCCAGCCGGTACAGATGACACAGGCGAGACGCTCGACGGCAAAACGCTTTGCTCTATCGACGCAACGGACACGCTCACAGGTTCGCTCAACCTTACAGACGGCGACGAGCTGATCTATGAAGTTGAAGGGACGCTTTTTGTTGGTAACGACCGTGGTCCGGATCCGGCAAACCCACTGAACGGCGTTTCTGGAACCCTGAACATCGAAGCTGGCGTAACAGTCGTCTTCGAAGGTGATGACGATTACATCGTCGTCAGCCGCGGTTCGCAGATCTTCGCAAACGGTACAGCTGCAAAGCCAGTCGTAATGACAGCCAAGGGTGTTGTTGATGGCTCTATCCCTGCAACCAGCTCGCTCAAGGGCGTCTGGGGTGGTCTGGTCATCAACGGTCGCGCACCGATCAACGCATGTATCGACTCGACTGCCACTGGTGGTTCTGTCGACTGTGAGAAATCTGGTGAAGGTGCTTCCGGCCTGTTCGGCGGCGCGTCTCCAATGGATGACTCTGGTCAGCTCTTCTACACCCGCGTCCAGTACGCTGGTACACGCCTCACCAACGAAGACGAGCTAAACGGCATCGCCTTCCAGGGCGTGGGTGCTGGTACGGAAGTCAGCTACGTTCAGGTCTCCAACAACCTCGATGACGGTATCGAATGGTTCGGCGGCACGGTGAATGCCAACAATGTTGTCATCATCGGCGTTGGCGATGACTCGATTGACTGGACAGACGGCTGGCAGGGCTCTCTGCAGTTCGGCATCGTTTATCCGGGCGTTCTGGGTGCTGATGGTGCCATGTCTGGCGACCCGCGTGGTATCGAAGCTGACAACCGCGATGGCGAGAATGACAAGATGCCGTTCTCTTCTCCGAACGTGGCCAACATCACTCTGGTGAACTCTGGCGACAGTAACACCCAGCAGGGCGTTCTGCTCCGCCGCGGCACCAAGGGGCTGCTCGCTAACTCCATCGTTGCCGGCTGGTCAGTTGGTCTTGACGTGGACAGCTCTCAGACCTTCACGAACTTCGCGAATGACGAGCTTGAGATCAAATCGATCCTCCTCGACAACGTAGTGAATTTCGCGACGGACAGCGATGGCGTTCCGGCCTTTGATGCAAACGACAATGTCGTTGAAGGTACAGCTGCTCTGACAGGCGAGAACTTCACCTTTGTGCCGGGCACGCGCGGTGTGGTTCCTGCGGCGTCTGACACAGATGTCCCAGCATTTGACGTGTCGGGCTATGATGGCCTGACAGCTGCTGACTATGTCGGCGCGGTCGAAGATGCTGACGACAACTGGTATCTCGGTTGGACCGTCGACATCAATGGCGACCTGACAGCCAACTAAACCTTCATGAATGCGGGCAGGGCGGAGCAATCCGTCCTGCCACATTCTTTTTTCGTTCTCGGCTTTTCGTCTGCTTTTTTCTTTGGGGGAAAATATGTTTACCCGTACGTCCAGTCTTCGTTGGGCCCTTCTCGCTGGCGCATCACTTGCCTGTCTTTCTCCGGCATTTGCCCAGGAAGAGAGTGACGACGGTGCCCAGGAAGAGCTTCGCCAGCAAACTATTCAGGTTCGCGGCCAGTTTATTCCCGATGAGAAGCGCTCAACTTCAGAAGTTTCGAGCCTTCTTGATGCCGGCGATTTCGATCTTGCCGGTGACTCTGACGCCGCAGCGGCCCTCGCGCGCGTCGCGGGTATCTCAACAGCTCAGGACCGCTTCGTTTACGTGCGGGGCCTTAACGAGCGTTATTCCAGTGCGACACTGAACGGCTCGCCGCTACCGAGCCCTGAGCCACTACGCCGCGTTGCCCCGCTCGACCTTTTTCCAACAGCCGTTCTTCAGGGCATTCTGGTCCAGAAGACTTATTCGCCTGATCTGCCGGGTGAATTCGGTGGCGGTCTCGTTGACATTCGCACGCGTTCTGTTCCGGATGCTGCGTTCTTCGAAACATCATTCAGTGTCGGCGGTGATACTGAAACCACATTCAAAGACGGCCTTCTCTATGATGGCTCCGACTCTGACATTTTCGGATTTGATGACGGCGCGCGCGATATGCCGGCTCTTGGCGCCGATGGCCCGGATGCCGACTTTGGCGCCGCGCTGACCGACGACTCTTCCTTGCTGGTTCAGCAACTTGGAAAAGTAGGCGCTGATTTCTCCATCGGCGCGACCGGTGGTGAGCGGTTCGATTTCAGCCCAAGCCTTTCCATGGGTGTTCTGGCCTCGGTGTCCTATTCGAACGAATGGTCCACAAAAAAAGGAACGCGTGGCTTCGCTGACAGCGATGGTGAGGGTCTGTCGACCCGCTTCTCCAAAGAACGCCAGTCTACGCAGAACGAAATCGGCTTGAATGGCTACGGTGCGCTCGGCTTTGAATATGACCGCGACGCCAGCTCTCACGAAATTCAGTTCACCGGCCTGATCACGCGTTCGACCGAAAAAGAGACGCGCACCACGGCTGGTCTCGATTTTGACGATAACTTTGAACGCGAAGACGATATCGAGTTCTTTGAACGTCAGCTCTGGACCACTCAGGTTTCTGGTGTTCACCAGTTCGACAATCTGAACGATCTGAAAATCGAATGGCGTGGTTCGTATTCGGAAGCGTATCGCGATGCGCCGTATCAGTTCTCGGTGCTTTATCAGGACTCCTTTGACGGTCTCGGCCTGCGCACAACGTCAAGCGGTGCAAACAATACCTTTGGCTTCAGCCGCATTGATGACGACGCCACAGACTTCGGGATTGATGGTACCCTGCCAATCGATTTCGGCGGACCAGACTGCTATCTCTTCTGCCAGACAGATCTCAAAGCCGGTTATTCCTACGTTGAGAATGACCGGGATGCGGTGTCTCAGCTCTTCTCAATTGAGGGCGTGCCGCGTTCAGACAAGCGGATCGACTATGTCTATTCGTCGATCTTTGCGTCCGGTCAGGGTACGGCTCAGTCAATCGGCGGCAACACCTTCCCGGAGCGTTACCTCGCAACGCTTGAGGTCGATGCCGCTTACTTCCAGGTCGATACACAGATCACGCCTTTTATTCGCGGCGCAATCGGTGGTCGTTGGGAAAGCGCGATTGAAGCTGTCGATACACAGACGCTGAACCAGGATCCGGCAACAAACTATGTTGAAGCCTGTGTGGAACGCCAGGCCGACCAGAGTTGTGACAATAAGGAAGATTTCCTTCCAGCCGTTACAATCACCTGGAACCCACTTGAAGATCTGCAAATCCGGGCGGGTTATTCCGAAACGCTGACACGTCCGCAGTTCCGCGAACTTGCACCGACTGAATTCGTGAACACTGAGACCGACCAGAACTTCCTCGGTAACCCATTCCTCGTGAATGCGGAGATCAAGAACTGGGATGCCCGCGCAGAATACTATTTTAGCAGAGGTCAATTTGTGACCTTCGGCGTATTCTACAAAGACATGACCCAACCGATTGAGGAGATTTCTCAGCGCCAGGGTGATACGCCGAAGACAACCTTTATCAACGTTCCAAGCGCCGAGCTTTACGGCTTTGAGGTTGAGTATGAGCAGGTTGTTCCGCTGTATGACTGGACGCAGCTGGGATGGCTGAGCTCTAAGGAATTCACCATCAAGACCAACTATACCTGGTCAGATTCTGAAGTGTTTGCGGGCCAGAATCCAAATGATGTTGGTCTGTCGAGTTCCGAATTCTGTGAGCAGTTTGCGGATGAGTGCGTGATCACCAACCAGCAGCCGCTGTCTCCCACACCTTTCGCTCTGCCGGGTGCCGGCCTGATCGAAGATGGCCGTCAGCTGCAGGGGCAATCCGAGCATCTGTTCAATATCCAGTTCGGCTTTACAGACGATCTGGCAAATTCGGATTTCAATCTGCTCGTGAATTATGCCAGCGAGCGTATCCGCTCTGGTGAGGCGCTGAACCTCAATATTCCCGC
Source organism: Ponticaulis sp. (assembly GCA_002699325.1). Lineage (GTDB taxonomy): Bacteria > Pseudomonadota > Alphaproteobacteria > Caulobacterales > Hyphomonadaceae > Ponticaulis. The sequence continues at coordinate 14,070 of PABS01000130.1, read as the reverse complement.
GATTGTCGAAGAGCCACCGATGACGATTGATCTTGTTTATAACAAGCGCTTTGTCTTCATGGACGGTAATTACGAAGTGTCGCTGAACATTGAGAATATTCTCGGTTCAGACTACGAAGCTTTCCAGGAACGTGGCGGCGACCGTGTGGACGTCGACACGTATGATATCGGTCAGAGCTTCTCTATCGGGTTGAAAAGAGAGTTCTGATGAACTGCAGCGTTGTGTCTTGAATACAGCGACAATCTGTTAAAGTGATNATGAGCCGGGGCNTTTCGNNNGNCCCGGCTCANNATCATGAAATGAGTGTGTGTTGGGTGAAACAGTGAAAGCAGGAGAAGTCGGATCAGCGATCCTGCAGCGCCGAGGTGCTGTCGGTCGAGGATTCGGGCTCGCTGTAGATCTGGCGCTTGTAATTTTGTGCGGCCTGCTGCTAGCGCGACTGTTCTGGATCGTCATGGCACCAACCTCGACGGTTGATATGCCTGTCACCTCTGACGCCTCTGCCCAGCAGAAAACGCCCACGAGTTTTTCAGCCGACCCACGCGTCTTGCAGGAATTCGACCCGTTCAATCGCAATGTTGAGGTTGTGGAAGTTGTCGAGGAAGACGCGCCGGAAACCACGCTGAACCTTTCGATCAAGTCCATTATTGCCGTGAGCAATCCGAAAGAGAGCAGCGTTCGGATAAAGACGCCAGACGGGTCCGAAGATCGCTATCAGGAAGGCGACAGCGTGGTTGCAGGCGTAACCGTCGATCGAATTCTTGATGATCGGGTGATCCTGATCCGGAATGGTCAGAGGGAAGCGCTATACGTGCGCGAAAAAAGTGTGCTCGGCGAAGTCGATAACCGACCCTCGCCAGCACCCTCGCAATCATCTGGTGCTGTGGATTATTCGAGCACTGCGCGGCTCGAAGCCGCTGTCTCTGGCCGGACGCCGCAAGGGTCTGAGGCGCCCGGTGGTTCGGACCTGGTTCTCAGTAAATCCATCACGCTGTCCTCTGTCGATGAATTCAACGAGCGCCTCAATTTGACGCGTGTCGCAGGCGATGACGGCCAGCCACAGCTGATCATTCAGTCTGTGTCAGATCCTCAAATGATGAAAGAGTTCGCCGTTGCTGAAGGCGATGTCCTTATTTCTGTCAACGGAATGCGCTTCGATGAGGAATCTCTTGCGGAGATCTACGAGTCCATGCGCAGAGAAAATATTCTTAATTTTGCACTGGAACGTGACGGCCAGTCGTTCACCAGAAGAGTCACTATCGGGAATAGTGTTGGGGATTGATATGAATTTGAAGCGATCACGACACGGTATATCGCATCTTCTACTGGGAGCCATTTCTGCGGGAGCCCTTCTGTTGGCCCTGCCACAGGCTTCCGCGCAGATGGATACGCCAGCAGATCAACAGCGCCACCGCATCAATCTCAGCGATGTCGAGCTGACGGACCTGATTGAGGACGTGTCCATCGTCACGGGCTACACGTTTATCGTGCACCCCCAGGTGCGCGGCCGCGTCACCGTTACCTCGCAGACCCCGCTGACGACCAGCGAAGTGTTTGACGTATTCCTGTCCACTTTGCGCGTTCACCAGTTTGTCGCTGTCCCTGCGGGTGACCGAACCTATCGGATCGTTCCCGAGCAAACCGCCAGCAGTGATGCCAGTGTGACCAGCCGCGGGCGGGATGGTGAGCTCTTCGTGACTCAGATCCTGAAGCTCAAATATTTCAACGCCGTTGAAGCTGCGCAGATGATCAAGCCGGTGATCAACCCGGCCGGGCAGGTCGTCGCCAACAAAAACAGCAATACGCTGGTGGTGGTCGATTATGCGTCGAACATGGCGCGCGTTCGCGAGATTGTCGCTCAGCTGGACGAAGATCAATCCATGGTCGAGACGCTGGAACTGCGCAATGTCCCGGCCCGCGAGATGGAAACCATCCTTAATGGACTGACAGACGAATTTGCCATGAACTTCTCTGTGGCGGCATCGGAGTCGACCAATTCCGTCATCATTCGTGGGGATCAGGTTGCGGTGATCAAGGCGCTTCAGGTCGCCCGCCGACTTGATGAGACGGAGCGCAAGCGGGACAATATCCGTGTGATCGCGCTGAATAATGCCAAAGCTGAACAGATCGTACCTGTGCTGGACCGTCTGACCGGCGCCATCGCCGAGCAACAGGGCGCAGGCGAAACGTCTGGTATCGGACCAACAATCTCCGCCCATGAGCCGACAAACTCGCTCATCATCAGCGCAGATTTTGAAATGCTCGAAGCCATTGAGCGTGTTGTCCAGTCGCTTGACGTGCGCCGTCCTCAGGTGCTTGTCGAAGCCATCGTCGTTGAGATGTCCGATAATGCAGTTGATGAACTGGGTTTACAGTTCGTCGTCTCAGGTACCGGCGATGACATTCCCTTTGCGTCAACCAACTATTCCCGTTCAGCGCCGAATATGCTTGCGCTGACAGGCGCGCTGGCGAGTGAGGGCGGGCTATCGGGAGATGGCTCGAACCAGTTCCAGGACGCAGCGATATCGTCACTTCTTGGCCTTGAAGGCCTGACCCTTGGCGGTGGCGGCGTATCAGGCGACACACTGTTTGGTGTCATCTTGAACGCCGTTGAGCGCGATGTGGCGTCAAACATTCTGTCGACACCGATGTTGATGGCGGTGGATAACGAGACCTCTTCCATCATTGTGGGTCAGGAAATCCCGATCACAACCGGCGAAGTGTTGGGCAGCGACAACTCCAACCCGTTCCGAACGGTTGAGCGCAAGAATGTGGGTGTGCAGCTGGACGTAACGCCGCAAATCGGCGAGGGCGACTCTGTGAAGCTGTCCATTTATCAGGAAGCCTCGAACGTTGCTGACGCAATCGCAAGCGGAGAGTTCATTACGAACAAGCGCTCGATTACGACGACTGTCGTGGCAGATGATGGTGAAATCATTGTCCTCGGAGGTCTGGTTGAACAGACCTCCTCCATAAGCAATTCTCAGGTGCCAATTCTCGGTGACCTTCCGGGCGTGGGGCCACTGTTTAAGTCTCGCGGTAAGACGAATGTGAAGACCAATCTCATGGTGTTTATCCGTCCGACAATTGTGCGCGACCCTGAAGATGTCCGTCTCACGACAACCCAGAAATTCCGTTATCTTCGCGCTCAGGAGCTGATGCGAAGTGAAGGGGATGGCTCGCTGATGGATGAGTTTGTTTCAGACGTTCTGGGTGCCGCGCCTCCCGGGTCGTAATTTTGGTGACGGCCGGGCCCATCGGCCTGGTCTCTTTAGGAAAGATGACTGAATGCCCTCGCAGGCAGACCAGACCATAACCTATAATTTCGCCAAGGATCATGGCGTACTCATTCTTCCGGCAGCTGAAGAGGAGGGTGCGGGTTGTGTGCTTGGCGTTCGCGAGGGCGCGCGCGTGAAAGCGGTTATCGAAGCCCGCCGTGCCGCCGGCCCCATCATCGAACTGAAACCGCTCAATCGAAATGAATTCGATCAGATGCTTTCGACTGTTTATGCGGGCAAGGGCATCGAAGAAGACTATCAGGAAAGCGGGCTGGACGAGCGCGAAGATCTTGCGAGCCTTGTAGAAGGTATTCCGCAGACGGCCGACCTTCTGGACGCGGATGACGACGCACCCATCATCAAGCTCATCAACGGGCTGATTTTCGAGGCGGTGAAGCGACGCGCCTCGGATATCCACATTGAGCCCTATGAAGACAAGCTCTCCATTCGCTACCGGATCGACGGCGTTCTGCAGGATGTGCTCTCACCATCCCGGCGGCTTGCGCCCTTGCTTGTCTCGCGGATTAAGGTCATGGCGCGGCTCGATATTGCCGAAAAGCGCATGCCACAGGATGGCCGGATCTCTCTGGCGCTCGGTGGGCGATCTATTGATGTTCGGGTTTCGACCCTGCCCTCGCGTTATGGCGAGCGGGTGGTACTGCGGCTTCTGGACAAAGACCAGGCGCGCCTCAGCCTGCGTGATCTGGGGATGGAAGAGGCCTCGCTGGACGTCTTCCGCGAACTTCTGAAGAGCCCGAACGGGATTGTGCTGGTTACGGGTCCGACGGGCTCCGGTAAAACGACGACGCTGTATTCTGGCCTCTCCATGCTGAACAATCAGACCCGGAATATTCTGACAGTCGAAGACCCGATTGAGTACGGCCTCGATGGCGTAGGGCAGACGCAGGTCAACACAAAGGTTGGGCTGACTTTTGCGGCCGGCCTGCGCGCCATTCTGCGTCAGGACCCTGATGTCGTTATGGTCGGTGAGATTCGTGACCTTGAGACCGCCGAGATCGCCGTACAGGCGTCGCTGACAGGCCACCTTGTGTTGTCGACGGTGCACACAAACTCCGCAATCGCCGCGGTGACGCGCCTGCGCGATATGGGGATTGAGCCCTTCCTTCTAAGCTCTACGCTCCGTGGCGTGCTGGCTCAGCGTCTTGTACGCCGGCTCTGCAAGTCGTGCCGTGAGCCGTATCAACCCGATGATTACGAGCTGAAATCGCTTGGCCTCGCTCCAGGCACTGAGATGACCTTCTACCGCGAAAAAGGCTGCATGGCCTGCAGCAGTACAGGCTTTGAAGGCCGCGCTGGTGTGTTCGAACTCATACCGATTGACCAGACCCTGCGCCGTCTGATCCATGATGAGGCGTCCGAACATGAAATGGAAGCTCATGCCTTCAAGACGAGCGAGAGCCTCTTCCAGAACGGCGTTCAGCAAGTCCGCGAAGGCGTAACAACCGCTCAGGAAGTGCTACGGGTGTGTCGCCCTGATGGAGAGGGCAATGCCAACATTTGAATATGTGGCGCTCGCTCCCACCGGGAAACGTGAAAAAGGCGTGATTGCGGCGGATTCGGCGCGGGCTGCGCGCCGGGAGTTGCGCGTACGTCAGCTCACGCCGATTAAGCTGGGCGAGGCGAAAGAAAAGCCCTCCTCACGATTTACAGCCTTCGAGCGTTCGGCGCTCTCCTCTTCTGATCTTCTGCTCATCACGCGTCAGTGGGCCATGATGATCGGCTCGGGTACACCGGTGGAAGAAGCTATTCAGGCGTCTGCTACCCAGGCCGACAAACCCGGCGTCCGTAAGACCATGCTGTCGATCCGAACATCCGTCACGGAGGGCTATCGTCTGTCCGAGGCTCTGGCTGAACACCCGAAGGCATTCAGTACGCTTTACCGGTCTATCGTGGCTGCGGGTGAGGCTTCGGGCGATCTGGGGGCGGTGCTCGAACGCTTGGCAGAATATCTGGAACGGTCACGCAAGGTCCGGCAGACGGTTCAGACCGCTCTGATTTATCCGTGTGTCCTGGCTGTGACCGCGACGATCGTGATGATCGGTCTGATGACCTTTGTCGTCCCGAAGGTGGTTGAACAGTTCACAACCATGGATCAGCAGCTTCCGACGCTGACCCGTATGGTGATCGGCATCAGTAACGGGCTGCAGAATTATGGCCTGATCCTTCTGGCGCTGATAATCTTGCTCGGCTTCGGCTTTTCGCGATTGCTGAAACAAAAGCGGATCAAGTACGCCTTTGATGGCTTCATGCTGAAGCTGCCGGTGATCGGCAATATGCTCAGACAGATGAACACAGCACGATTTGCGCGCACGCTTTCCACCCTGCTTGGCAATGGCGCGCCTGTGCTTGAGAGCCTTGCTGCAGCAAGGGGGAGTCTCAACAATGCTGTCTTTCAGGATGCCGTCTCTCAAATGATTGTCCGCGTGCGTGAAGGTGCTGGCATCAGCCGCACGATGAAAGCCTCGGGCGTATTTCCGTCGCTGATCACGCAACTTGCTGCCAGCGGTGAAGCGAGTGGGCAACTTCCGGATATGCTGCTGCGTGGTGCGCGTTACCTTGAGGATGAATTTGAGGCCGCAACATCGGTGGCACTCGGCCTGTTGGAGCCGCTGATAATTTTGATATTGGGTGGAATGGTTGCCGTGATTGTTCTGGCGATCATGCTGCCAATTCTGCAACTGAACACTTTTGTAATCGGATAGTTGGAGTACCTGATGAAACCTCTCAAAGCCATGCTCGCAGCGCTCACAGCGCGCCAGTCGGACGGCAAGAACGACGATGGCTTCAGTCTGACGGAGATCATGGTAGCCGTATTCATTATGGGCCTACTGGCGACTGTCGTGCTGATCAACGTGTTACCCGCGCGTGACTCCGCAATGGTTCAGAAGGCGCAGACAGATATTCGCACCTTTGAGTCAGCGCTCGAACAATACCGCCTCGATATGTTGGATTATCCTTCCAATGAGCAGGGTCTGGAAGCGCTGATCCGTGAACCGACTAGCGGAAATCAGACCTCGCGCTATCGTACTGGCGGCTATCTCACGCGCGGTAGCATTCCAAACGATCCATGGGGCAATCCTTATCAGTATCGTTTCCCCGGTGAGAATGGCCGCGTGGACATCTTCTCATTCGGCGCTGATGGCCGTCCGGGCGGTGAAGACCTGGATGCAGATATCGGCAATTGGGAGGAGTGATTGCTCGCGGCGCAGACGAGATCGGATGGCGGATTTAGCCTGGTTGAGATCATGGTGGCCCTGTTCATCGTGGGCCTCGCTTCCGGCTTCATCATCCTGTCGATTCCGCGCACACCAACCCCTCTCGAAGCAGATCGCATCCAGTTGGAAAACGCCCTTAGAACATCGGCGCGGATTGCCACCTTTTCTGGTGAGCCTCAGGGGATTCTGATTGAGGACCTTATAGTTCAGCCACTGTTCTTCCGCGATGGCGTCTGGCAGCCGCCGCGGGATGTTGGCAGTCTGACCGCCTTCACGCTCTCAGAAGACGTGCGCGTGAATATGCCTGGAAAAGACGAGCCGCGCTTTAACACAACAGAGGAAGAAGACCCCCCAGTCCGTCCGGACATCTGGTTCGATGCGGCGGGAATTGCCACTGAGAAAGAATTTCAGCTTGCCTGGAAAGCGTCTGCCTATCGTTTTGAAGTCGACCGATCGGGGAATGTGAATGTCGTACAGACAGGACCCCGGTAAAAGTTCAGCCGGCGAGGCTGGTTTCTCTCTTCTCGAGAGCATTGTCGCGCTCGCCGTGTTTGCGCTCGCGGCAGTATCAGCTGTGTCACTCGTGACGCAGAATGTTTTGTCAGCCAACCAGCTTGAAGCGCGCATGTTTGCCGGTTTCGTAGCGGAAAATATTCTGGTCGAAACACGGCTTCAGCCTCAGTTGGTTCTTGGTGTCAGTGACGGCGAAGTGAGCATGGGTGGGTATGATTTCGACTGGCAGCGAGACATTCAGGAAACCGGTGAAACCAACCTTCGAAGCGTCATGGTCAGCGTCCGCCTGCGTGACGCACAGCAGGTGCTGCAGGTCCGCAACGGATTTCAGACAGAGCCCGCCAATGTCCAGTGATCGCGGTTTCACGCTTGTTGAGGTGATGATCTCGCTTTTCATCATCGCCATTTTGACGGCGGGGGGGACGACCCTGATCATGCGAACGGTGTCGAGCAAGGAGTCGCTTGAGCGCGTCTCCGGGGATGTCTCGGTCTATGCGAGCCTCCACACCCGGATCCGTGATGATCTGCTCCAATGGGTGCCACGTGCAGCTGAAAGTCGGCCCGGGATTGACCCGAAAGTACGATTTCTCGGAGGCGGTGTCGGTGATTCGACCATGTTGTTTGCCTTTGTCCGTGATGGCTGGACCAATCCTGAATTGGCCGAGCCAAGAAGCAGTCTGATGTCAGTCCGATATAGTTTTGAAGGCGATCGGCTGATCAGGCGCGTTCAGACAGCAGCCGACACACCTTACAGTTCAGAAGGCCTGGAACAGGTGCTCATGGAGGGTGTTCGGGATGCCTTTGTGGAGTTCCGGGAAGGTCAACAGTGGGTGCCTCAATGGCGCAGCACTGAGGGCGATCCTTTTGGTGCTCCTCCTGCGGTCCGGCTGACTTTCGTTCGGAATGACGGAGAGGAATTTGAGTGGTTGTTCCTGACACCAACAGGAGCGCTGCTATGATCTGTCGGTCACGAGAATCCCATGATGATGGTGCCGCACTTCTCATCGTTCTCCTGCTTGTTTCAACACTTGCTGCGCTGAGCGTGACGGTGGTTCAGACTATAGCCGCAAGCCAGCGAATGACGGGCTATTCTGAGGCCCGCGGGCAGGCGGCATGGTATATTCAGGGCGCTGAACAGCTGGCGCAGGTCAGGCTTCGGCAGCTCTATGAGATGACAGAAGGCCGGATCACGAGGTTTACGCCAGCTCTGGGAATACCGTTTCGTTTCAGCATTGAAGGCGGAGAAGTTCGAGCTCGGATTGAGGATGGCTCCAATTGTTTCAACCTTAATAGTCTCGCACAACCAGATGAAAGCGAAGACGATGAAGCAGCCGGGCCCACACCCCAGCCCGCTGTGGACGCCAGGAAATTTTACGTCGAACTCCTCAAGGCGCTTGGCTTTCCTCAGGGCGAGGCCAACCGCTTGATGTCGACTGCAGCAGATTGGCTCGACGCCGACTCAAATATGCGGCCGCTTGGTGCTGAGGCTGGTTTTTACGCCGGGCTACCAGAGCCGCGTTCGATCGGGAATACGTTCATGGTGACCCCGCTCGAACTCCTCGATGTTTATGGATACACACCTGAAATCTATCGCCAGATCGCGCCTTATGTTTGCGCGCGACCCGGCCTTCAGGTCGGCAGTTTTAACGTGAATACCATGACACAGCGGGACGCGCCGCTAATGGTTGCGGTCTACAACGGTCAGATCACGCTTGAGTCTATGATGGCGGTCATGCGACAGCAGAGCGAGATCGAGCATTCTGATATGGAAGCGTTCCTCTCACAGGCAACTCTGGCATCGATTGATCCGGAGCAGACTGTGACAAGCTTGCTCGGGCTGCGGTCGAATTACTTCCGCCTGAGCGGTGAAATTGTGTACCTGGATAGCGTCTCAAGTTATGAGGCCATATTCCAGTTGGGAGAAGCGGGGCAGGCCGTCTTGCTGCGTCGACGCCTCGGAGTAGATGAATGAGTGTCCTGTTTGCCATCCAGCCTGACGGGCTAAGTGCGCCGGAATGGTATCTCGCGCGAACACCGGGCGAGGTCGAACTCATTCCAGCCGATCTGATTGAGACAGTTCAGGCTGATCGCATTGTCTGGCTGGTCGCTGGAACAGATGTCTTTTTGTCCGAGATTGAAGCCGCTGCGCGGTCTGTCGAAGAACTGCGAACGGCGGGCCTTTACCAGCTCGAAGATGAGCTCAGCCAACCTGTATCTTCGCAGCATCTCGCGCTGGGGCCGAAAGATCCGGTCAAGCCGGGCGCGCGCCATGCGGCGGTGATCTCGCTCAACCGGCTCTCCGAAATTCTCGATCAATTGTCAGACTATTCGGAAGAGTTTGCCTCTCGCGTCGAGCTGATTCCAGAAACGAGCCTGATTACGGGTAGCGGCGGAAGTGTTATCTATGATGGCGATGATCGCCTGCTTGTCAGCAATGGCATCGCACCGGCTCTCGCCATTGAACCGAAACTCGCCAGCATCCTCCTGCCAGCCTTGCTTCATCAATTGGATGTGACCGAGATTGATGTTTATGAAGGCTCTCAGCCGGTGGTGCCGCAGGCGCCGCTGCCGGCTGAGCTGATCCTGAACGCTGCCGGAAAGATTTCTTATCCCCGCTTTATTTCGAGCCCGCTTCTTGATGGTGCTGGCATCAATCTTCGGCAGGGCAGATTCGCGCCGAAGCGGAAGATGAAAATCGGCATTTCTGGCTGGACAGGGACCTTCGCACTGGCCGGTCTGGCGCTGGCTGTATGGCTGGGATCTCTTGGTCTGAGCGTGGTTCAGCTGAACTCTGAAACCGACCGTCTCTATGACGAAATGCGTTCAGCTTATGCAGCCGCCTTCCCGAGCGCGGGTGATGTGCTCGATCCACGCCGCGCGGTTGTGAGCAAGCTTCAGGGCGCGGGCGCCGGATCAGGCATGCCAAGCTTTATTGAACTCGCATCTGCATTCTACACTGGTGTTCGATCTGTCGAAGGCGTTGAGCTCGACGGGTTTTCCTATGACCGGTCAACGGGGCGTCTGACGGCGACCCTCAGATTTTCCGGATATCAGGACCGCGACGCGCTGAAACAGACTTTTGATCGGCAGGGTATCCCTATTCAACTCGGTGGTGCGCGTCAGGAAAACGGCATGCTGGTTGGTGAAGCCATTCTCGGAGGTGCGATCTCATGATGACGTGGTGGGCAGGTCGTTCCGACCGGGAAAAGCTGATGATCCTCTCCGCTGGCGGGCTGACCATCATTTTCGTGCTCTATTTTCTAGTCCTCACACCGCTCCTTGAAGAGCGTGAGGATGCCAGACGGGACTATCGACGCATGGCTGGCGATGCGAGCCAGGTCTTTTCTGGTCTTTCCATGATGCAGACCTTTGATACCGGATCAAACCGCGCTGTTCAGGGACAGAATGAGAGCCTTGAACTGCTCCTCAGCCGCACAGCGGGCGCACGAGGGTTGGAAATCATCCGGCTTCAGCCATCAGCCAGTGGTGGGCTGACAGTCTGGTTTGATGCTGCAAATCCTCAAACGCTCATGACCTGGCTCACCGAACTCGAACAGCAGTACGCAGTGCTGGTCCAGCGCGCCGACTTGCGCAAACGACCTGAAGGTGGCGGTTTGCGCGGCAATGTTGAGATGATGCGAGTCGCAGCCTCATGAGATGGATTTTCTACGGCGCATTGACCATCGCAATCGCAGTTGTTGCGGCATTTGCCATGATGCCGGTTGAGTTCGTTATGCATGCTGCTCAGAAGTGTGATCCTTTGATCCTCTATTCCTCAGCTGAAGGCACGGTCTGGCGGGGGGAGGTCCGAGGGATTCGGTATGGGGCGCAGGCTGTAGGCGACGCTCGTATTTCAACCCGCGCTCTGGCTCTTTTGACCGGATCCCTGACGAGCGAATTTGAGCTCAGCGGAAACGCCGTCACCGGGCGCGGTGTGATGAGTCTCACACCAGGTGGACGTTTGTCTCTGAAAGATGTGCGCATGGCCGGTACGACTCGCGAACTGATCAGCATTCAATCAGAAATCCGGGAGCTCAATGGTGAGTTTCGGCTTGATATCGTCGATGCTGTCATCCGCGACCGTGAATGCATGAAGGCAGAGGGACGCATCTGGACCAATCTTCTCACACGCATGGAAAGCCGATGGCAGTGGCGCGGACCGGAGCTTGAAGGGCCGATCTCATGTCAGGAGGGTGATGTTGTTCTCTCGCTTGCCGGGCAAAATGCTGCTGGCGAAGAGGTGGAAGGACGTCTGGAGGTTGGACTCGATGCGACGGGCCGGTTTCAGGCAAATGTTTCAAATTCACAGCCGGAAACGGCGCAGGCGTTGATCCTGCTCGGCTTCCTCTCTGAAGGCCGGGACAGGTTCGTCTATCAACACGCAATTCCGGGGTAAGGCATGAAATCTGTCTCAAAGCAGTCGCTCTTGTTCGGATCGGCACTGTTCGCACTGATGGCCTGCGCAACCTCTGGTGTGCCAGTGCCCGAAGCGCCAGCGACCAGCGCAGCGGCTCTCGCGAGTACCGGTGTGCGTGCCAGCAAGCAGGGGCTGGATGCGCAGTCTCTCAACGTGGGTGAATGTGGTGTCTTCCTCTGGACNCGGCGCCAGCAACCGAACTTTGTNTTCTTTTCAAAGGCAGCATCGGGTGAAGCCCAGTACTGGCATGAGGGAAAAACTTTAAACCTGAAACAAACCGGTCTGGGCGGTGATATTTTTGGTCAGCAAATGACCGAACAAAANTTCACATCGGAGGACGGGACCCGCGTAGAGCTNCGTCTCACACCGGGCGAAGAACTCATNGGCGGACAGCGCATTCCTGAAGCCAGCATCACGCTGATTAAACCTGATGACTGGAAAGAGCTGACCCCTCTGGCAGGTGTCTCAGTCTGTCAGCCCGCGCCATGAACAATAACCTTCCGACCTATGCCGACGTTGTCGANGCCGCCGAAAAGCTCTCGGGCATTGCTGTCCAGACGCCGCTTCTTCGAAATGCGCAACTCGATGCGCTTGTGGGTATGCCGGTCTATGTGAAGGCCGAACCNTTGCAGCAGACGGGCAGCTTCAAGATCCGGGGNGCCTATAACAGGATTTGCCGTCTCACCGCCGAGGAGCGAAAGCGCGGCGTAGTGGCGTTCTCATCAGGTAATCATGCGCAGGGCGTTGCGNGCGCNGCAAAACTGCTNGGCGTTGAAGCAATCATCGTTATGCCGGAAGACTCCCCNCAGATCAAAATTGACGGTGTGCGGCGCGACGGCGCGGAGATCGTTTTNTACGACAGGTTCAACCAGAGCCGCGAAGAGATCGCGGCGACAATCGCTCAGGATAAGGGCTCAATCGTCGTGCCCTCNTATGACGANTTTTACGTCATGAGCGGGCAGGGCACGGCTGGCCTGGAAATCGTCAACCAGTACCCGGACNCTGCTCTGCCTCAGGCGCTTGTCTGTTGTGTTGGGGGTGGCGGGCTNATTTCGGGTATCTCACTCGCTGTTCATGAACACTGGGCTGATACAAGAATTTACGGTGCCGAGCCTCAGGATTTCGACGACCATGCGCGATCCTTGCAAAGCGGACAGCGCGAAACCAATAGTTCTGACGCGCGCTCAATCTGCGATGCTCTGCTCTCGCCAAGCCCGGGNGAGCTCACNTTTGCCGTCAANCGGCAACACCTGACAGGCATTGGTTGCGTCAGCGATGAGGAGGTCAAGGCCGCTGTACGCTTCGCATTTCTGGCTCTGAAAGTGGTTTGTGAGCCGGGCGGGGCGGCAGCCCTGGCTGCCTTGATGGCTGGAAAGATCCCGCTGTCAGGAACAGATCCGGTTGTTGTGGTTCTGACAGGCGGGAATGTTGATCCCGCCCGTTTCAGTGAGATNNTAATGNCCNCGGCTCAGATCTGAGGTNAGTTCNAGCGGNGCTGGTCCGCCTGCCAGCATGTAACGGTAGACCTGAGTATTCTCCAGCACGCGCTGGACATAGTTTCGGGTCTCCGAAAACGGAATGGATTCAATCCAGTCGATAGGATCGATCTCGCCGCGTCGCGGATCACCATATTCTTCGATCCAGCGGGCAGGTCGGCTTGGACCAGCGTTATAAGCTGCAATCGCCATGATGTAGGAGCCGTCGAACCGGTCGATCATATCTCCAAGATATGACCGGCCGAGCGTAACGTTATATTCCGGGTCATCCAGGAGCCAGGACTGACGATAACTGACGTTTTCACGACGCGCCTGCGCACGTGCGGTGCCATCCAGAAGCTGCATCAGGCCATATGCCCGAGCCGATGAGATCGCCTTGGCGTTCATCTCGGTTTCCTGACGGGTCAGGGCTGAAATCAGCGCTGGGTCTGCGGACATGGAAGAACGCGATGCCGGAATCTGGAAATCAAATGTCGGGAAGGCGGCATTCGGGGCAATAATACCTTTCGAAACGCCAGCCTTTGCACCGCGTACACCGGCCTGTCTCAATTGATAACCTGATGCCAGTTCATAGAGCAGGGCATACTCGGCTTCTGTCTGCAGCAGATCGTCGAGATGATAGGATATCCGGCGGAATTGATAGTCCTCTCCGGCCTCTGCCAGGATACGAAGCGCCTTGACGAGTTCCAGGCTTTCAAAGCGTTCGCGATCTGCGGCGGTTGGCTGAGCTGCCGGGGGCAGAGTAATTGTATTGATCCCCAGCCGCTGCGCGGCAAGCTGACCGTAGAAATAGGTAATGTCCTGCATGGCCCGCTGATAAGCGGCGCGTGCTTCGTTGGTCTGGCCGAGCGCTGTGTAGGCCTCGCCGACCCAGAAACGGGCGCGGGACAGACTGATGGCCGTCGTGACACCATTTTCGAGCCTCTGGAAGTGGCGCAGAGCAACCTCGGGCTCATCAAGATAACGAAGCGCGACCCAACCGGCAAAAAATTCACCTTCTGCGAAATCGCCGCCCTCAGACAGACCATGGTTTGCAGCCAGAAAGTAGGCATCGCGCCATTCATGGTCGCGAATCGCTCTGCGAAGGTGGAGATTGCGTTCATCCCAGATCTGCCGCAGTCCACGTTCG
>PABS01000129.1 GCA_002699325.1 Ponticaulis sp. | reverse complement strand
TTGCGCATCATTTCTCCGACCATGCCAGTAGCGCCGACAATGCCGACATTTGGATTAGCGGGAAAAGAGCGGACGCTCATAGTCTATCTCCTAGGTTGCCACGCAACAGTTTGCCTGTTTTGGCGGGAACGGCGTCACTAACGAGCAAGATCGGCATTGTAAATCCGAATAAGCGGCAATTTTTCCCAAAAATAGGATTTGGACGTTCTGCGTACTGACATCCTCGCCAGACGGCATAGCTTCAGGCACATGATTCAGTCTGTCTTGTTCGTTTGTCTCGGAAACATCTGTCGCTCGCCCACCGCAGAAATCGTTCTGCGTCAGAAGGCGAAAGACGCCGGCCTGCCGCTCCGCATTGATAGTGCGGGCACTGGCAGCTGGCATATCGGCAGCGCGCCGCATGGCCCCATGCAGAAGGCGGCGCTTCAGAAAGGATACGACATGTCCGCCCTGAGAGCGCGCCAGTTCCGCCGCACTGATTACGAAGAGTTCGATCTCATTCTGGTCATGGACGAGAAGAACCAGAAAGACGTCGAACGCTATCGCCCGGAAGGCAACAATACGCCCGTGCGCCGGTATCTCGACTATGCGCCCGACCAGCCCCTGCGCGATATGCCTGACCCCTATTTCAACAAGAAGTTTGATCAGACGATCGACTTAGTCGAACAAGCCTGTGAAGGCCTTCTGAAAGAACTTCGGCAAAAGGCTTGATGTGCACAGCCGGGCACCTGCCCTCCTGCAACCAATTGCCCGGCGCGCCATACTCGCTTAAGCGGCTCTGATGGCCCTTCAACCGCTCACCCGATCCAAAGTCATCAGGCTTGCCGTGCCGGTTATGCTGGCGCAGGCCGCGACCGCCTCAACAGGCGTCGTCGATACTGCCGTCATGGGTCTGCACGGGACTGAGGTGGATATTGGCGCGGTCGGCATTGCCGTCGTCACCATGACCTTTCTCTATTGGGCTTTTGGTTTTCTGCGCATGTCCACGACGGGCCTTGTCGCCCAAGCGGCTGGGGCAGATCAGCATGATGAAGTCAGCGCCACGCTGCAGCGCGCGCTTTTAACCGGCGCGGCGCTCGGCCTGGCCATCTTGCTGCTCTCTCCCCTCCTGAAACATCTAGTCTTCCAGCCCTTTGCCGCAACGAATGAGGTGAAGAATTTGGCAGGCAGTTACTGGAACGCGCGCATCTGGGGCGCTCCTGCTCTTCTGATCAGTTACGCGATAACGGGTTGGCTGCTCGGCATGGGAAAGACGGGTCAGCTTCTGGTCGTTCAGATCATCATGAACGGCGTGAATTGCGGGCTCGACATCTGGTTCGTCGCCGGGCTCGATCTTGGCCCGGCAGGCATTGGCGCCGGGACGGCCATCGGCGAATGGGTTTCGGTGATTGTGGGGCTTTATATGGTGCGCTCAGGTCTGGGCCGGTCACCTGCCCTCTTTGATAAGGCCAAGCTGATCGCGCTCTTCACAGCCAATCGCGATATTCTTATCCGCACGCTCGCTCTGCTTTTCGTCTTCGCCTGGTTTGTGAATTCCGGCGCCAGCATCGACACTGCGACGCTCGCCGGAAACGAAGTCCTGCTCCAGTTCGTCACCGTCTCGGCCTTCGTTCTGGATGGCTATGCCTTCGTCGCGGAAAAAGAGATCGGCGAAGCCTATGGGGCGCGAGACAAGCACCGCCTCTACCGCGCCATGCGGCTCACAACAGAGATCGCTCTGGTATCGGGTTTGATGATCAGCGTGGTCTACTATCTCGCCGGCGGATGGCTCATCGACACCTTTGTGCGCGACGCTGACGTGAAGCAGATTGCGCTCGCTTTCCTGCCCTATTGCGCCGTGGTGCCCCTGATCGGCGTACCATGCTGGCAGCTCGATGGTTTTTTCCTTGGCGCCACACGCGGCAAGGCGCTGCGGAATGCAGCCGTCATCACCACCGCACTATATGTGGCGACAGACCTCGCCTTCCGGCAATTGTTTGGGAATACAGGCGTCTGGGTCGCGTTTTTGCTGATGTACGTCTATCGCGCCTTTGCGCTTGGTGCGTACCTGCCAGGCCTGTTTGCGTCCGCGACTGGAAAGCCGCAGACGCAAACAAAATCCTGATCAGTCAGCCGCGACGATATCACTGTCCATCACGCGGACACTTTTCCAGTTCTCACGGTATTTGCCGATGAAAGCCAAATGCTCCGGGTCTGTGTCATAGGCGGTCAGGCTCTCAGCGCTGTCGAGCGTCACAATCAGCGCGACATCATAGGCCTTGTCGTTCGGCCCGGCTTGTCGCGATGTCATACGCGAGGCCACTTCACACGCTGTCACGCCATCAATATCGCAGAGATGCTCGTATGCACCTTCGATCAGCGCATCCATTTTTTCAGGGCTGTTATCGTTCAGCTCAAAGAAAACAATGTGTGAAACGTCTGCACTCGCCGTTCCGGCCAGCAGGAAGCAGGCTGATCCTGCCAGGGCCGATTTGATGATATTCATGAGAAATTCCCCGATCTAAACTTGTTTTGCGGAGGCCAGCTAAGCACCGCCTCGCATAGAACCGCAATCCAAATTCTCATAAGAGAGGTCTTGCGCTGATCAAAAATGCGCTATGTCCAGGCTCGGGCCACCAAATAAGTATCGAGGGAATTTTACATGAGCATGCCGAAAGACCATCCTGTCATCCGTCAGGGCAAAATTGGCGTGCTTCTGATCAATCTAGGTACGCCCGACGGCACCGATTACGGCTCCATGCGGCGCTATCTGTCGGAGTTTCTGTCCGATCGCCGCGTCGTTGAGGTCAATCCGCTCATCTGGCAGCTCGTCCTTCAGGGACCGATCCTCACCTTCCGACCGTCCAAATCCGGCCACGCCTATAAGCAGGTCTGGACCGAGCATGGCTCGCCGCTGCTGGTCTACACCAAGGCTCAGGCTGAAAAGCTCAATGCACGTATGGGCAGCGATACGCTCAAGATTGATTTTGCCATGCGCTACGGAAATCCCTCCATTGAGAGCAAGATCCACGCGCTCAAGGAAGACGGCTGTACCCGCATCATGGTCCTGCCACTCTATCCGCAATATTCGGCGTCGACCACGGCGTCTGTCTGCGACAAGACCTTCGACGTGCTCAAAGCCATGCGCTGGCAGCCCGCCTTGCGCACGGCGCCTGCCTTTCATGATGATCCCGCCTATATTGACGCGCTTTGCAAGTCTCTGGAAACCAGTCTGTCCGCACTCGACTTCAAACCCGACGTGCTACTCATGTCGTATCACGGCATTCCGAAAAGCTATTTCGAGGCAGGTGATCCCTATCACTGCCATTGCCACAAGACGACGCGCCTGGTCCGCGAGCAAATGGGCTGGAGCGAAGACTTCTGCCGCGTCACTTTCCAGTCACGCTTTGGCCCGCAGGAATGGCTACAGCCCTATACCGACAAAACACTTGAAGCCCTGCCCGGCCAAGGCGTGAAAAAGGTCGCCGTTGCCGCTCCTGCCTTCATCTCAGACTGTCTCGAAACGCTCGAAGAAATTGCCATGCAGGGCCGGGACTCCTTCCTCGAAGCCGGCGGTGAGCACTTCGCCTCACTGCCCTGTCTCAATGACACTGATCCAGCCATCGACCTTCTGGAGCAGCTCACCCGCAGAGAACTCTCAGGCTGGCTTTGATATCGTTATCTCTTTGTAAATACTGATGAATTCATAGTTAACAAAATCAAAAAATACAGGTTAACTGGAAACCATAAGCCTTGGTACTCGTTGTTTTCCCCGTAAAGGAGAAAGAACGATGCAACACGAAATCTCACTTCGCGAGCTGAATTCCACCGGAAGACACTGGATGTATTACGCTTTTATTGGCGGCGCATCTGTGATCACTCTGGCAATCATGTTCATAGGCCCGCTTCTGACGGGTCAGGAAAATTCAGGCTATCTGGCTCTGGCGATCGTCGGCTTTGAAGCTCTGCTCATCCTTGGTGGTCTCGTCTGGTTCGCGCTTCTGGTGACAAGCCGCCGCGGCGTTTCCAAACGCCCCCGGGCCTGAACCACTTGCATTCTGTCGCGGCTATGGGCTTCCTGCACGGAGCGAAAGGATAGCCGCGAATGGATGGATGGGTCGGTAAAGGTAAGGTACGGGCGCGCCTGCTCGATGACGGGACGCTGGAAGCGTCCTGCAATGGTATTACCACTCAGGCCAAATACTATAAGCCGCTTTTCAAAGAGTTCTTCCGTAAGGATTTCCACGTTCGGCCATCCTATGGCGATTTCGAAGTCCATATTCTGATGGAGTATACAGGCGATCCGCCACATATGGATCTCGACAATCTCGCCAAAGCTCTGCTCGACAGCCTCACGGGCTCAGCCTTCTTTGATGACAGCCAGGTGGCCAGACTGCTCGTGGAGCGGAAGGAAGGCGAACGGGAGCGCATCATCATGCGATCGCGCCTTCTTGATGATCAGGCCAACGCCTTCATCACCAACTGACCAATCTCGGCGTGAACAGGATCCCGCGTCATCGGATCCGAAACATTCAGATAACTTGAAATAAGCACAGGCTGATTTGGCGTGGATGGCTGAAACGCAAAAGCGACATCATTCGTCTGATCGTTCGAACTCGTGCCCGTTTTATCGCCTGAAATCCAATAGTCTGGAAAACCGGCTCTCAGTCGATCAAGGCCAGTTGTAGCGCCCGTCATCCATTCTTTTACGAGATCTGCACTTCTGCCGCTCAAGCCTGCACCGAAGAGATAGTATCCCATCAAACTCACCATGGCATTCGGTGTCGTTGTGTCGCGCGGATCGCCGGGCGTATTGGCGTTCAGCTCAGGCTCCCACCGGTCGAGCCGGGTCGTATCAGCTCCGTCGGCGCGTAGCATCTCCGTAAAGCCTTCCGGCCCGCCAATCAGTCTCAGCAACAGGTTCGCGGCCGGGTTATCACTGGTCTGAACTGTCGCCTCGCAAAGTTCAGCGACCGTCAGATACCCCAAACCGAGCGCCGATTCCGTCACCGGCGCGTGGGGGACCATATCTTCTCGCGTGAAATAGACGGTCTGCTCCAGTAAAAGGTCGCCGGCATCCACCTGTTTCAGCACGAGCGCCGCTAGCAGCCATTTGAAACTCGAACACATGGCAAACCGCTCATCGCCGCGATGGGTCAGTGTAAAAACCGGTGTCGAGATTCACAGCCGACACGCCGATCCGACCGCCAATCTCAGCCTCGATTTCGCTCAGTCGCGCCGGGGCTTTCCGAACAGCATCCTCTGTCGCTGACCAGTCGCCGTCCTGCCCGAAAGCCAGGGGGGCCAGCCCCATCACCGTGGTTGTGCCAACCGCAATTTTCAGAAACCGGCGACGTCCAGATACCCAATCCATGCAGCACTCCCTCAGCAACACATCGCTCGTGGCAATAGAGTAGGGCAAGAAAAAGAATGAAGGGAGGTTTAAAAGTGGCTTCGCTAGAACCGTTTGAAAGGCTTCGGCGCGGCGGTGGCGCTCGCCTTTGCGACCATACGTCCCTCAGGATCATACAGCTCAGCTTCCATGAAGGCCGTAGACTTCCCGAACTTTAGGATACGCGCATGCGCTGTTGCCGGCCCCGGAAACAAAGGCCTCAGATAGCTCGTCTTCAACTCAAGTGTCGGCGCAGTCATTGAGATGTTGGACGCAATAATACAGCAGACTGACATGGCCTCATCCAGCATGGCGGTCAGAAACCCGCCCTGGATGGCACCGGTTGGATTGCTAAAGGCCTCGCTGGCCGTGAACGCCATTTTCAGCGTCATGGCGTCCTGATTGACCTCAATCAGCTCCATGCCGAGCGTGTCGGAACAGGCAGGCCGTTTTTTGGCATTGCGAAACCGCGCCAGCATGTCCTCATCAGACAGGCGCGGCTTTTCCTCTGGTGCGTCAGACAAAGTCTATTTCCGGCGAAAGGTGTCGAGCTGAACGACCGTGCCGTCACTTGCCGGACGCGCTTCATCAGCCACATCGGCTTCTGGCGCAGCCTGCTCAGGCGCGTCTGAAATATCTTCACGCACAGGCTCGACCTCATCACGATAATTCGCGCTCGTTGGCTCAAACACCATGAGGAAATCAACGCTCGGGTCATGGAAGCGCGTCACCGCAGAATACGGGATTTCCAGATGCTGCGGCACACCAGAAAACTGGAGCACGAGCTCGAACTTGCGATCACCGACTTCCAGATCCCAGAACTGGTGCTGGACGACGATCATCATTTCTTCCGGATACTTCGTCAGAAGATGGTCGGCAATCTGCACGCCCGGCGCACGGGTCCGGAATGAGATGTAGAAATGGTGGTTGCCCGGAAGCCCCGCATCAGAAGCCGCCAGCTTCAGCGCCTCCTTCATCACTCCTCTCATCGCAGCCTGAGTGAGCGCCTGATATCCAATATCGTCGGTCATTCGATCTATGCTCCGTGTTCGCTTCTTACTAACCACGTGAATCAGGTTCGACAATGCCGCTCATTCCAAAAGCGAATGACGCCCAACCCATGTCCGGTAGGAGCGAGTGAATTTTAATCTCTGGTTTCGCGATTCAATCACTGTTTCTAAAGTAAGTTAGATGACGCTCATCACAAGCTTGACCCACCATGGCAAAGGGCGTTTGTGAAATCCCATGTCAGTCACAGAGTCCGTCACAGAAGGTATCAAAAAACGGGCATCGCAGTCCAAGGCGATGGTCTCACGCTATAGTCGGCGGAGTCTTGTCTCTGAATCCAAGGTCTGGCTGCTGGCACTTTTCTGTGGACTACTTGTTGGTCTGGTCATGTCAGCGCTCCGCGGGGCTATTGTCGGGGTCGAATTTATCGGTTTCGGCGCAAGCGATGAGCGGATCACCAGTGCCGTCACACGCCTGCATCCCATTCGCGCTCTGATGATCCCGATTATCGGTGGATGTGTCGTTTCCCTGCTGCTTTACCTGGGCCTGAAGCTCGGCATTCGAGGCGATCCACGCCTTGGCGGCATTCGAGATGTCATCAATGCCCGCCGTCATGTGCTTGACCGTAAAGGCCGCACCACGCCGCTCTCCAGCCTCCATATGTCATTGAAAGATGGCCTTCAGACATTCCTTTTGGCCGTCGCCTCGCTGGGCTCGGGCGCAAGCGCAGGCCGGGAGGGACCTGCCGTCCATATCGGTGCTGTGCTCTCAGGGTTTTTCGCTTATCGCCTGAAACTGACCCCGGCTCAGATCCGCGCTCTGCTCGGCTGTGGCGCTGCCGCGGCTGTCGCCAGCTCTTTCAACGCGCCGCTCGCCGGCCTTCTTTTTGCACATGAAGTCATTCTGGGGCGCTACCGGACCTCAGATATTGGCCCGATCGCCGTCGCCAGCGTGTCTGGTTCGCTGGTCACTCGCCTCATCTTCGGCAATGACGCGGTCTTCACTTCACCAGACTTCTCGTCCACACCAGTGATCTTCTTCCTTGGCACACCATTTATGGGTCTCATCGCCGCAGGCCTCGCCATCGTCATGATCCGGGCATGGGTTGCAGCGCCGACCGTAGGCGCGCGGCTTGCGCGAAATATCAAGATTCCTGTCTGGGGCCTTCCACCGCTTGCAGGCATCGTCATCGGCGTTTTCGCCCTCGCCTATCCTCAGGTTCTGGGCGTCGGCTATGAAGCCACCGCCACAGCCATCGCCACAGGCTACAGCGCCGCCTTCATGCTCATCCTGGCGGTCGCCAAAATCGCGGCCACCACGCTCTGTCTTGGCGCGCGTTTCGGCGGCGGGGTCTTCTCCTCCTCCATCTTCGTCGGAGCGATGATTGGCGGTGTCTTCGGCGCCGTCATGGCCGCGCTCACAGGCCATGGCGATCTCGCCCAGGCCTTTTTCACCCTCGTAGGCATGGGCGCAATCTCCGGTGCTGTGCTCGGCGCGCCGATCTCCACCACCCTGATCGTCTTCGAACTGACGGGCTCTTACGAAACGTCAGCAGCCGTGCTGATTTCAGTCTCCATGGCAACGGTGATCGTTCAGGCCACACTGGGTGGCGGCGTGTTTGAGAAACAGCTCCGCATCGACCGGTTCTGATTGCCGCACACCACAGCAGGGCTTCCTTAACGCATTCACAGAACACTCCCGCCAGATTTTTGTGGGCGCACTTCATGCTACGGACCCTTCAACTCATTTTGCCAGCGATTATTCCGTCGTGGAATTTCTTTGACGTGATCGCTCCGTCGCCCCGAATTGAATATCAGCTCATGGCAGGCCCGGATGACACACGCAGGCATTGGCAGCCCTTCAGACCGCGTCCAACCCATCTCGCACCTCACCAATTCCTCACGCGCCTCATCTGGAACCCGCACTGGAATGAGAGCCTGTTTCTCGTGTCCTGCGCNGAGCGTCTGTCCCAGGGCATCACGCCNNAGCATAGCCTGGCCGAAATTCTGACGCGCATACGAAAAGACCTTCTCCAGCCCGGAATAGCTGAGGCCTATAGTCATTTCAGGTTTCGCCTGGTCTTTCTCGAACGCGTCGGTGAAATCATCGAACAGGAAACGCTTTTCGTGTCAGAGCCGGAGCCGCTGGCATGACATTCGAACTCGCGCTGCGCTGGACCGAAATCCTGTTCGGCATCGCCATTCTTCTCCCCAGCCTTGAGCATTTCCGCGCCGGACAGTCCGAACGTACGCTGTTTGCCCTGCGCGCCCTGTTTGCGATTTTTCTGATCTCTGGCCTGAGCCCCCTGCTCGCCTGCCTGGGTCTCTGCGTCATCGCGATCATGATCCTTCACAGGTTTCAGGGGCCGTACAATGGCGGCTCTGACCGCATGGGCCTGCTCATCCTATTTTGTCTGACGCCGGCGCATCTGCTGCCACAACAAAACTGGAAAGAAATTGCCTTCGGCTATCTCGGTCTGCAGCTCACCCTTTCCTATTTCATTTCTGGCTGGGTGAAGATCAGAAACCCGGACTGGCGCTCGGGCCGGGCTCTGCGCGATGTCTTCGCGTTCTCCGCTTATCCCGTCTCAGAAAACCTCCGTCAGCTTTCAAAGCGAAAGACTCTCCTGCTGATCGGGAGCTGGGTCGTCATCATCTGCGAGCTACTCTTTCCGTTCAGCCTCCTATCCCATTGGACGCTCATCCTGTTCCTCGGACTTGCCACGGCCTTTCACCTGTCAAACGCTGTCTTCTTCGGGCTGAACCGGTTCGTGCTGACCTGGATCGCCGCCTATCCCAGCATCCTATGGCTTCAGGGACGATTGATTGGGTGATTGCATATGCACAGAAAACAGAGGGCTGACTTTCGCCTCGTCGCTCCCATGTTAAAGTGGAACGAAACGCGAATCATTGCGCTCAAACCCGACCAGCCCAAACAAAAGATCCCTATGTCAGATCAGCCTTCTCTGTCTCAGCTTGCCATGGCGCGCCCGAACGCGGCGCCCGACTATCTGGACGGACTGAACCCGGAACAGAAACAAGCGGTCGAGGCCGTTGATGGCCCATTGCTCGTCCTCGCAGGCGCAGGCACGGGCAAGACGCGCGTGCTCACCACCCGGCTTGCCCACATCATCCGCACCGGCCGCGCCAAGCCCTGGCAGACCCTGTGCGTCACCTTCACCAACAAGGCCGCGCGCGAAATGCGCGAGCGTGCGCTGAAGCTGATCGGCTCGGAGGGCGAGGGTCTACGCTGGCTTGGCACCTTCCACTCCATCTCTGCGCAAATCCTGCGCCGCCATGCTGAGCTGGTCGACCTCAAATCAACCTTCACCATCATCGATACGGACGACCAGATCCGCCTGTGCAAACAGATCATCGAAGCCGAAGGCATTGATCCGAAACGCTGGACGCCGCGCTATTTCGCCGGGCTGATTGATGGCTGGAAGAACCGCGCCCTCCTGCCAGACAAAGTCCCCGCCGANGAGGCCTATAACTTTGCCGACGGCAAGGGCATCAAGCTCTACGACATCTATCAGAAGCGCCTCAGCGTNCTGAACGCCTGCGACTTTGGCGATCTCCTTCTNCTCACCATCCGCCTGTTTCAGGAAAACCCGGATGTGCTGAAGGAATACCACGACAAATTCCGCTACATCCTCGTGGACGAGTATCAGGACACCAATATCGCCCAGTATCTCTGGCTGCGCCTGCTTGCGCGCGGCACGGGCAATATCTGCTGCGTCGGCGATGATGATCAGTCCATTTATGGCTGGCGCGGCGCGGAAGTGACCAACATCCTCAAATTCGAGCAGGATTTTGAAGGCGCAGAGGTGGTCCGCCTGGAGCGCAATTACCGCTCCACCGGCCATATCCTNGCCGCCGCCTCGCACATCATCAAGGAAAACGCTGGCCGNCTNGGCAAAACCCTCTGGACCGANGGCGAACAGGGCGAAAAAGTCCGCCTGCGCGGCCTCTGGGATGGCGAAGCCGAAGCCCGTCAGATCGGTGACGACATCGAGGCCTGGCAGCGCGAAGGCCGCAACCTCGCCGATTGCGCCGTCCTCGTCCGCGCCTCCTGGCAGATGCGTGCCTTCGAGGAACGCTTCATCATGCTCGGCATCCCTTACAAGGTCATTGGCGGCCCGCGCTTCTTCGAGCGCGCCGAGATCCGCGATGCCATGGCCTATTTCCGACTTGTGCGCTCTGAAGATGATGATCTGGCCTTTGAGCGCGTGGTGAACCAGCCCAAGCGCGGCGTCGGTGCCTCTTCCCTGCAAAAGCTTCAGGCGATTGCCCGCGAAGATGGCCGCCCGCTCACCACCATCTGCCGTATGGTTCTGCAGACNGACGAGGTCAAAGGCCCGGCCAANCGCGGCCTCACCAGCTTCATGAACCATCTCGATATGTGGCGCGACAAGCACCATAGCGGCATCTCGCATACCGATCTCGCCGAACAAATCCTCGAAGAGTCCGGCTATACAGACATGCTCCGCGCCGACCGGTCCCCACAGGCCGCCACCCGGCTCGACAACCTGAAAGAGCTNGTCAGCGCCATGGGTCAGTTCGACTCGCTCGCTGCTTTCCTNGAGCACGTCCAGCTGGTCATGGATGTCTCGTCCGAAAGCGGGTCTGATGACGAAGTTCAGATNCTCACCCTGCACGGCGCCAAGGGTCTGGAATGGCCNCTCGTCTTNCTGCCNGGCTGGGAGGAAGAGGTCTTCCCGTCCAAACGCTCGNTNGANGANAACGGNAATAAAGGNCTCGAGGAAGANCGNCGCCTCGCCTATGTNGGCATCACCCGCGCCCGNGNGCGCTGCATGATCTCCTTCGTNGCCAACCGCCAGATTTATGGCCGCTGGCAATCGGTCATTCCCTCGCGCTTTGTCGACGAGCTGCCGCATGATCATGTCGAGGCGGTCTCCGAAACCGGATATGGCCAGCGTCAAGGCTTTGGCGACACCTTCTCCACTTACAACACGTCAGCCACATTCGAGGATCTGGGCGAACGCTCCAGCTATAATTCGCCGGGCTGGCAACGGCTGAAGTCCACTCAGCGCAAACGCTCGGCCCCGCCCACCATTGATGGCAAGGCCGAGATCATCGCCTCCTCCGCCCCCGGCAAGTCAGACTTCTCGATTGGCCAGCGCGTGTTTCATATCAAGTTCGGCTATGGCCGGGTGGAAACCATTGAAGGCGCCAAGCTCACCGTCGACTTCGAAAAAGCCGGGACAAAGAAGGTGATAGCGACGTTTCTAGAGGCGGCTTAGGGGGCTGATTGGTTCGATGTACGCCCGAAAGGCCGCTTCAGTCTTTGTAGTCCCCGACATATATCAACTGACCCGCAGGCGATTGTGCGGCCATCTCTTTCATCAGCTCGATCAGGTCCTGCTTTGAGTTGATGGCACAGTATTCGGTGCGCAAAATTGACAAAATCTCACCGTTGCGAATGGCGTCTTCAGGGCACGCTTTTTGTAGAACCGTAAACTTCTCAGGATCACTGCCCCTCGAGCGCGACAACAGCATATACTCACTACCCGGAAGCGCCCCTATCTGGACTGCCCAGAGTGCGATTGCCTTTCCGTCGATTTTAGCATCCGCCGCATGAATGAAGAACGTCGGTAGCGCATCAGCTCTGCCAAGCTCGTCGCGCTGATCTGCAGACCAGGAGTTCATCCAGCAATGAAACGCGCCGTAATTTTCAAGCCGGATCCATTCAGACTCTTCACCACCTGCAAAATCGAGCCTCCAGTCGCCAGACGAGACCGAACTCACACAGCCAAAGCTGTCGTCATCCGCGAATGGCCGAGGCCACATGCCTTCATCACCCGAAGAGAACAATGGAAGATCCGAATGGATCATGACATAGTCGATATCACCATGCCCCATGTCGAGCACCGGTGGTTCTGGTGGAACTGATGTACAGTTTGCAAGCACTGACAGTCCTGCAAAGCCAATGGATTTAGCAATTATTCCTGACATCGCCCATCCTCGTTTCTAAGCTGGCATCACGCTCGGACCCGCAGGTCGGCTCAAGGGTAAAACCCGGAGCCGCCATGGGTCCCAACTCTCTTTCACGTGTCGGGTCCACTTCGTTTGACCCGAACGACAGCCATGCCAATGCGCAAAATGCGACTACTTCAGAGAATATTCAACAACCTCTTATTTTGCGACGTCCCAGTGCATGTCACTGGGACGTGGGCTCCCGCCCTCGCCTCGCCGCAAACCGCTGGAGATGGATGGCAGGGACAGGCCCTGCCATTGCGCCAGCCGTGAAAGTGGCGCAGCTAACCCACGAGCCCGACCGGGCGTCGACCGGACGGTCGCCCCATCGGAGCCGTGAGCAAGGCGAACCGGCGTGAGATAGAAAAACACCTACCACCCATAATCAGACAATTGGGTCGACAGATCATCCCAGTGCCGATTGTGCTCCTCTATGAGATTGATCTTCCATTGCCGTGGCCAGGTTTTGATCGCCCGCTCGCGTTGAAGCGCAGGCTCCATCTCCGAAAACCGTGTATACCATACGAGCCGGTCACAACCGTATCGTGCGGCGAAAACTGAGCCTTTGCCCAGCTTATGCTGCTCCATGCGCTGGATCAGATCAGNCGTCACGCCGGTATAGAGCGTCCCCTGTTTCCGGTTCGCCAACATATAACACGCAATGAAATCATATCTGGCCATGCCGCGTCCCCCTGGCCAGTTTCACCACATCAAGCCGCTGACCTCCACCAAAAAACTAATCCCCCGTCCCGCCGCTGACCCTAAACTCTGCCCATGCATACGGTACGGGATGAGAGCGAACTGACGTTTGACGGCATGATGGCCCGTGTGAGCGGCCATCTTGGTGCAATCTTTCGCTTTCCGTCTGCCTGGGGGATTCGTGATTCAGTTTGCTCGGTCGCTATGCCTTCACCTGCGGCTCAGGGCGACCTGCGCCAGCGCAGTCGCTTGTGTGGCGCACCTCACGAGCACCGCGAAGGCGCAGCCGCGCCGTCCCCAAACAAGGTCAGGGGCGGCATTCGCGGCGAGCAATTAAGACCGCGCCTCTTTCGCTATGATGCCAAACGCCTGAAGCGCATGATCCTCGGCGCTGAGCATATGCTCCGCTGCCTGATCATCTGGAAAGCCTTCCGGGTCATGCGCGAGGGCGAGATCAAACCCTCACGCGAACGTTTTCCCACGCCGCCAACCTCCAGCGCGTCCAAAGAGCCTGCGCCTCCGGT
>PABS01000128.1 GCA_002699325.1 Ponticaulis sp. | reverse complement strand
AAGGTCAGGAGATGAGTAAAGACGCTGCGCGTGAACACATTTACGGGATGCCTTATGCGCAATGGAAAGCCGTCCAACCGGAAGCGACACCGGAGCAGGTGGCAGCCTTCAAGGCGAGAAAGGCCACCAAGTCAGAGACAACCTGACAATTCACCACATTGATGAAGTGGTTTTTCCGATAAAAAGCTAAGAGGCGCCGAGAAGAGCGCTGAAGCAATGCCGCGGGGAGGCAAAGTTTGAAATACGCACTCATCATTCTGTCATGTGTCGGGCTCGCCGCGCCGACTTTTGCCGAAGGCGATATTTATATGGGCCAGAAACGGTTCACGATTTGTCGGACCTGTCATGGGACAGATGGAATGGGGCTCGAGTCCGTGGGTACACCTCGGCTGGCCGGGCAGAAACCTTATTATCTGAAGCGCCAACTTCTGAACTTTCAATCGGGGGCGCGAGGCAAAACGCCCGGCGATGACTTCGGGAAAATGATGCGGCCCATGGCGATGACATTGCCGGATGAACAGGCAATCGACGATGTGATCGCCTATATCCAAACGTTATCGGCTGACTGAGCAAACCGATTGTACACACTCGCGTGAACGCGGTAGGCTCTGATGCGTTTTCCTATACCTTGTAAGAAAATCACCTGGGAGATCACATGTTTCAGAAACTCATCCTTGCCGCAGGTTGCTCGCTCATGCTCGCTGGCGCCGTACACGCTGAAGGCGATCCGGAAGCGGGCGCCACGCTTTATGCGCCCTGCGCGGTCTGTCACGGCGTGAATGGTGAGGGTGTCTTTCGTCAGGGTGGCCCTAAACTGGCCGGTCAGGACGGCTGGTACATGAAGCGGCAGCTGCAGAACTTTAAAAATGGTATTCGCGGCATCAACCCACGCGACCAGTGGGGTATGAAGATGCGCCCTATGGCCATGACACTTGCTGATGAGCAGGCCATTGATGATGTCGTCGCATATATTGAAACGCTGGAAGTACCTGACGCGGCCGAATAAGCGACTGCCGGCGCGAAAGCGGCGTAAATTCGCTGTATTGCGGCGTTATGGCGTTAATCACACTGGGGTATTCTGAGGCCGTCATAATGCGAAGGTCTCAGAAATGCCGCTTGTGCTGCATTACGCTCCAGGCTCTACGGCGACGATGCCCCATGCGGTGATCGAAGAGTCCGGGCTTGCCTTCTCTTTACGAAGCCTCGACTCTGATAACGGTCCTCGCGAGCGTGAGAGTGAAAACGCCCTGGAACTCACAAACCGCATTCCAGCGCTGGAAGACGGCTCGATGGTAGTTTTTGAAACCGGAGCCATCGTACTGCACCTGCTCACCAAGCCAGAGGCCGCTCATTTGATGCCGACGTATGGGTCGCGGGACTATACCCGCTTTCTGCAATGGCTGTTTTACATGACCACATCGCCGAAAATGGCCATTCTGGAGTTTGCGCATCCGGAGAAATGGACTCGTGATGGCTCGGCTCAAAAGCTTTTAAAGGAAGCAGCACAGGCAAAGCTCGCCACGCAGTGCGATTTTCTGGACGCTAATGTGTATTCCGATACCTTTCTATCTTCCGGGTTTTCTGCTCTCGATATCTACCTCACAGAGCTCGCTCGCTGGAGCCGCGGATTTGCTGTTCCAATGTGGAAATGGTCGAGGCTTGAGCGGGTGATCACCGCAACGCGGCAGCGGCCAGCTTTTCAGCGGATGCTGGCGGCGCACGGACTGACTTGGCCAACCGAGCCACCGCCGCCGATGACGTGGCGGGAGAAAGTGGAAAAGTACTGGGCCTGAGCGTGCAGCAATGCTCATCTGGCCTGTGTACGCAAGCTGAGCGGAGATCTCATGCCGAAACTTATTCTGATTGCCGGCTTGCCCGGAGCGGGAAAGTCGACACTGGCGAATCAACTGACTGCGCAGGGTGATCGCGGGGTTTTCCTCTCTCTGGAGTCCGTCCGGGAGCCCATTCTGCACGGTATTCTTGAGGGTTTTACCGCCGAGCTGAACCGACAGCTGGTTGATCAGAGGCACGCTGCGAGCACTCAAACGATTCAATACCTAGCTGAGGGACGTGATGTCGTGGTGGAAGATGTCTGCCTCCCGCCAGGCTTTCTGGCTCAGTTTGAGCGTGAGTTCAGGACAGCTCTGTCACTCATGGTTTTTCTCAACCCTGACGAGGAGGTGTTGAGGTCTCGCCTGGAAGCCAGGGGCGAGGCATACGATGTGAATTTCCTCCGGACCCTGCCAGACATGTATTTGAAGACCCAGCGTGCGAGGTGGGAAGGCTGGCAAGTGCTCGATACCTCTGAGCATTCACCCGATGATACCTTCGCTGAAGTCGCCCTTAAGCTGGGCTGGTCTTAACCCGGCTTCCACTGCGGCCAGAGACGTACCATATGCCTGACATGACAAAACTTTCTATTCTTGAGCTTGGGCGCGTNCGGCAGGGNTCGANNCGNGCNGANGCGCTGAACCATGCCCGTGACCTTGGTNTCCACGCTGAAAAGCTNGGCTTTGAGCGTATCTGGGTTGCTGAGCACCACAACATGCCGGCTATNGTNACNGCNGCNACNCCTGTNGTGATCAGCCATATNGCNGCGGCCACGTCNCGCATTCGTGTTGGAGCGGGTGGCGTAATGCTGCCNAACCACACGCCTTATGTGATTGCCGANCAGTTTGGCACACTGGCTGAACTTTATCCGGGANGGATTGATCTGGGGCTCGGCCGCGCGCCTGGCACCGATGGATCAACGCTCGCGCGCGCTCTGCGACGCGATCATATGAGCGCCGAGCGTTTTCCGCAGGATGTGCAGGAACTGCAAGCCTTCCTGGCGCCAGTTCAGCAGGGACAGAAGCTGGAAGCCGTGCCAGGTTCCGGGACTGAAGTCCCGCTTTGGATTCTGGGCTCCAGCCTGTTTGGTGCGCAACTCGCCGCAGAGCTGGGCCTGCCTTACGCCTTTGCCTCACACTTCGCGCCACAGGCGCTGGATGTCGCGCTGAAGGTTTATCGCGAGCGCTTCAAGCCGTCTGAGCAGCTGTCTCAGCCTTATGCTATGGCGGGGCTGTCCGTTGTTGCAGCCGACACCGATGAAGACGCAGAGTTCCTCTCCAGCTCTTCAAAAATGTCCGTGGCTGATCTCTTCCGGGGGCAGCGCTATGACATGAAGCCGCCGATTGAGAACATTGATGACTACTGGACGCCGCAGGAACGCGCGCAGGCCCAGACGATGATGGAATGCTCTATTGTGGGCGGGCCGGACAAGGTGCGTGAAGGGCTGAAAGCGTTCAAGCAGCGTACGCAGGCTGATGAATTCATCATCATGACCGACACCTGGGACACGCAAAAACGCTTCCGTTCGGTTGAAATTATCGCGGAAGCTGGAACAGTGCTGGAAGCGGAGACCTAGACCTNAAAGGGAAGAGCCTTGCCTCAAACGCACGGATACTCGGGCAAGCCCCTTTATCAAAAGCTCGGCATGAAGCCCGGTATGCGCGTTTTGCCGATTAATCCGCCATCCCATTATCACGAGCTGATAGATGGCGCTGAGGGGGTCGAGTTCGTTTCTGCTGGCCCGGCCGAAATGGTTCATCTCTTCTGTGCCAACCGTGGGGAGTTGGAGGCCTCGGTTGGACTTGCCCTCGGGCAAGTGGTTGAGGGCGGCATGCTCTGGATTAGCTGGCCGAAAAAGTCCTCAAAGCTGTTCGTAGATCTCACGGAAGATGATCTTCGCACACTGGTGTTGCCGACAGGCTGGGTGGATGTGAAAGTCTGTGCGGTTGACGCAGATTGGTCGGCGCTGAAATTCTTGAAACGCAAAGCTGCAAATTAGCGCACATCCACCGGGAACTGAAAGAACTCACGAGGGGTTACCCATCCTTTGGAGTTTCCGTACATGTTTACTCAACTTGCGACACCGGTTCCGCTATTTGTTCAGGACAAGGGAGACGGCTTTGCCATCGCCGTCATTGATTATGGTCAGGAACATAACCTGATCTGGGTGACCATCATCGATGAAACCGGCGAAATCTGGTGCGCCCCAAATTCGAAGGTGCGGGCTCAGAAAAACTGGACGATGGGCCGTCACCTTTCTGGCAAACAAGCCCCTGAGGCACGGCCTGACAGGGACAAATGCCGGCAGGTCTTCGCCTGACCCTCCGTAAACAGTTCAGATTTCGCCGAAACATCTCTGTTGTTCAATTAGAAAGGGTAAACGACTGTTAAGCTGTTTTAAACAGTGTTGCGCTAATCTGGAGCGGTAAGTCTTTGGGGGACGATACGCGTCGATTGTACATACATGCGACAATCTGCCTGACCCTTCAGGTAAAATTGAAGGGATCTGTTTACCTGGCAGGTTAACTAATTTTCGCGATTCTCACCCGTGTTCAGGTTTGCCGAAGGATGCAACATGCAGATGAATAAAAAAAGCAAGGCAGNCTCAGGTGAGAAATTCAAAGCCCTCACCCGGTCTCAAGCGGTGATCGAATTCGATCCTTCGGGTCGTATTATCGATGTTAACGATAACTTTCTTGCTGTTGTAGGCTACAGCCGCGATGCGCTGATTGGCCAGCATCACAAGGTGCTCATGCCGTTGAACGAACGCGAAACATCAGCCTACAAACAATTCTGGTCAGATCTGGCCTCAGGCAAAGAGCACTCAGGTCAATTCCGACGCATTTCGGCAAGCGGTTCCTCAATCTGGTTGTCTGCATCTTACATGCCGGTATTTGCTGGCGGATCTGATCGGGTGGTTTCCGTTATCAANGTTGCCACCGACATCACAGAAACCATGATGACAGCGGCCGCGAGCAAAGCGCAGATTGATGCGATCAGCCGGTCGCAGGCGGTGATCCATTTCGACACCCAGGGCAATATCCTCTATGCGAATGAGAATTTTTGTCAAGCAATGGGATATAGTCTCTCGGAGATTGAGGGTAAGCACCACTCAATGTTCGTGTCAGAAAAAGACCTCGGCCCGAAATACAATGCATCCTGGGATCGCCTGAGAGCCGGACAATTTGAGGCAGGTGAATTTCACCGCCTGGGTAAGGGCGGCCGTGATGTGTACATTCAGGCAACCTATAATCCGATTTTTGACGCCGAAGGTAAAACATCAGGTATCGTGAAATTCGCGACTGATATTACGAAAACGGTGGAGGATCGCGAACGCCGGGCTCGAATTTCCAAGGACATCGACGCTGACCTTCTGGGAATTCAGGAAGAGGTCAATACCCTGGCCCGTCAGGCGCAGCACGCTGCCGATTCGTCTGCTGAAACGAGTTCTAATGTGGAAAATGTTGCGACCGGATCGTCTCAGATGGCTGACTCCGTGCAGGAGATTTCACAGCAAATTGTCCGTGCCGGTGCGATTTCAAATGAGGCTGTTGAGCGCTCCCGCTCAGCGACTCATTTTATGGAACAGCTGGCAGCTTCCGCGCAGAAAATTACAAATGTCGTCAACCTCATTTCTGACATTGCCGCACAGACCAATCTGCTCGCACTGAACGCCACAATCGAGGCGGCACGCGCAGGCGAAGCCGGCAAGGGCTTTGCGGTTGTTGCGAGCGAAGTCAAAGCTCTGGCCAATCAGTCGGCCAAGGCAACCGAGGAAATCACGGCTCAGATTGCCGACGTTCAAAACAATACGCAGGGCGCGACGGATGCCATCTCGCTGGTTGAGAAGGTGATCGAGGAAGTCAACTCCATCTCATTGTCCATCTCCGGTGCGATTGAAGAACAAACGACGGTCACCCACGACATTTCGCAAAACATGATGTCTGCAAGCCAGGCGGTACAGAACATCAATCAAAGTTTTGAGCTGGTCGCGGCATCTTCTCAGCGCATTCAGACAGCGTCTGAAAAAGTGAAAGGTCTGTCGGCCTCGCTTGCGAGCTGATGGACTAATCTTCTGATTGGCCGGGCAGGTTTCTCTCGCAGAGGCTTGCCCGGTCCTTCCGTGTCTGTGTATGCGCATCGCCTGGGCTTGCTGGTGAGGCGATTCTGATGACATGGTTCTCCCGCGCGCTGATCTGCGCGCTCATTCTGATCGGATCGCTGTGTGCGTTTCTGGCGACTGACCTTGTGCTGCCCGCCATCCCAACCCTGCCGGAAGCCCTGGGCGGTGGAGTCGAAGAAGGGCAGTTCGTCCTGGCAAGCTTCATTGCGGGAGGGGCTGCAGGCCTACTGATATTCGGTGCAATCAGCTGGCGGTTTGATCGTCGCAAACTTTTGCTCTCAACCATGGCGGTATTTGGCGCGGTTTCGCTGGCCTGTACGTTTGTCACCTCGATCTGGCCGCTGATCGGTCTGCGTTTCTTCCAGGGTTTTTTCTCCATGGTTCCGGCCGTTATCGGACCCGGAATTCTGCGCCAGATGTTCTCAGATAAAGGCGCCACCAAAGCCATTGGCCTTCTTGGAAGCCTTGAGGCACTGGCGCCAGCCCTTGGCCCGATTGCAGGGGCAGGCCTGCTCGCNCTTGGCGGCTGGACNTTGTCCTTCACNGTGCTTGGCGTGATGGGGCTCGCGCTTGCTGGGCTTCTTCTGTTTCTNCCGGCCTGGCCACACCGCGCGCACCGTGACGAACCAAAAGGAGACTATCTTAGCCTGCTTAAGTCGCCAGTGTTTCTGCGTTACGCCCTTTCCCAGGCCTTCTGTGTGGGCGGGCTCATCATGTTTGTCTTCTGCGCACCTGTCATGCTGNAGCGCGGACTNGGCGGGTCTCTTCGAGACTTCATCCTGATGCAGGTTTGTGGGGTCTCCACCTTCTTTATAGCCTCAAACAGTGTTGGGTGGATTGTGAACCGGGTGGGCGCAGAGCGACTGATCTGGTGGGGTACAGCGATCAGTGCCTTCAGCCCNGTCGTCATGTTTGTCTATGCGCTCTCTGGTTATGNCACGCCGCTGGGCGTCATTCTTTTGTTCATCCCGTTCAATCTGGGNCTNGGCTTGCGCGGTCCGTCCGGGTTTCTGCGTGCGGTCATCGCGGCAGACGGACAAGATGACCGGGGCTCGTCGCTGGTTATTCTCTCAATCTTCGCGATTGCCTCAGGCGGAACTGCGCTTCTCGCGCCTGTCATTGAACACGGCCTTGCCAGCGTGGCGCTCGCGGCGATCCTCGTGGAAGGCGCGGCGCTTGCCTGCCTTATCTTTTTGCCGCGCCTGCGAATGGATGAGGAACTTTCAGCGGACTGACGGGCTGTTTCTGGTCAACCCAGAAAGGAGTCTCCCATGGCTGAAGCCGGACATGACCTCAAAGCCATTTACGTCAACTGCAGTCTGAAGCGCGATTCTGGAGAGTCCCATACAGCAACGCTGATGAAAGCCTCCGCAGGTATACTTGAAGAACAGGGTGTGAGCGTGGACTGGCTTCACATGGCGAGCCATCAGATTGCTCCGGGCGTTTATCCCGATATGACCGAACAAGGCTGGCCGACTGATGAGTGGCCGGAGATATGGCCGCGCGTGCGCGACGCCGATATCCTGGTTATCGGCACACCGCTCTGGCTGGGTGAGGAAAGTTCGCTCTGCCGCGTTCTGATCGAGCGGCTTTATGCCATGTCCGGTGAGTTGAATGACAAGGGGCAGAGCCTTTTCTACGGCAAGACAGGTGGCGCGATCATCACGGGCAATGAAGACGGTATCAAGCATACCTCCATGACGCTGCTGTTTGCGCTTCAGCATCTGGGTTACTCGATCCCGCCGCAAGCCGATTGCGGATGGATCGGTGAGGCGGGGCCTGGGCCGTCATTCGGTGACAAGAATGATGACGGTATAAGAGCGGGCTTTGACAACGGATTCACCAAGCGCAACTGTACGATTATGAGCTGGAATTTGATCCACCTGGCGCGCATGTTGAAAGCGAACTCGGGTTATCCCAACACCGGCAATGATCGTAACGCGCTGAATGACGGCGAACTCTTCGGATTTCGCCTGCCAGGCTAGCTGAGTTCTCCCCCTTTAGGCGAAATTGGGGTAAGCTCAATTCGCAATTGGGGGATAACATGAATTACACATACACAGAGAGTACTGGCGAACTTTACCGGTGGATCCGCGACGAGGTTGAATGTCCGGAAGTTATCAAGAAGGGCAAACGCGGCATGGCCGCCCGGCGGGTTCAGGAATGGCTCTGTCTAAACGGCCTCTCGCTGGTCATTGACGAAGACTTTGGTGCTGTCACTGAAACAACCGTCAGGGAATTTCAGCGCGCCAACAATTTAGTCGATGACGGCGAAGTGGGGCCGATGACCTGGGCGGTTCTGGTCGCAGACATGCTTGCGGTTCTGAAGGCGACGTCCAACAACTCAGATATTCTAAGCTTTGCTGTGCTCGAACGCGCCCGCGTTCATCTGGCCGTTCATCCAGTTGAGACCGGCGGTCAGAACCGGGGACCGTGGGTTCGACTTTATATGAAAGGCCATGAAGGTAATGCCTGGCCCTGGTGCGCTGGCTTTGTCACCTTCCTGATGGAACAGGCCTGCGAGCTGCTGGACCGCCGAATGCCAATATCCGGTTCGTTCTCCTGCGACTCTCTGGCAGCGCAGGCCAGGGCGGCCGGCATGTTTGTTGAGGAAGGTGTGCCGCCAGAAGGTCTTCCGCCGGGCACTATCTTTCTCAATCGCCGAACAAGCACAGACTGGACCCATACGGGCTTTGTGCACGAAGCTGAAGAGACCC
>PABS01000127.1 GCA_002699325.1 Ponticaulis sp. | reverse complement strand
ATGGCCTGCCGGTCATAATGATCGCGCACCCAGTCCAGAAACGGAATGGGCGATTTGCGATTAAACTCGGCATAGGCGTCAAAAACTGCGTCCAGAACACCCGTCTTGCCATGGCGAATGTGCAGATAATCGAATGACAGCTGTTTCTGCGCCTCTTCAATCGGCACGCCTTCGCGCAATAACTTGTAGAGGACTGACATGATGCCCGCCCGGTCCGCGCCGGACTTACAGTGCATCAGTGCTGGATATTCGATAGAACGGAACAGCTCGTCCGCCTCCAGAATGCGGTCTTTGGTCGGCGTATCGCGAGAGAAAACCTGAAAATCGACCAGCGTGATGCCATTCGCTTCGCAGGCTTCTTTCTCAAGCAGGTAGTATCCCTTGGGGCTGGCGCCGCGCAGATTGATAATCGTCTTAATACCGCGCTCGCGGGCATGCTCGGCCACCTGCTCTGGTGAAGGCTGATTGGCCCGCCACATCTCTTCTGAAATCTGATGCAGATTCTGGAAGCGCACGCGCAGAAAACCGTGATCGCCCCAGACGAGTTCATTACGCGCACGTTTGCGGCCCACCTCTGTTGAGAGGTCGATCACGCCTTTTGCCGCTTCACGCGCCTGTCTTCGCGCAACACTTTCCGGGGTTTTTCGAAACATGCGCAGCCCTTACCTTAGCCTCACAGGCACGTAAATGTGCCAGACGCCCCTTTGCGCAGAAGACCGACACGGAGTAAGGCCAGATTTATGAAATCCTTTTTGCGATCCGGGCCCGTTCAGGCGGTCCTGGCCTTTCTGATCTGGTCATATATGGCACTCATCGGGCGTAGCGTGCGCTGGCAGATTGAGGGCCTGGAAAAGGTGGAGCCCCTCTGGGATGCTCCGGGCGGTCTCCTGTTCTCCAGCTGGCACTCCAGAATTTTTCTGTTGCCGGTCATCTGGACGCAGAAGCTGCGACACCGACCGAATAACAAACGCCAGCCCGCCATCCTGATTTCCCTGTCTCGCGATGGTGAGTTCGTCGCCCGCGCTTCAGAAAAGCTGGGCCTTCAGGTGATCCGGGGATCAGCCGGCAACAAGAAGAAAGCCGACAAGGATAAGGGCGGGGCTGCCGCGATCCGTGAGGTGAGCGATCTCCTCGGACGTGAAGACGGCGTGGTCTGCATGACCGTGGACGGTCCACGCGGCCCCCGGCAGCGCGCCGCGATGGGCGCGGCGCTCCTGGCCCAGCGCAAACGGGCGACGATTGTCACCTATGCGCTGGCGACCGCTCCGGCCAAACGCCTGAATAGCTGGGACCGTTTTGTCGTGCCTCTGCCGTTCACGCGGGGCGCGATTGTGATCGGTGACATCATTAAAGCGGAGCGCGGCGAGAAAACCGAGTCCATCCGCGCACGCATGGAAGCCGCCCTCAACTCGGCCACACAGCGCGCCGAAGAGCTGGTTGGCGGCGAATTTGAACCTCCCGCCCCTCAGGACGCGCCGGTCACCCCAGCCTCAGATCAGGTCATGGCGAAATGACGCTGGGGTTCACCTTTTACAAAGGCGTCACCGGCCTTTTAGACCCCATGGTCCCGCTGGTCCTTCGTCGCCGCGTCGCATCGGGCAAAGAAGATGGCGACCGGACGCAGGAACGCCGCGGCTATGCCAGCCGGCCACGCCCACCCGGCCCACTGGTCTGGATGCATGGCGCAAGTATTGGCGAAAGTCAGGTTTTGCTTCTTCTGTTTGAAGCGCTGAAAAAAGAACGCCCCGACCTCAGCGCTTTGATCACCACCCAGACCCGGACCTCGGCGGATCTGATTGCGCGCAGATCGCTGCCCGATCTGATCCATCAGGTCGCGCCCGTCGATACACCATTTTCGTGTAAGCGATTTCTCAATCACTGGAAGCCAGATCTGGCCGTCTTCGCAGAAGGCGACATCTGGCCGAACCTGATCTCCCATCTCGACAAGCGTCGCATCCCCCGACTTCTGATCAATGCCCGCATGACGGAGAAAAGCTTTGATGGCTGGATGCGGTTTCCCGCACTCGCCAAGCGGCTTTTTGGCGGCTTCGATCAGATCCTTGCAGCGAACACGCGCACCTATGACGGTCTGAGACAGTTTGCCGGACGTTCGGTGAAACTGGTCGGCAATCTGAAATATGCGGCGCCGCCACTGCATGCGGACATGGACGAGGTATTGAAGCTGAAAGCAGTCGTGGGCGAGCGCCCCGTTCTGGCGGCCCTGTCGACCCATCCGGGCGAAGATGAAAAGCTGATCTCAGCCTGGAAGACGCTCAAAACCGAGATTCCAGACCTGTTGCTGATCCTGGCACCGCGTCATCCCGAACGAGGGTCAGATATTCTGACGCTTTGCGAGGAGGCAAAGACGTATCATCGTTCAGAGGGCGGAACACCCGACCCGGCAGACCAGATCTGGGTCTGCGATACGCTCGGCGAACTCGGCCTGTGGATGCGGCTGTCCAGTCTGGTTTTTCTCGGCGGCGGACTGCCCGGCTCTGAGGTTCATGGTCATAATCCGATCGAACCGCTAAAGCTCGACCGGCTCGTTCTGTCGTTTCCGGATGTCTCGAACTTTCGTCAGGAGTTTGACGATATGGTCGCCTCTGGCGCTGCCATTCTCGTTTCAGATGAGGACCAGCTGATCGCGGAAGCCAAACCCTATCTGAACGGCACAAAGATATATAATCCTCCCGAAAAAGCAGAGCGTTTGCGCACCTATCTTTCAGGTGAAGAACCGCTGACCCGGACACGGGATGCTGTACTCTCCCGTCTGAAGACCGGAGCGCCGGAATGAGGGACCCGGCCTTCTGGCATGAACTGGACTTACAGTCCCGGCGTTCGGCTCCGATGACCCGCCTGATGCTGACGCCGATAGCATCTCTCTATGCTTGGGCCGGGGCGCGGCGTATCGAAAAAGCCGAGCCTTTCGATGTCGGAATCCCGGTCATCTGCATTGGCAATCTGACGGTCGGCGGATCGGGCAAGACACCCATTGTGAAAATGGTGCGCAATTACCTCAGCAGCCTCGGCATCCGCGCCGCTTCGCTCTCCCGTGGCTATCGCGGCAAGCTGAAGGGGCCGCTCAAGGTTGATCCCGGAACGCACACGGCCGCCGATGTCGGTGACGAACCACGCATGCTGGCCGAAAGCGGAGAAGCCTGGATCGGGGCTGATCGCGTTGCTGCGGCTGAGGCCATGAAGGCTGAAGGTGTTCAGGTCATTATTATGGATGACGGGCACCAGAACCCGACACTTCAAAAAGATTATACACTCATTGTGATTGATGGGGGCAATCCCGTCGGGAATGGTTTTGTCTTTCCAAAAGGCCCTTTGCGGGAACCCGTGCGGACGGGGCTGGAGCGTGCCGATGCGGTCATCGTGATGGGTGAGGTCTCCGAAGACGCGCCATTGCCTGACTTTGGCGGTTTGCCCGTCACCCACGGACGGGTCGAACCATCGGAAACCCTCCCTGCCGGCCCGTTTGTTGCCTTTGCAGGAATTGGCCGTCCACAGAAGTTTTTCGACACGCTGGAAGGAGCTGGCGCTGAACTCAGCGAGGCGGTGCCCTTCCCCGATCACCACAGCTATACCGCTCGCGACATTCAGTTTCTCAAACAACTGGCACACGAACGAGAGGCCCGGCTAATCACCACTGAGAAAGACTTTGCACGGCTTTCAGCCGCCGACCGAGAGGGCGTTTCCATGCTTCCGGTCGAAGCAAGA
Organism: Ponticaulis sp.; assembly: GCA_002699325.1. Classification (GTDB taxonomy): domain Bacteria; phylum Pseudomonadota; class Alphaproteobacteria; order Caulobacterales; family Hyphomonadaceae; genus Ponticaulis. The sequence continues at coordinate 14,995 of PABS01000127.1, read as the reverse complement.
TTTGACGGGAATGATTTTGAAGCCTTATTAGCGCCGCTCATCAGGACCCTTTCATGAGCGACAACCAACAATATATCCGGTCACACGACGTCGAAAGCCGGGCGAGCTTCAGCCAGAAACTGATGTGGCGCATTGAGGCACTCGGCTGGGATCTTCTCTACTGGGCCCCCTTCAAGGCCATGAGCGCGGACCGGGCGTCGAATGTGGGCGGCTGGCTGTTCCGCAAGATCGGTCCGATGACCAGCGCGCACAAAACAGCCAAACGCAATATCAAGCTCGCTTTCCCGGACTGGGACGAGGAGAAAATCGAAGCCACAGCCATGGCCGCCTGGGACTGCTTTGGCCGGACAGCTGGCGAGCTCCCGCATCTGCCGGAAATTGACCCTTACGAGAAAAATGGCAGGGTGGAAGTGGTCGGCGCAGAGCGCCTCGATGCAGTGCGCGAGTCCGATAAAGGCGCGGTGTTCATTTCCGGGCATTTCGCCAATTGGGAAGTCATGGCCAGCGTGATCTGCAACCGCCCTGTGGACTGTTTCGTCACCTATCGCGCGCTCAACAATCCCCACATCGACCGCAAGCTAAACAAGGTGCGCCATGATTATGGGATCGCCGTTCTCACCCCGAAGGGTCTCGGCACGCGGGAAGTCATGAATGCCCTAAGGCAGAACCGCGCCGTCGCTCTGATGAATGATCAGAAGTTCAACGAAGGCATTCCCGTTTCCTTTTTTGGTCATGAAGCTATGACCGCGCCGGGTCCGACACGCCTTGCTCTGAAATACGACGTCCCCATCATTCCGTTGTCGACAGAGCGGACTGGACCGGCGCGGTTCAAGGTGACGGTTCATCCGGCCATTGAACATGTCGATACCGGAAACGCCACTGATGATATCAAGGCAACCGTCGAGCGTATCACTGCCTTCATGGAAGAGCGCGTGAAAGCAACCCCGGACCAGTGGTTCTGGATGCACCGACGCTGGCCGAAAGATGCCTGGCGCGATGCCGGCCTGATGTAAATCCGGGCACGATACAACAGTTCAGAAAAATGGACACAATTTCCGGTATCTCAAAAACTGGTGTACGCTCATCACGTGAAAAAAGGAGCGGGTAATGAAAACATCAGTATTTGCAATTCTTGCATCGGGTCTTCTGCTCGGCGCATGCGCAACATCTGGCGCGCCAACACAGCTCGCCAGTGTATCTGAACCAGATCGTTTCGACCTCACGAGCGACTACAAACCAGCTCAATCTGACCTCCAGGACCGCATGCTCAATAATCATGAAGTGACTGAAGTTCTTAAAAAAGGTCCCTTCCCGGGCGGACGAAGTCCCGCTCCTGCGGGAACATCCCGCTAATCTCTTCAGAGCCTCGGCTTTGGCAGTGAGAGATGAAAAATGATCGCCAGCCCTCGCAAAATGAGGGCGGCAGCAAACCCTGCCGCGAAGGCATAGCTGCTGGCAATCCCCAGCGCCGTCAGTCCGGCATAGACCGCCGCACCAAGTAGCGCAGCGGTCGCGTATATATCCTCTTTGAGAAGCAGCGGGTCGCGATTGGCGACCACATCGCGAATGAGACCGCCTGCGGTTGCGGTCATCACCCCCATGATCAGAATAATCAGAAAGCCATGTCCGAGCTCTGCCGCCTTGGCCGCACCCGAGACCGCAAAGAGCGCCAGCCCGACCGCATCTGCCCATCGCAGTGGCCGGAAGGCCTCGATGGCCTTGTGCAGGAAGAAAGCTGCGAGCCCGCCTGCAGCAGCCAGCCATAGCGAGATCGTGTCATCCAGCCAGAAGACAGGCTGATCGAGAATGATATCCCGCAAAGTGCCCCCGCCGACCGCAGGCAGGAAGGCCAGAACCACCACGCCGAACAGGTCCATCTCCTTGCGGACCGCAGCAATCCCGCCCGAAAGCGCGAAGACGAACACGCCGATCCGGTCAGCAAAAATGAGGGCGACGTCAATGTTCATCATGGCTTCTCGAAGCATGGATTGTGCAATTTCTGGTCTTTGCCTGACAAAGTGCTAATTCCCAACCACTAGCAGATTGGCAGGACATGATCTCACAACTGATTGCAAGCGCGATTTTGGCCTTTGGTGCCTGGATGGGGTTCTATTCCCTGATCAAGCCGAGCTGGGGGTCTAAGACGGTCGGCCTCATTCCAATGCCCGGCCATGCCGAGGGTCAGTCCGAATTCCGCGCCACTTTTGGCGGGCTGTTCCTGATGGCGCATCTGAGCACGCTCGTCCTGCTCTGGTGGCTGGACCAGATGGTTGCACCCGTGATCGTTGTGCCGCTCGCAGCAGGCTGGATCGGTGCCGGCTGCGGTCGAATGATCTCCATCTGGCGAGATGACGGCGCAGCGACACGACAGAACTGGATCTGGGTCGGCTTCGAGCTCGGCATGGGGTGTCTCATCGCCCTGCCCTTCGTCATGATGCTCAAGCTGGTCTATTTCTTCGGCTGACAAGGTGTGATACGAGCGCCTTCCAATTGAAAGGACCAGATATGACGGAGCGTCGGGAGACGGGCCGCGGTCGACCGCCAAAGCGGACCACACGCCCCCAAAACAGAAAACCTATGTCCGAAGCCGAGCGTTGGCAGGATGGCGAGCGAATTGCGAAATATCTCGCACACGCTGGCGTCTGTTCGCGCCGCGACGCGGAAGTCCTCATCGAACAGGGCAAGGTCATGGTGAATGGCGAGCGTCTGGATTCGCCTGCCGTAAAGGTCACATCGCGCGATCAGGTCAAGGTCAGCGGCACGATCATCAAACCGCCAGAGCCAACGCGCATGTGGATGTATCACAAGCCAGCTGGCCTGATCACCGCCACGAAAGACCCTGAAGGCCGGGCCACCATATTTGATCACCTGCCAAAGTCGCTGCCGCGCGTTGTCACGGTAGGACGCCTCGACCTCACAACTGAAGGCCTGCTCATCCTGACCAATGATGGTGAGCTGGCGCGCAAAATGGAGCTGCCCTCCACCGGTCTGGAACGCCATTACCGCGCGCGCGCGCATGGCCGCGTGACCGATGAAATCCTGAAAGATCTGGCGGGCGGCGTCACTGTGGATGGCATTGAATATGCCCCCATCATTGCCACGCTGGAACGCACCACCGGCACGAACAACTGGCTGCATGTCGTCCTGAAGGAAGGCAAGAACCGGGAAGTGCGAAAGGCGCTTGCCAGTGTCGGCCTGACGGTAAATCGTCTGATCCGGACCGTTTATGGCCCGTTTGAACTCGCTGACCTCGCCTCTGGCGCTTTGGAAGAGGTTCCGGCCAACCGTCTGGCGGATCTTCTGGGGCCGGAGATGAAAACCGACCGCATGGAAGAACCAAGAAACTCGCGTCCTCAGAACCGGCGCCCGGATAGCCGCAAGAGCGGGAGCTTTCGCAAAAGGCGAAAATGAGTTATAATTTCCCCAAGGTGCGTAAAAAAAGAAAAGCACCAGCGGAGGACCATAGTCCATAAAATCGGCCGGATTGTTCCGGCGAGTAGAGTGCCAGGCATGAACTCTTGGTGCGCGCAGCCATGGCTGTGTCCGAGCCCTTTTGGGCAATGGACGGAAGCAACGTCGATTACCTATTGAACATCTGGCTGTGTGACCGACATAACATGAGGAAAAATCATGTTTTCACCGGTTGTGGAACTGGAACGGTATCAGCCAATGACTGCCAACTCTGCGTGCGGACTCGAGATTGATCGGTCTGACCTGCGCCATACGCGCGTTGTTCAGATACCGGAACAAACGATAGAATCTGGGCAGGTTCTGCTCAGCCTTGAAAAATTCTCATTCACGGCCAACAACGTCTCCTATGGCTTGTTTGGCGATGCGCTGAAGTACTGGAAATTCTTTCCGGCAACGTCTCAGGGCTGGGCCAACCTCCCGGTCTGGGGCTTCGCCACCGTGGAAGAAAGCCTGCACAACGATATCGAACCCGGTGAGCGGTTTTATGGCTATTTTCCGATGGCCACATCGGTCGTCCTGACGCCGGGAGAAACTGACGACTACGGCTTTTATGAAAGCGCTCCGGCGCGCGAACATCTGCCGTCATTCTATAATCGCTATATTCGCGTATCCTCTGACCCCTCCTATCGAGCCGATTATGAGAACCAGCAGCTTCTCTTCCGCCCGCTCTTTCTCACGGCTTTTGTCTTGGACCAGCATTTGAAGCAGATGTCGTTTTACGGCGTCGATCAGATCGTAATCTCAAGCGCCTCAAGCAAAACAGCCATGGCGCTCGCCTGGCTGTTACGCAAGAATGACATGCAGGTGGTGGGCCTTACCTCTAAAACCGGCAGAGCCTTCGCCAAGAATAGCCAGAACTATGATGACGTTCTGCTCTATGATGAGATCGCCGACAAGCTGCCCTACAAGTCATCGATATTCCTGGATTTCACCGGGTCGCCTGAGCGGATGATGTCTGTTCACACGGCGCTTCGGGACGCACTGAAGGTGACCTATCGCGTTGGCACCACTCATTGGCAGGACGCCTCACCTTATCCTGAGTTTGCAGACCTTCCTGGCCCGAAGCCAAAGTTTTTCGCGGCCACAGCCGAAGGCGATAAGCTGACGGAAGAATGGGGTCTGCAGGAGTTGCAGGAGCGGGTCTGGGAGAAGCTTCTCGAATTCTACGGCCCGGCCTCGCAGTGGATTAAGACCGCACGCGGCATTGGCACGGACGCGATCCTGGAATGTTATGATCGCGTCCTGCAGGGTAAAGTTCTGCCGAGTGAAGGCTTTGTATTAAGCTTCGACGTCTGATTTTTCCTGAACGCTTTCTGCAAATGGCAGGATATGCTTCAGGAGCTCGGGCACGGCCTTTGGCGGCATGTCATGGCCCCAGTCGGGAATTTCGACATATCTTGCACCGGGAATACGTCCAGCCACGTCACGGCCGTTCGCGGGAAGGATGAGCGTGTCTTTCTCGCCATGCAAAACAAGCGTCGGCACATCGATTTCTTTCAGGCGCTCATGCCACGGCGCCGTGACCGTGATCGCTGCGTATTGGCGCGAAATACCTGCCGGGCGATAGGCGCGATCAAATTCTTTGGCGGCGCTCTCACGCAGTTCAGCGTCGGTTGCTTGCAGCGTTGGACCGGAGCCAATGACACGGTTTGCCGTCACAGCGCGTTGCGCAATCGCATTGCGTGTTGGATTTGCAGGCCGATCCATCAGCACAGCGCCCGCTTCCGGCGTAGACATGGTGATCTCCGGGTTGCGGGCGGTTGTCATGGTCGGGATGAGCGCCTTCACACACTCGGGATGCTCAAGCGCAAGAAGCTGTGCAATCATGCCGCCCATGCTGGTGCCCATGACGATGGCCGGGCTCGCATCAAGTGCTTTCAGAAGCTCGGCTGCGTCCTTGGCCATATCGTTTAGCGTATAAGGTGCCAGATCCGTCGCTGAGCCATCGGAAAGGCCAGCCATGATGCGGCGCATATCGGGAATGCCCTTATCGTCAAACTGGTGTGACAGACCGATATCGCGATTGTCGAAGACGATGACCCGATATCCATTGTCCACCAATTGCTCGATGAGACTGTCAGGCCAGGACGTCATGGCGCGAGTGAACCCGCAGATCAGAAGGAATGGCTTTCCATACTTCCGGCCATACTCTTCATACTCGATACCGATGTCGTTAACGACCATATGGGGCATATTGGCTCTCCCTTTTTCTTTTAAAAAAGGTCTGACACCAGCCTTGAGTCAGGTCCAGCCTCTGACCTGATGATTTTTCAGTGACTGATCGTTATGCAGAAATACGGCTGGCGAGTTCCCCGTGGCCTTCAACCATGCGTCGGATTTCATCCGGGTTCGGGTCACGCCCCCATTCGCCATAGTCCGTTGTACCGCCGAGGACGATGCCGGTCTTTCGCGGAAACATATAGAGCACGCCATTTGAGGTCGGCGCGACGTAGGAATAAGTGATATCCTTTTGCGGCAGAAGATGGGTCAGCTGACCGCGCACCGGCTTGATCGTATCATCGCCGAACAGCGCGCCTGCGCCGAGCCCGGTACAATTGACGATGGTCGATTGCGGCAGAGCCATCACGTCACTGAGATCAGAGAAGGACCGCTGTTCAATCCGTGCGCCTGCCAGCTGAGCGTCTTTCAGTATGGCGTCCAGATAATAGTCCGGATCAATGATCATCGCTTTGAAGCGCTGCTGAAACGGATAATCAAACAGATTGCCCTGCCCCTCAGTGAGGGAAAGTTCGGGATAAAGATCATTGCCGCCAGGAAGCGCGTTCCAGTTATTCGGTTGTCGCTGGCTGAGCGCATGGTGATCTGCCCAATAGACGCCATATCCGGGCCGGTTCACGTAGGGAATAAAGCCAAGCCAGGCCATCCGGATCAGCTTGCGATTCCATGAGAGCCATTCAGGCGTCACTTCATTGTCGTCGTAATAGGTTGTCGGCATCCAGAGAACGCCGGCAATGTTTGACGTGGTATGGGGCGGCAGGTCCTCCGCATATATAGTGACATTGTGGCCGCGTCGCGCCAGCACCAGCGCAGCAGTCAGCCCCTGCACGCCACAACCAAGCACTGCGACATCTTCTACGCCGGTATCCGATGCATAGTCTGCAGCCACCACAGAGGTGCCCCAGGACATCGTCACCCCACAGCCGCCATGACCGTAGCTATGAACCACGGTTTTCTCGCCCATCACTTCCCAGTCGAGGCGGTAGCCTTGCGGGCGGTAGGGACGCAGACCCACCAGCGTGCGTGTCACCCGGCTCATGTCTGATCGCACTGGCGCAAAGTTCTTCCAATAAGGTTTGGATGCCGTCGGCTCACGGACTGAAGGAGATGAGGCACAGGCCGCAAGGCTCATCGCCCCGGCTCCGGTGATGAACTGGCGACGCTGCATGTAAACTCCTTCTCTCAAGAGCTTCAATGACGTCGGGATTAGCAAGCCTGGTCAATCATAAGATCCACAAATCTGACCAGATGTTGCAGCCTGACCGGGAGGCGGGCGAACCGCCTTCACTTCGATCAGCCGGACTTCAGAACCAGCTTGGAAATATAGTCGCGCTTGCCGAGCGGTACGCCTTTCATTCGGAAAATGTCATAGGCCGTGGTGGCGTGGAAATGAAAGTTCGGGACGCTGAAGGACATCAAAAAGCCTTCGGCAAGAAACGGCATTTCCCGCTCCCCGAGCTTGAACACAAGATCACGGCCATACAGGCCGTTGATCTCGTCAGCCTCATAGGACTTCAGTTCGTCAATCGTGGACTGGACAAGATCCTGAAGGCTCTGAAAATCGGTCTTTTCGAGTGGTTTGGGCGGCTCGAAACTTCCCCCCTTTATGCCACGAATTGCATTCACCGAATGGTGACGGACAGAATTGATCTGGAAGTGCAACGGATGCATGTCGCCACAGAGGCGCTCCTCCGTGGCGCTTTCGAGGTCCAGCGCGTTGTCTTCATAGTGCGCGCGGCCTCGTTTCAGAATGCCGGCGACCGCCTCAGTCGTGCGAATGAAGCCTGCGACTGATGCGTCATAGAGCGTGAATGACATGAAACCTCCCTGTGTTTGCCGTAAACTGACACTCACAGGGCCAGGCTTCAACTTGGTTTGATCTGCTCGCAGGGAAAAAAGCGGCCTACATGGCCGCAAGTTCTTCCTCATACTTGGGATATGAGTTCTTCATCACGGCGTGATTGAGCAGGGTTTCGGCAATCAGGGTTTCGCCTGTCTTGTCGAAGACCTTGGTGCGTGTCCAATAGCTCTCCGTGCGACGGCTTTCAGAAAGCGCCTCGATCTCGCGACGAATGAGATAGGTTTCGCCGACGAAGAGCGGACCGTTCACATACCGCACTTCCAGATCAGCAAACAGGCCGATTGCCGGACGCTTGAGCGGAAACTTGGCGTCATGCACCGTATATTCGGACAGCACGCTCATCATTTCGGTCGGAATAATGGCGCGGCCCCATGGCGATGCAGAATCGTCTGAATAGGCTGGCGCATTCTCGGTAATCACCTCGAGTTTGTCCTTGAGGGAGAACGGGTAGAGCTTACCCATATGCTGGTCAGCGCCCATGGTCGCGATCTCATCAACCGCCCCTTTCATACCGACGTGCAGCTTTTCCAGGATGACGAGCTTTTCTGGAGGGCGAAGCTTGGCCTTACGTTCTTCGAGCAGAGTGGGTCCTTCGCCCAGTGTTGCGCTGGCTTCGAGGACCGGCGTGCCGTCCTTCTTTACGGCCCAGCATTTCAGGCGGGTTTGAGAGTCATTCTCTGGCAGTTCGACGAAAGCCTGAACTTCCTCGCCTTCCACGACCATGTTTTTGAAATGGGATGAGAAGCAGCCCTTCTCAAACCAGGCCTTGCCCCAGATGTCGAAGAGCAGCGGATCGAACTGCGAAAAATGGGTTGGGCCCTCAATCGGACCAGCTGTGAAGCCGAGCTTCTCAGCCATTGAATCGTCATGGATCGACCCTTTGCCGCTGCCATCATAGCTTTGATCTTCGAGCATTTGCTTTGGCGCTCGAAATGGGCCCGAAATAGTATTTCCGTCCCGGCTGATCGGCGTGTCGAACATGGTGATCCCTCATATCTGTTTGCGTGCGTTTTGATGATCCCTAGCGAAGTCACGCTCAGCCGTCCAATCAAACTGTTTCAGAATACGGGCAACCATTTGATGCAACCTGCGTTGGAGAAAGCATGTCTTCTCACATCGCTAACATTTTCGAATTCATCGCCCGTGCTGGCTTGCTGGCTCGCGCTGTAGTTTATGGCCTGATCGCCGCATTGCTTCTTGCAGCGGCCATCATGCCAGGCCTGTCCGAAAATGGGTACTCTCCGACAGAGAGCTTCCAGAAGCTGGAGACAGAGACGGGCGGACAGATTGCCCTCGTGCTGATCGGACTCGGCCTCATGATGTATGCCTTGTGGCGTTATATCCAGGGTATTCTGGACACATCTGATGAAGGCAATGATGCCAAAGGATATGTCGCGCGCGTTGGGATGTTGTCTTCGGGAACCAGCTATCTTCTGGTTGGCATTGGTGCTTTCTCGGTTCTGATGGGCCAGAACTCCGGTAGCGGTGGAGGAACAACCGAGAAATTCGCCGAATTTGCACTCGGTCAGGCGTTTGGCACGATCCTTCTGGGGATCGCTGGTCTTGGCATTATCGTCATCGGCGGCATTCAGATCTGGCGCGGTCTGTCTGGCAAGTGGGAAGAGTCACTGGACCTACCATCAGACAAGCAGAATGTGCGACGGGCCATCACTCTGGCCATTGCTGGTCGTGGTCTTCTGATCGGGCTCGTCGGCGCGTTCCTGATGTGGGCCGCCTTTGTGGGATCGGCTGATCAGGCCAAGGGGCTTTCGTCAATTCTTGGCTGGCTGCGCGACCAACCCTATGGCCTCTATCTCTACGTGGCCGCAGCGCTCGCCATCGGCGGTTATGGCCTCTATTCGCTGGTTGAAACCCGATACATGAAGGTCGACCTCAATACCGGTGATGCCATGACGCTGTCCGGCAAGGTCACCTGATCCTCACGCACGATAATGGACACCCCCCTTTCGCCAGACACCACCGTTACGCCAACCAGTATCGGGCTCAATCCAGCTCGGACGGATCGGCAGGGCTATACGCGCAGAAAATCCGGGAAGGGCTTCACCTATCTCGATTGTCAGGGCAATCGGCTCAGCGACAGGCAAATCGTCCGGTGCCGGGAACTCGCCATTCCGCCCGCTTGGACGAATGTCTGGATCGCGCCCAGCGAGAAAGCTCATATCCAGGCATATGGCACGGACGACGCAGGCCGCCGCCAGTACATCTATCACCCCGCCTGGCAGGACGCCCGTCAGCACGCAAAGTTTGAAGGGCTCTTGTCATTTGGTGACAATCTGCCCCGCATCCGGTCTCGCGTTCACACCTGCCTTCGCGAGGCAGACTGTGAGACCGAACTTTCCGTCTGCACGGTNATTGGCTTTCNGGATGCTGGNAGTCTGCGNGTCGGCTCGAAACGNTATCTCGAAAANGCNGGNACNATCGGCGCGACNACGCTCATGCGGCGTCACATCCAGATCACTTCAGACCATCTCGAACTCGACTTTCCCGCCAAGGGCGGCAAGCAGCGTCATGTTGAACTTCATGACCCTGACCTGATTGATGCCGTCTCCAGCCTCCTGGAAAACGCCAGTCGGAGCGCCAATGCGGAGCTGATCCATGTCTCGCCCGCCCAGGTGAACAGATGGCTGGTCAAACTCACCGGAGAGCATTTCACGGCCAAGCACTTCCGGACCTGGAATGGCAGCGTGGCGGCGAGCNAAGCACTCTATCGCCTGCGCGGCAAAGCAACGGTCAAAGCGGTGACCGAAGCCGCTGCCGACATTCTCGGCAATACCCCGGCAATCGCCAAATCATCCTACATCCATCCCAGGGTGCTGGAGGCGATCAACGATCCGCCAGAGGACTGGCCGGTTGACGGGCCGACCCGTCTGCGTGCGCCTGAGCGACGGCTTTATGGNCTNCTGAAATCCTAAAGCGCGCAGGCCGCCAGGCCATCATTGCGCACCACACCCATGCGTTGCTGCAGCGTCCCAGCACGGCCGGCCACATAATTGCCCGGCGGATCCACACGCCATTCATTCGGATTTGGCAGAACAGCGGCCAGAAGCGCCGCCTCGCGGGTCGAAAGCTCAGACGCTGGCTTGCCGAACCGCGCCTGCGCTGCGGCTTCAGCCCCATATATCCCNTCNCCCCATTCGGCGACGTTCAGATACACTTCCATAATCCGCTTTTTGCCCCAGCTGGCTTCAATGACGAGCGTCATCCAGGCCTCGAGCCCCTTTCGGGCAAACCCGCCGCCATTCCAGAGAAACACGTTCTTCGCGGTCTGTTGGGAGATGGTTGATGCACCACGCATCCGCTTACCGGATTTACGCTCTTCAATAGCCTNCTGNATCGCTTTGAGATCAAAGCCATTATGCNGGCAGAATCGGGAATCTTCCGCTGCAATAACGGCATAGACGAGATTGGGCGAAATTCGGCTAAGCGGGACAGTGTCACGCTGGAGGCTTTTCCCGGTCAGCACCGAACCGGCCATGTTCAGCGTGATCGGTGGCTGGACGAGCCCCATGAGCAGCGCATAGGTGTGAACCAGGAAAAACGCAGACAAAAGCGCCGTCAAAAGCCACATCCCAGCCCTGCGGAAGGGGTGCCGGTCAGCAGCAGGAGGCCGCTCCTCAGCTGACCCGCCTGTCATTGGCTCAGGCAGGTCCTCAGGGCGTTCAATATCGGCCATATGGGGTTCTCATCCTGTCACACTCATAAAGACAAGCGNGGCGACATAGTGCGGGCGAATGGCCGAAGTGTGACGCGATCAGGATAAATCAGCCTGTCAGACCAGCCTTCTGTGCTTCGCCGTATGCAAACTTTGCGAGCAATGGCACGCGCTCTTCCATGGTTGCTGCATTCGCATTCGACGCCGTGCCGTCACGGACACGCCCGACAATACCCTGAACGATACCCGCCAGGCGGAAGCCATTATAGGCGAAGTAATAGTGCACATCAGGCATGCCATTCAGGCCGCGATGCGCGCAATACATGTCGATATATTCATCCATCGTCGGAATGCCGTAGGCGTTCAGATCATCAATATCCGAGATCGCCCCACGTGCATCAGAGCTCGGCATGACCCAATTCATCAGATGGTAGGTGAAGTCGGCGAGCGGATCGCCAAGCGTTGAGAGCTCCCAGTCCAGCACCGCGATCACTTTTGGCTCCGTCGGGTGGAGGATCATATTGTCGAGGCGATAATCACCATGAACGATCGTCGTGGTTTCGCCTGCCGGAATATTTTTTGGCAACCAGTCAATCAGCGCATCCATTTCAGGAATTTTTTTGGTTTCCGAAGCAACGTACTGCTTTGTCCAGCGATGGATCTGGCGCGCAACATAATCGCCTTCCTTGCCAAAGCCCTCAAGACCCGCCGCTCTCCAGTCGACATTNTGAAGATCAGCAAAGGTCTTCACCTTGGCTTCGTAGATCGCCCGGCGCTGAGCTGGCTCATAGTCTGGCAGTGTCCCATCCCAGAGAATACGCCCTTCAACATGGTCCATGACGTAGAACATGGTGCCGATGACATCATCATCCTCGCACAGCGCGTAAGGCCGTGCGACCGGAAAACCGAGCGGGTGCAGAGCCGCAATCACACGAAATTCGCGGTCNACGGCATGTGCAGACGGCAGAAGCTTCCCCGGCGGTTTGCGACGCATCACATAGGCGCGCTTTGGGGTGATCAGCTTGAAAGTGGGATTCGATTGTCCGCCCTTGAACTGGCGAACATCCATGGGGCCTTCAAATCCTTCCACATTCTCTGTCATCCACTGAAAGAGATTGTCTTCATTGAATTTGTGCGTGTCCGCGACTTCTTTTGTTCCGCTGAACATTTCCTGCGCAGATGCGCCATGAACCGACATGGATAACTCCCCATACCCTTGGATTTTTGTCTCTTTCGAAATCGCGCCGACCTTAGCGTTTGCGGGTGTGAACGCAATGCTCTGGATCGTTGAGGTCGCATATTCTTCGAAATCGAACGGATTTGTCAGGTCTGAGCCAGTAAATCTTAACTGCCAGTATTGTAGATTTTCGGATCGTTTATCCAGATATCTGGGTCAGCGAAGGGGGATGGAGTGTTGGGATCATGAACGCCAGACGAGAAGTCAGAGAAGTGGAGGACGTCGTTGATACCGCACGGGACGACGAACTCGCTGACGCTCATCGGCATATCGCCCATCTGGCCGACGAACTGGCTCGCGCCCGAAAAAAAGAAATAGAGCTGATCCGGCTCAAAGCGGCACTTCTCAGTCGCGCCAATCACGAATTCCGGACACCACTCACAATCATTGATGGGGTCGCGTCCCGCATGAGCAGGCAGTCTGATAAATTATCGCCGACTGAGATTGAAGCGCGATGCGACAGCATTCGAAGCTCCGTCAGCGATCTGCTTTCGCTGACTAACAGCATGTTGAATGAGCTTTCGCTGGACCTCAGCACTCTGACAGGCGTTAAGAGACCCGATGCCGGCTAAAGGCTGAACCTGGCTCAGCTGCGAACGCGCCAGCCAATATCGCTGCGGCAAAATCCCTCTGGCCATTCTATCGCATTCACACCGGAATAAGCTCGCTGAAAAGCAACCTCCAGCGTCGGGCCGGTCGCAGTGACATTCAAAACGCGTCCACCATTCGCCACCAGGTTTCCAGCGTCATCGACATGTGTACCTGCATGAAAAACCGTGACGCCTTCAAGACGGTTCGCTGTTTCGACACCTTCGATCACAGAGCCTTTTTCGTAATCCCCGGGATAACCTTTTGAGGCCAGCACAACAGTCGCTGATGGCAGGAAGCTCCCTTCTGGTCGCAGGCGATCATAGTCACGCGCAGAATACCCGCCCGTCGCGCTCGCAAGAAGCAGCGGGACAATGTCGCCCTGCAGCCCGGCCATCAGTACCTGGCATTCCGGATCGCCGAAACGGCAGTTATACTCCACCACTTTCGGCCCATCGGCTGTGATCATAAGACCAACATACAAAACGCCCTGGAACGGGCAGTCCTCGGACTGCATGCCTTTAAGCGTCGGCACGACCACGGTGTCTCGCACCTGATCCATCAATTCAGTGCTGATAACGGGGGCTGGTGCATAGGCGCCCATACCGCCCGTGTTCGGCCCTTTATCGCCATCAAAGGCACGTTTGTGATCCTGAGCGGCCGGCAGCAGCACCATGTTCTCGCCGTCTGTAATAACAAAGACGCTTGCTTCTTCGCCCTGCATAAATTCTTCGATAACAAGCTCTGCTGATGCGCTGCCAAACTGCCCGCCGAGCATTTCTGTCACAGCNTNNTCGGCTTGNTNACGGGTTTCNGCNATNACGACNCCCTTACCCGCNGCNAGNCCGTCCGCCTTNAGCACATAGGGNGCNTCAAGNGTATCCANAAANGCGCTCGCNGCGTCTGCNGTCGTNACCCGGCTATAGCGNGCGGTCGNCACATCATATTTGGCCATCAGATCCTTGGAGAANCCCTTGGAGGCTTCAATCCGCGCTGCAGCGGCGCTTGGACCGAATACGTCGAAGCCGATCTCCCGGATACGGTCGGCCAGACCATCAGCCAGGGGCTGTTCAGGGCCTACAATGACCAAATCGGGCTCCAGCTGCTGGACAAGTTTCAGAAGCCCGGCTGTGTCTGTGGCTTTGACGTCAAAACAAGGGCCAACAGCATTCATGCCGGGATTGCCCGGCGCCGACCAGACTTCGTCAACAATAGGCGACTGAGCGATTTTCCAGGCGAGCGCGTGCTCCCGCCCACCTGATCCGATAACAAGAATATTCATGGGATATGACTTCTGAAACTCAACCGGACTCGTCAAGCAATTTGGCGTATTCTTGCTGAGGAGATTGTCTTGCCGCCGCGCCTCGGACATGAGTAGACTCGCGTCAACACGAAATCTGGAGACGATTCCATGAAGGGCATTTACGCGCCGCTTTTGCTGTCGACCATTCTGGTTGCCTCCTGTGGGCAGCCCGACCAACCCGAACCGGAAACTCCGACTTCACCTGCTTCGACTGCCCCAGCATCGACGGGACCGAGCGCCGCTATGATTTCTGACGGCCGCGCAATCGCAGAAGCCAATTGCGCCTCCTGCCATGCGATTGGCACCACTGGCGATAGCCCACGCACGGATGCGCCAGCTTTCAGAGTCATTATGAGGGACGTAAATCCCGAAGCACTGTCAGATGACTTCCGCGAAGGCATTCACGTCGGCGCAACCGACATGCCTGACTTTGACCTCGGTCCACGCGGCACCGATGCAATCGTTGAATATCTGAAATCAATTCAGGTTTCTGTGCCCGCTGAGCGCCAATAACTGGCTATTTTATCCGAGTTTGCTCTGAAAAATTTGGACCCAAGCCGGTCATGACGCGTTGATTGGGTACGAAGCTCCTGCAGGTATCTCTGCGAGCAGAATGAATTTGTA
>PABS01000126.1 GCA_002699325.1 Ponticaulis sp. | reverse complement strand
GGGAAAAGCCGGGCGCACGTTGCCAATATGTTGCGTCTTCTGAACCTGCCAGATTCCGTCCGAGAGCGTCTCCGCGAAGGCGTTATCAGTGCCGGCCATGCGCGGGCGGCGCTCGCAGCCGACGATCCTGAAGGCGTAATCGATCAGGTGATCCAGAGAAAGCTATCAGTTCGCGATACTGAGAAATTGGTGCGCAAACTGGCGGCGGGTGATCTCACCGCTGGTGGTGCTGCCAAACAGCGCTCACAACCTGAAGAAAAAGACGTTGATACAGAAGCGCTGGAAGCCGATCTCTCTCGCGCACTTGGGCTCAATGTCGAGATCAAATCGACGGCAAAGGGCGGCGAGCTGAAAATTCAGTATCGAGATCTCGAACAGCTCGATGATATCTGCCGTCGATTGAGCAGACAATAAACTATAAATAAATCAAGCAGTTAAGCTAGATCTGGCTTCGGCCTGAAGGGCAAGTGACATCATCAGTTCGCGATCACTCGTTTCGCCCACTGAGATGTCACAAAAGCCATTCGCTTCAAATCCGCGACTTTCATAAACGCCAATGGCGTGCTGATTGTTGGCCCATACGCCAAGCCAGAGCTCATCTGCTCCTCGTTCAGTCGCCCGATCAATTGCCCAGCTCAGCAGAATACCGCCTACGCCGACGCCGCGCCGGGTTTCTCTGACGTATAGGCGGTGAAGCTGAAGCGAATTCTCTTTCCCGTTTTCGACAGGTAGAGTGGTTGGACCAATCTTGGCATAGCCAACCAAACCGTTTGGCGCCTCAGCCACGCGATAGTCCGTTTCAGGGTTTTGAAGATCTCGTCCGACCCGATCAACAGAGAAATAAGTCTCCAGATACTGGTCGAGGTCTGACTTCTTATACACTTGGCCAAAAAACTCGGCGAAAGTCTGACGCCCAAGATCAGCAATACGCGCTGCATCCTCGACTTTGCCGTCGCGAAATCTCAGATTCATCGTGCGCGCTTGAACCACTACCTTGCCCCCAGGTCTGTTTCATCGATGAAGCTACGCATCCCGTTGGCGAACAGGACGAGTTTTGCAAATGTCCATGCACCGGACTGTTCCAAATCTGCAAGTAACAATTCTAATCTCTCGTAGCTTTCAGCGTTTTCCTCGACGAATTTCTCGACAACCTTCTGTGCTGCTGAGAAATCGTTCAATTCGAGGCTCTCGTGATTGGCTGAGATCTGCTCAGACAGATTATTCTGCTGAACCAGTAGCGTTTCAACCAGTCCGCGGACAGCAAGTCTGTCCCAGTGTTGATCAAGTTTTAGTGTCAACGCCGTCTGACGGAGACGGTCAAAGCCAAACACACTTCCCACAGCACTAAAGAGGCATGCCGCAGGAAGAACATCCTGCCTGGTCCGGTCAGCCAGATCAACGATGTCTGTTGCTGAGGTCATGGATAGGATCATCGCGACATTATGCGCGATTGAATTAGGTGCACCATCATCTCGATAGCGTGCCTCACGTTCTTCCAGAACATCAGTTTCGTATGGCGAAAGTGTGTCTTTGCCTGACTGAATCAGGCGCGCCACATGCGGCTGATAGTGATCGACGATCTCGCTGATATTTTCTGCAATGGAGCGGGTTCGGGCAAGCCAGAAAACTTGACGACGCAGCGCATTGATCAGGTCGAGACGGAGCCCGATCTGAATATCGGCAGGGACCTGATTGTCCAGCTCGTCAATTTTTTTGAGAAGCGGTGATAGCGAGAAGATTTCCTTAGAGGCGATAAAGGCTCGTGCAATTGCATCCGTTGCGACGCCAGCACGCTCTTTTACGCGGTGAACAAAGGTCGGACCACCAAGATTAATGATGTCGTTCGCCAGCTGCGTTGCGATAATTTCCCGCTTCAGGCGGTGAGAGGTGAGGGCATTGTCGAACCGGCGCAATGGTGCGGGGAAGTAAGATTTATACATCTCTTCCAGGAACGGATCGTCAGGAACAGTGCCGGCGACCAGCTCATCGAACAATGTCAGCTTGGCGTAAGCCAGGAGCACAGCGATTTCAGGCCGTGTCAGACCAGACTTCGCCTCGTGCAGGCCCCGGATCTCTTCTGACTTTGGAAGGCCCTCGACTGACCGGTTCAGAATACCACGCGCTTCCAGCCGCTCCATCATACGTTCGTGAGAGTCGAGGTCCGCTGCGGCTGATGCTTCTGCAACGCTAAGTGCGCCGGTCTGGTCGTAATTGTGTACCAGAACCTTCTCGGCCACTTCATCGGTCATTGAAGCGAGCAGATCATTGCGCTGGTCAGCTTCAAACTCTCCGGCATCAATCGCAGCCTTCAGAAGGATCTTGATGTTCACTTCATGGTCAGAACTGTCCACGCCCGCTGAGTTATCAATGGCGTCGGAGTTGATGCGGCCACCGCGCTGCGCAAATTGAATACGCCCAGCCTGTGTGACACCGAGGTTTGCGCCTTCGCCAACGACTTTGACATGTAAATCATCAGCGCACACGCGGGTTGCGTCATTCGATTTGTCGCCGACCTGAAGATCCGTCTCGGTCGTCGCTTTGACATAGGTGCCGATGCCACCAAACCAGAGGAGGTCGGCTTCGGCTTTCAGAATGGCCTGGATGAGTTCGTTCGGTGTGAGCGCCTCATCTTCAATCTTCAGGAAATTGCGAATTTCATCAGTTAATTCAATACGCTTCGCTGATCTTGGAAAGATCCCGCCGCCCTTTGAAATCAGTTCTTGATTATAATCGGCCCAACTTGAGCGGGGCAGATCAAACATACGCTTGCGTTCCTGCCAGTTGGCTTCCGGGTCATTCGGATTGGGGTCGATAAAGATATGAAGATGGTTGAATGCCGCTTTCAGATCGATCGTATGTGAGAGCAGCATACCGTTTCCGAAAACGTCTCCCGACATATCGCCCACACCGATGACAGAGAAGCGTTCGGACTGGATATCTGTGCCCAGCTCGCGGAAATGGCGTTGTACAGCGACCCAGGCGCCGCGCGCGGTAATACCCATTTTTTTATGGTCATACCCGGCAGATCCACCCGAAGCGAAAGCATCCCCAAGCCAGAAATCATAAGACAGGCTGATTTCATTTGCGATGTCGGAGAAGGTCGCTGTCCCTTTATCCGCAGCGACGACCAGATACGGATCGGACTCATCCCAGACAATGGTTCGCTTCGGATTGCGCAGAGTGCCATCCATGAGATTGTCGGTGAGTGTCAGCAGCGCTGAAATGAAGGTCTTGTAGGCGCGAATGGCTTCGTCACGCACGGCTTCGCGATCGCCGTCCACCGGTAATTGCTTTGGATAGAACCCGCCTTTGGACCCGACGGGAACAATGACGGCGTTCTTGACCTGCTGAGCTTTGACGAGGCCCAGAACTTCTGTCCGGAAATCATCACGCCGGTCAGACCAGCGAAGCCCGCCACGTGCAACGGGACCAAACCTCAGGTGAACGCCTTCCACATGCGGTGCCCACACAAAAATTTCGCGGTAGGGGCGCGGCTCCGGCAATGCCTCAAGCTCACGGCTCGCAATCTTGATCGCGATGTGTGCATGGGGCTCGCCATGTTCGTTCAGCTGGAAGTAAGAGGTGCGCTTGGTTGCGTGAATCAGCTCTGAGAGTCGACGCAGAACACGGTCTTCATCGAGCGATTCTACATCGTTCAGCGCCGCGATCGTCGCGCTGCTCAGTTCCTTGCACTTGGCTTTGCGATCTTCAAGCGACAGATCAAGGTCTGGATCAAACCGCGTCATGAAACACTGAAGAAGCAGAGCGGTAATCGTTGGGTTCTTTGCCAGTGCATTGATCTGAGTTGTCTGGGCGGGATCCAGACCAGATTGCTTGCGATAGCGAGACAGGGTTCTAAAGAGAGCGGCCTGACGCCAGTTTGCACCGATTGCCAGGATCAGGCGGTTAAATCCGTCATTCTCTGTCTTGTTGGTCCAGACGGCCTCGAAGCCTTCCTCAAGAGCCGAGCGGATCTGTTGAAGATCGATCGCTGACATATCATCAGACCGCATTTCGAGACTGTGAATCCAGCAGGGAAATTCATCATCCTGATTAAGGCGTACAGGGAAGCCTTGCTCGCTCTTCACAAAAAGTCCCATGTTTTCAAACACGGGCACAGATGCCGAGAGCTGGATTGGTTTGTGATATGAATAGATACGTGCCCGAATGACGGAAAGTGGATCCCGTTCGTGGCGCAGGGCCCGCAGGGCGACCGGTCGATTGTCCGAAAGTTCGCTGAGAATGGAAATATCCGCCAATGCGACAGCGGGGTCAGTGGCTTCCTTATAGGCCGCATTGAAGGCGCTCGTAATGCGCTCCTCGTCGATCCCGGCCGGAAGTTCGGCTTTGCTAGCTCGGACCAGAGACCGGATCTGGTCATTCCAGCTGCGCGCCATCTCGGCGATGTCGCGTTCCAGATCTTCGAGGTCAGGCTCAGGATGATTGGGTTTCAGATCCAGAAGATAGTGGATGCGCGCCAACGGCGTGTCGCCGAAGCTTGGATAGTAGGCCGTCAGTTTTGCATCAAAGGCCAGCTCAAGTCGCCGCCCAATCCGGGCGCGTAAGTCTGAATTGAAGGATTCACGCGGCACATAAATTAATGCGGTCATGTACCGATCGAACCGATCTTTCCGCAGATACATGCGAGTTTCTGCGCGGTCCTGCAGCTTCAGGATACTGGTGGAGATACTGTGCAGGTCTTCAACCGAAATCTGGAACAGTTCATCCCGGGGGAAGGTTTCCAGAATATGCGTCAATGCGTTGGCATCGTGGCTGTTTGGCCGTTTGCCGGCGGCCGCCATGGTTTGTTCAACCTTCTGACGCACGAGAGGGACATCCCTTACCTGAGCGTTATAGGCTTCGGCTGTGAAAAGGCCGGCAAACCGAATTTCTCCTGTCACCTGCCCGTTTTCGTCATATTGCTTCACGCCGATATAGTCGGCGCGGACCCGTCGGTTCACGCGAGACCGGAGAGTTGCTTTGGCAACGATCAGCGGCGTTGGCTCGTTAAGAAAATCTGAGATCTGGCCGGTGATGATTGTGGGCTCATTGCCGCGCTGTAGAATAAAACGGTTTCGATCGCGGAGAATGCCCAGGCTTGTGCCTTCAATGATTTCTGGTTCTTCGGGGGCGAGGCTCCCATCTTCCGCCTGGGCGAACCGGTAAAATCGGGTACCCAGAAACGTAAAATGGCCGTCAGCCAGCCAATTCAAAAATGCAGCGGATTCTTTAGCGGCATCCGTATCCACGTACTCATTCGCAGCAACGGTTTCAGCAGCTTCGCGCATACGTGCTTGCATGGCGTCAAAGTCATCAACGCTAACGCGCACATCATTGAGCGTTTCGCGAACTTCCTTTTCCAGGGCATTGGCCGTGGATGAATCCAGAAGCTCCAAATACACCTGAATATAGGATTCGCGCTTTTCTGCGCTCGGCTGTCGTTCACCTGCCTCAGAGCGCGTATGCTCGAGTATTGGGTGAAGCAGCATTCCGGCCTGAGTATTGAGATCGCGGCAAGCCCCGAGCACAGACCGCACCAGAAAAGGCATGTCTTCGCCGACGATTTCAAGCAGCGTGAAGTCGACCGCCCCTTCGTCGGAAGAGACCCGTCGCGTTCGGATGAGGGGTTCCTTGCCTTCGCGGATGCTTGACCAGGCCCAAAATTCGCTCAGAAGCTTGGCAACCTCTGCACCGCTCAGACTGGTCTGGTGATTAAGATCGACCGAGGCATGACTCTGCTGAAGGAAGCTTTGTACAAGATCATCTCCTACGCCCGAGGCTCCACTCCAACTCAGAGATTCCGCAGCGGTCATCAGATCTTCGAGAGAAAGGGATTTCTTGAGCGTTAGGGCGGCCATCGAATCGACTCCATTGGAGAGGAATAACATGCCACAATGCGTGACATTAAAGACAGTGAAGTTTCAATTACTTCAGCTGATAAAGAATGAATTTTCCAGAAAACCAGCGAGTGCCGCCGCAATATTTGGGGGGCGGACCCGTCAAACGGGGACGTGTTTGACGGGTCCTAAGGGCCTCATTCCGCAGGCTGGGTGGGGGACGCACGCGGAGGCCCATTCTGCTCAACCTCCATGCGGAGATCGTAAGCTAAGACGGGGTATATGAGTTCGATTTTAACTTTTGCCAAGCGTAGAAAAAGGGTTTCTGTGCAAAAAGTCAGTTTTCACACATGAACAGTTTGTAATGTCGAATAAATACTGAACAGTTATCTCCAATATGCCCAATCTAACGCGTTTGACTCGATATTACCAGTGTTAACCCTAACGCAATTTAGAACGCACACTTCCGAAAACCTCGTGACAGGCTATAGGATCCGTCTTCGGGTCTGAGGAGGGTGACATGGGTGGTTCGATTTTCATTGGCGGGGCGGGTGAAACCCAAAGCGAGCCGCAGCTTTTGCTGCTCAATCGTGCGAACCGGCATGGCCTGGTTGCTGGCGCTACCGGCACCGGAAAAACCGTCACGCTCCAGATTTTGGCTCAAGGCTTTTCCGATGCTGGCGTCCCCGTATTTTGCGCGGATGTTAAGGGTGATCTTTCCGGCATTTCTCAGCCGGGAAGCCAGGATCACAAGCTCCACCAGGCATTGAACAAGCGCGCGGAAACCATTGGCCTCGATGCTTATAACTATTCCGAAGCACCGACCATCTTCTGGGATGTATTTGCCGAGCAGGGTCATCCCGTCCGGACAACCGTGTCTGAGATGGGGCCCACGCTTCTGTCACGTCTTCTCGAGCTGAACGAAGTTCAGGAGGGCGTTCTCACAATTGCATTTGAAGTCGCTGACGATCAGAAGCTCTTGCTGCTGGACCTCAAAGACTTGCGGAAGATGCTCGTATTTGTGGGTGAGAACAGAGATGAAATCGGCCGACAGTATGGGAATGTCTCGCCCGCGAGTCTGGGCGCAATTCAGCGTCGGCTGCTCGTGCTCGAGCGTGAAGGTGGCGAGGTGCTGTTCGGCGAGCCAGCTCTGCAGCTCAGTGACTTTCTGCGCACGACGCGTGACGGCCGCGGGTATGTCAACGTGATGGATGCCACTCGCCTGATCAACAGTCCGCGTCTGTATTGCACCTTCCTTCTGTGGCTTCTTTCGGAATTGTTCGAGGAACTTCCTGAGGTTGGCGATCCGGATAAACCCAAGCTTGTCTTTTTCTTTGATGAGGCGCACCTCCTGTTTGACAGTGCGCCGCGCGCCCTTCTTGAGAAGATTGAGCAGGTTGTGAAGCTTATCCGATCCAAAGGCGTCGGCGTGTTCTTCGTCACTCAGAATCCGCGAGATATTCCGGATAGCGTATTAGCACAGCTCGTAAATCGTATTCAGCACGCACTCCGCGCCTATACGCCAGCCGAGCGCCGCGCTGTAAAAGCGGCAGCAGATAGTTTTCGCGAGAATGAAGCCTTCAGCACAGAGGAAGTGATCACTGATCTAGGTGTTGGCGAAGCGCTGGTCTCGACGCTGGACGCCAAGGGTGTGCCAAGCGTGGTTGCCCGTACGCTGATCCGACCACCAGCTTCGCGTCTCGGGCCCGCCACGTCTGCTGAGCGCCAGACTGTCATGGCGGAAAGCCCGATCGCTGGTCAGTACGAAGAGGCAGTGGATCGGGAGTCAGCCTATGAGCTTCTTGAGGCACGCGAAGCCAGGGCCGCGAAAGAAGAAGCAGAGCTCGCTGAGCGCGAAGCCAAGGAAAAAGCCAAGAAGGCGCCAAGCCGGCGAAGGTCGTCATCGCGCCAGTCTATCGGGGAGGCAGCCATAAAAAGTGGAGTCCGAGTTCTCTCACGAGAGGTGGTTCGTTATCTGCTGCGCGGTGTTCTGGGCGGGCGTCGCCGCTGACCCGCGTCTGGCACGAGCGTTCTTCACGGCATTGATCTGAGCGCCAAGCAGAAGACAACTCGCGCAGGCGTAAAACCAGAGCAGGACGTTAATGATGAAGCCTGGGGACCCGTACCAATCGCGGTTCACCGGGTTGATTTGAAAATAGGTCGTCAGTCCGATCGTGACAACGGATATCAGCGCCGCAGCGATGGCCGAACCGAGCCAGCCATGAATGGGAAGAATCTGATGTCCGATCAGGCTGGAGGCGTAAACACCGTTCAGCATTCCAACCAGGATCGCTGTCATCAACGTCCATAGGAGTGGCGATATCAGCCAGGTTGATTGAAGCGCAGAGGTGAGGGTGATCGAAACATAGCTCAGAACCGCAACAACCATGGATGCAATAAACACAAAAAACACCACTGGGATCACGAAAAGAAAGGATCTCAGGACAACGCCTGCAATGCCAATTGTGTCGTCCGCTTCAGCGATTTCCCGAAAGCCGAATAGCAGCGACCTTAATGCAGCTCCGGCACTGAACAGTAGCAATAGAGTGTGAAAAATGAGGAGCAGGCTGGACGTGTTTTCTGACAGGCTGAGCCGATACTCGATTTCATTGTTCACCAGCTCGGCAAAATCAGGTGGCAGGAAAACCGAAAGCCGCGCAGACCACAGATGAGCCTCCCGCGGCGAGCCGCTGAGTGTTGTGATCCAGACCAGGATCGCAATAAAAGGGAAGATCGACATGATAGAGTATAACGACAACGCCGCCGCGCGCGTTGGAATGTCATTCTCGGAATAGGCCGCAGCCAGATCGTCGAGAAAAGATCCCTTCAGGCGTGCCTTGAGTGAGCTGAACATGGATCGTCCCGAGATTGAGTGCGACCAGACTGTCGCGATGTGTGACGGTGTGACAAGAGTTTCGCCTTCTGAACAGCGAAAATGGGCCGGGATGCATAATTGCAATCCACATCGAAAGCAGCGTCCCGAAACAAGGGATGATACCGCTTGTCCCTTTGCGTCCCCTCGCGCTGCGTCATGTGCTCATGGTGTGTAGCCACCTGGAACACGCATGAAGTTCAAGCAAAATCCGCGCCGTGCCCGGCAATACACTTGCGTGATTGTGGCCGATGGATATGGTGCGCGCGAAAATCTGGCCGAAATCGGCCCAATTCAGCAAAAAGAGTCCGATCGTCGATGACAAACCGAACCGTGCCTAAGAAAGTCGTCCTGGCCTATTCCGGAGGTCTCGACACTTCCATCATTCTGAAGTGGCTGCAGACAGAATTCGGATGTGAGGTTGTGACCTTTACAGCTGATCTGGGGCAGGGCGAAGAGCTGGGCCCGGCGCGGGAAAAAGCGCGTCTGCTCGGCATCAAGGATGAGAATATCTATATCGAAGATGTTCGCGAAGAGTTCGTGCGCGATTTTGTCTTTCCAATGTTCCGCGCCAATGCGGTTTATGAGGGCACCTATCTGCTGGGGACATCCATTGCACGACCACTCATCACAAAGCGCCTCGTTGAGATTGCCGAAGAAACCGGGGCTGATGCGATTGCGCACGGCGCAACCGGCAAGGGTAATGACCAGGTGCGTTTCGAGCTGTCTGCCTATGCATTGAATCCAAACATTCGCGTCGTCGCACCCTGGCGGGAATGGAGCTTCAAGAGCCGTGAGGCACTTCTCGAATTTGCTGAGGCGCACCAGATTCCGATTTCCAAAGATAAACGCGGTGAAGCACCGTTCTCCGTTGATGCGAACCTTCTGCACTCCTCTTCCGAAGGCAAGGTGCTGGAAGATCCCTGGGAATCCGCCCCGGAATACGTCCACCAGCGCACGCTGAGCCCAATGGACGCGCCGGACGAGGCCACTGAAATCACCATCGGTTTTGAAAAGGGCGATCCGGTATCTCTGAACGGCGAGAATCTGTCTCCTGCTGACATGCTGACGGCGCTCAACAAGCTTGGTCACGACAATGGCATTGGGCGGATTGATCTGGTTGAGAACCGGTTTGTCGGCATGAAGTCGCGCGGGGTATATGAAACACCAGGCGGAACCATCCTTCTTCATGCTCACCGAGCGATGGAATCCATCACGCTGGACCGTGGCGCCGGCCATCTGAAAGATGAGCTGATGCCGAAATATGCGGAACTGATCTATAATGGGTTCTGGTTTGCTCCAGAGCGCGAAATGCTCCAGGCCCTGATCGACAAGAGCCAGGAAAACGTGTCCGGTGAAGTCCGTCTGCAGCTGTATAAAGGCAATGTCATCACAACCGGTCGTCGTTCAGACCAGTCGCTTTATGATGATCTGCTCGTCACATTTGAGGACGATCAGGGCGCTTATGACCAAAAGGACGCCGAAGGCTTTATCAAGTTGAACGCACTGCGTCTGCGAACACTCGCCGCTCGAAATAAGGGCTGATTTTTCAGCAAAAATTCGATTTTTTTGACAGTGATTGCGGGCTTGGGTGTCTGCATAGCCGGAATCAGTCAAAACTCATTTGTTGCGCTTGCACAATCTGGCTGGCCTCGCTAGACGAAGCCGGAAAGGCCTAGCGCGTAGGGGAAATTCATGGACCTGAGTAAGATTTCTAGCGGCAACAACCCGCCATCTGATGTGAACGTTGTAATTGAAGTTCCGCTGGGCGGTGAGCCGATCAAATATGAGATCGACAAAGACTCCGGTGCGATGTTCGTGGATCGCTTTCTTTACACCAGCATGCGCTATCCATGTAATTATGGCTTCGTTCCTCATACGCTGAGCCTAGATGGCGACCCGATCGACGTCATGTGTGTGGGTCAACGCGCCCTTGTGCCAGGCTCTGTTCTTCGCGCGCGTCCAATTGGCGTTCTGATGATGGAAGATGATGGCGGCCAGGATGAAAAAATTCTTGCTGTGCCGCATAACAAGCTCACCAGCTATTATGACAAGGTGAAGTCGCTGGACGATCTTCCAGACATTCTCCTTGAGCGAATCAAGCATTTCTTCGAGCACTACAAAGATCTGGAGCCGAACAAATGGGTGAAGATCGAAGCGATTTACGGGGTCGAGAAAGCGCACGAGCTGATTGAAGCATCCATCAAGCGCTATAAGGGCGAGATCTGAGTTTTAAAGATCACCTCTGCTGACCCCGGAGTTCTGACCGCCTATGGAATTTGAACTCTGGGTCTCTCTGGTTATCCTCTTCGCCGCTGGCGGGCTGACGCCCGGTCCGGCGGTTATGCTGATTATGGCGTCGGCGCTGCGCTATGGTTTTACTATGGCCATGATAGCAGCGCTGGGCATTTGCGCAGCGAATGTCATCTGGATTACGCTCGCGGCTTCGGGCGCCGGATTGATGCTCCAGCAGTTGCCGATAGTTTTCAATGCGCTGAAGATCGCCGGAATTTGCTTCATCCTCTGGCTGACCTGGAAAACCGCAACCCAACCCGTTTCGACCCATTTTGAGGAAGACGTCAGCAAGGTTTTCGGTAAAAATGCGAAGAAGCCTCCCAAGTATGGGCGGGCTGTTTCACTGTTTTTCCGGGGCCTTGGCCTTCAGATCAGCAATCCAAATGCGCTGGTCTGGTTTGGTGGTTTGCTGCCGACATTCTTCGTCTCTGAACAGTCGATAATCTTCCAGATCTGTGTCATGATCGCCACAGTCACCGTGACGGAATTGTTCGGCCTCTCACTTTATGCGGGGGCGGCTCGCCTTCTCGCGCGGAAGTTCTCAGACCCTGTTTTCGCGCGAATTTTCTATGTCTGTGCTGCGCTTCTTATGGCCGGATCGGTAGTCTGGGCGCTGGTTTCGCAGCAGCTGTCTCATTAGTCAGTTCTCCTAATAAGCGAGATTAAGCTGCGCTTCTTTATTACGGTTGTTTC
Source organism: Ponticaulis sp. (assembly GCA_002699325.1). Lineage (GTDB taxonomy): Bacteria > Pseudomonadota > Alphaproteobacteria > Caulobacterales > Hyphomonadaceae > Ponticaulis. The sequence goes on along the minus strand of PABS01000126.1, from coordinate 13,733 downwards.
ATTCTGCTGGTATAATCCTTCTGGGGTACGGGAAGGCTGAACGGATGGACAGGACACTGAAAACCATATCGCCTGAAATGGATAAGCCGCCGCGCCGCGAGGGACCAAAGCGGAGTGAGGCCTCCAAACAGGCCATTTTAAAAGCAGCGCGCGAAGAACTTATCGAACAAGGCTGGAGAGGCTTTAGCCCGGATCGTCTGGCCAAACGAGCACGAGCCAGTAAACAGACGATCTATCGGTGGTGGCCGAGCATTGCGTCTATTGCCGTAGAGGCGGCGATCTCGCGAGTTGAAGACCCGATTATTGTCAGCAACCAGCCGATTGACGTTCAGATGGCTTCTTTCATCAAGCCGATTTCGGAACTTGCTCGTGTCGGTGACGGTGCGCACCTGTTAAGAAGCGCGCTTCTGGCAGCAGCCGATGACGCGCAAGCTGGTGAAGTCTTCCGTCAGTGGTTTAATGCGCATTTCCGCAAGCCATTGAAAACGACCCTGGCTGAAGCGGCTGCTCGCGGGCGGATCAAGCGCGATTACGATATCGACGCGACCTGCGAGATGCTGTTCGGGCCAGTTTGGCACCGGCTGGTCCTCATGCGCGGCCCTTTGCCAGAAGTTCTCGCGATGCGGTCTGCTCAGAATGTTCTGGCGGCGCTACGCCCCTGATTTCAGACTTTCGGATTCCAGCGCGACTGATAAACCGGCCAGATGCCAAGATTACCCGATCAACCACATTTGGAATGGAAAGACGAAGACATGCCGGTCGCGACCGGTTTTGATGATGTCTATTTCTCGACCTCAGATGGTTTGGCGGAAACGCGTGCTGTGTTTCTTGCCCCGTGTGGTCTGCGAGAGCGCTGGCGTAATCAGCCGCATTTCACCATCGCAGAGCTGGGGTTTGGCACNGGGCTGAATTTTCTTGCCGCTACGGNGCTGTGGCGGTCAGACCAAAGTCAGGCTTCCGGATGGTTACATTTTCTNAGCGTCGAGAAGTTTCCACTGAGTAGGGCTGACGCCGCCCGCGCGCTCTCTGGGTGGAAGGACATNGATACCTCTCTTCTTCTGGATCGTTGGCCCGAAAGGACCGCCGGNCTGCAGCGGATTGTGTTTCCAGAGTGGCGATGCACGCTGACACTATATGTTGGCGACGCNGCCGACTGGCTGACAGAATATGATTTTCTGGNAGATGCCTGGTTCCTCGATGGCTTCTCGCCTTCCAAGAATGACAAAATGTGGTCAAACGTCATTCTGTCGGGCGTCGGGCGCCACGCTGCGCCCGGCTGCAAAGTCGGAACATTTACTGTGGCCGGTCACGTGCGGCGCGGACTGTCAGCAGCAGGCTTCGAGGTTTCNAAACAGCCGGGGTTTGGCCGGAAGCGAGAGAGGCTGGANGCGNAATACACCTCAACGGTTTTCGAAAAAACGTCGGANTTGTATCTGGTATCCCCGAAGCCTGTCATCCCATCAAATATTTGCATTATCGGGGCGGGCATTGCAGGAGCTGCGGTGGCGCGACAGTTTGCCGAACGTGGTTATCTTGTAGATGTACTGGATAGTGCGTCCGACCCCGCCAGCGCGGCAAGTGGGAATCCGCGTGCTCTCATTATGCCGCGGCTGGATGCTGCTGATACGCCTCAGGCCCGGTTTCTGATCCAGTCCTACCTCTACGCGCTGAAGTACTACCTGGACCGGGTACCTGAGGCCGCTCAACAGACTGACGTCTCGCACTATCCACAAACCGAGGCCGAAGATCTGCGCTTTGCAAAGCTTCTTGCCGATCCTCCATTAGATATGAACTGGCTTACTGCCGGAGACGGCTCACGGGCGGGCCTCATTCATTTTGGTAGCTTGATGATCGATCCTCCGACACTCGTTAAAGGTCTTTTGGACCATCCAAAGATCATCTTTCAGGGAAACCGGAATATCGATGACCTCGCTGATCTTCAGGCGAGCTATCCTTCCGAAACGGTATTCGTGGTCGCATCGGGTATGGGCATGACGAAGCTTTTGCCTGAAATGGGGAGANTGGTAGAAGGCAAGCTTGGGCAGGTTGAATGGGGACAGTTGAACAATGCTGACTCAGGATCGGAATCCTGCGCGTCGGGCACCTATGCACTTCGGAGAGGCAATGAGCTTCTCTTTGGTGCGACATTCGAAAAAACCGATCTCGACGCAATCACAGATACAAGTTNGACCGCACGAGATGAAAATCTTGNNGGTCTGAAAAAGCTTGCGCCTCATTGGCTTGATGANCTGGAAATCGAAACGCTTTCGTCGAGAGCGTCCGTCCGGGCGACCACCGCTGACCGGTTTCCGATAGCAGGGGTCGTGTTCGACGCAGGGTCTTCTGCAGATGTGCTGAAGCCACTAGCAAATGGCGCGAAGGTGGAAGGTAAAGTCCCGTATCGATCAGGTGTCTTCTGTATCGGCGGACTGGGGTCTCGGGGCTTTACGTTTGCGCCCCTGCTGGCCGACCATATCGTGTCTATGGCTTTGGGTGAGCCCCTGCCACTCGCCCGTCCGGAAGCTGAACTGGTATCTCCAATCCGTTTCCTGATACGGGCGATCCGCAAGGGAAAGCTCTGAACTAGCCGCGCTTGGTCATTGACCAGTTGAGCGCGAGGGCCGGGCAACCCGCCCCAGGGCAGTCCGCTCCATCAATCTGAACCACAAAGCCCCGGTCAGATTGAGTGGAGAGACTCACATCCAGGCCAGCAGCCTGAATATTAAGATCCCCCGCCATCACAGATGCTGTGACCATAACCGCCAGACCGGTGGTAATCGCCAGGCCTGTTGCGAGGCCAAATGTTGCATGCTTCTGTGCCATGATTATCCCCTTGGATAACTTTCCTGCTTGAGTTGACGTTAACGACCGTTTTCGAGGTCACGAAATTGTTTGCGGAGGCGCCATTCGTCAGATGTTACGGAGCGCTCCATGCTTTGTAGTCGGTCTTCCAGATCCATGAATTTGTAGCGGATGTTGGAAAACGTGACGGACGGTTTGTCCGAGACGCCGCGCCAGAAGTTCTCTTCATCGGGGCTAAGATCGCGCGCATTGCGAGGTCTCTTAGGTGTGATCATCCACATGATGACATATGCAAAGATGATCAGCGGTCCGGCGAAGAGGAAAAAGGCGGCAACGGCAGCCAGACGCACGAGCGTGGGTTCCCAGCCGAAGCGCTCGGCTATGCCGCCACAGACACCGGCGATGACATTTTCGCGGGTGGAGCGGTAAAGACGCTTCGGATTGGGAGAGCCGACATAATCGTACGGCTGCTCCGTCTGGCGTTCGTCGAACTTGTCTCTCCACTTGTCATAATCGTCGTTATGATGCTTGCGGTGGGTCATTAGTTCTTCCTGTAAACGTCATCGCGTTGGGTNTCGGCGCGTGCCTGGCGCTCGGTTTCAACGTCGATGATAGATTCGAGGCTCTCAATCCGGCGCTCCATTGCGCGGGCTGATCGCCAGAGGTCTTCAAGCATCCGCTCATCGTCCGGCTGCAGGCTACGCTGCTTCCGCCACANGGTGATGTAGTGGAANATCGTAGCTGGAGCNCCGATGAAGATGATGCTGATGACAGCGAGTGCGAAAAATTCCTCAGGCATTTACTTCACCTTCTGTAAGCCCGCCTTTTTTCGCTTTGCGGGCTTCCAGGTGTTGGGCGATGAGGCCGGGCGCCGTGAGGACGCCCATAATGCCAGCGAGAACAAGGATCGGGAGTGCCATGTGCGATTACTCCTCTGAGTCTGATGTTTTTGCTTTTGGAGCAGCATTGCCACGGCGGGCTTTCAGCTCTTCAAGCTCCTTTTCGACAGCGTCGGACTGAGCAAGGTCAGCAAATTCTGCTTCCAGGCTCGGTTCATGCGCTTTGATTGTGTCGGCATAGGCTTCCATCTCGTCGACCTTGCGTTCNACCGCTGAATAACGCGCCAGGGCGTCATCAACACGGGTGTCATAAGTGCGCGACCGTGTGCGGATCCGATGTTCCGCTGCTTCGCGACGCATCATGAGAGCGCGATGCTTGGCTTTCGCTTCATCCAGCTTGGCCTGGAGTTTTTCGAGATCAGACGAACGCTTTGCAAACGCATCCTCGGCAGCGTCTAGACCAGCTTTGCGCGCATCGATTTCTGAACTCGCTTTCTGCTTGGCCTGCAGCGCGCCACGAGCAAGATCTTCGCGACCCTTATCAAGTGCCAGTTCGGCTTTATCTTCCCAATCTTTGGCGACTTTTTCGAAATGAGCGATTTCGCGCTCCATCTCTTTCTTGTCTGCCATCGCGCGGGCTGCGCCGGTGCGAACTTCGATCAGTGTGTCTTCCATCTCCTGGATCATGAGGCGGGCGATCTTTTCCGGATCCTCAGCCTTATCCAGCATAGAGTTGATGTTTGAATTTACGATGTCTCCGAAGCGGGAAAACAGTCCCATGGTCGGTCTCCTTGATAACTGGTCTTAAAAGAGGATGCGGGCGATGATCAGGCCTGCGATGAAGAAGCCCCAGCTTTCCATCGGACGGCGAGACAGCCAGCGCGTGAAGGCTGAGAAACGGTCGCCGAGCGAGCGCTCCGTGCCTGGCTGGTCATAAGTCTCATACTGTTTCATGTCGCATTCTCCGGTTTTTGCGGCCCCCTAAGCCGCTGAGCTAACCTATCTCTGCAACCGCCNTGCCAGTTCAAAATTAATCTTCTAATGTACTGNANTTATTAGNATTAAAAAATTTGTTCACCTTGCTGAGTGACAAAGTTAGCAAAATCGACTATTTGAATTAGCGAATTTTGCCATACTATTTCGTCTAAAAAGCTATGATTGAACCTGTTTCGCCCATTGGAGAAAGTGTCGAGTGGCTGGCTGCTCTCGAGCAGGCATCAGCCGTTGCTGAGCTTGACCGGCCGGTCCTCATTATCGGGGAGCGTGGCACGGGTAAGGAGCTGATTGGCGAGCGGCTTCACTTCCTTTCCAGACGCTGGAATGGACCGTTTATCAAAGTGAACTGCGCCGCCCTGAACGAAGAGCTTCTGGACTCAGAGCTGTTCGGACACGAGCAGGGCGCTTTTACTGGTGCGACCAAGCGGCGGATCGGTCGGTTCGAGCAGGCTGACGGCGGAACGATCTTTCTCGATGAGATCGCAACGGCGACCCAACGCGTTCAGGAAAAGCTTTTGCGTGTCATTGAATATGGTGAGTTTCAGCGTCTGGGCGGTGAAGACGTTCTGACCTGCAATGTAAGGGTATCCGCTGCGACCAACATCGACTTGCCGACCGCCGTCTCCGAAGGGAAATTCCGCGCAGACCTTCTCGACCGTCTTGCGTTTGACGTTGTCACGCTTCCCCCGCTCAGGGTCCGGACGGAGGATATCTCCATGCTGGCCGATCATTTCGGTGCCCGGATGGCGCGCGAGCTCGGGGCTAGTTTTCCGGGGTTTTCCGCATCGGCTATCATCGCGCTGGAAAACCATGACTGGCCGGGCAATGTCCGCGAGCTGAAAAACGTTGCCGAACGCCTTACCTTTATGGGTCTGCGCCGGTCGCTTCTTGATCCTATTGAGTTTTCAGACGATGCGATCGATCCCTTTGACTCGCCTTTTAGGCCTCGACCTCCGCACAAGAAAGCCGCTGAAACCCGACAGAGAGCAGATGCACGCCTCGATCCGCCACCCCTTGATGCCGGCGGTATCGATTTCGAGACTGAGATCCGATTTTACGAAGTCCGATTGATTGAAGCGGCGCTAAAGGAAATGGACGGTCACCAGGGCAAGGCGGCCGAACACCTTGGCCTTACTTATCACCAGTTTCGCGGCCTCCTGCGCAAACACGATATGGATAATAAGAAGAAACGCCGCGAAGAGGTGTCAGCGCCAAGGCCGTCTATGTAGTCGGCAAACTCCGTAATGGTGAATCAACGGCTAATCTAAACTGCTAGCTTTTACGGTCAGCTGGAACCGGATGTTGGCGGATGTCATGCCATACAATCGGCATGGGATATACAAGCTACAACTATGTTGCAGATGTCGAGCTGGAGCCGCGGGTTCCATTCCTCTCGCTTGAATTCGATGCGCTCGACGTCGGCGAGACGGTTGCAGCTTTAGTTGATCGTGCCGATCGAAATCTGCCGCTATCCTATATCGTTACTCCCAATGTTGATCACCTTGTCAGACTCAATGCTGAGCCTCAGCTGCGTCCGCTTTATAAGAATGCGGAGATAACGGTCTGCGACAGCCGTATTCTGGAAATACTGGCGCGTCTCGAAGGTAAACACCTCCCAGCCGCGCCTGGCGCCGACATCGTCGAAAATCTGATCTGCAATCATATTTCACCCGATGAGAAAATTGTGCTGATCGGCGGTGATGTAGATGTGATAGAAGCACTCGCCCGCGATTATGGGCTGACCAATATTGCCTGGCATGAGCCACCTATGGGTCTCCGTAATAATCCTGAAGCCGTCCGTGAAGCTGCTGAATTCATCTGCCAGAATAATGAGCGTTTCGCTTTTCTGTGTGTGGGTTCGCCGCAACAGGAAATGATTGCGATGGAAGCCAAGCGGCTTGGATATGGCAAGGGTATTGCGCTGTGTTGCGGGGCCAGTCTCGATTTCCTGTCTGGAAAGGCAACACGCGCCCCGCGGTGGATGCGCGAAGCGCGATTAGAATGGCTTCACCGGCTTGCTTCGGAGCCCAAACGACTGTGGAAGCGCTATCTTATCGATGGCCCGCGGATTTTTGGCATTTGGTGGAAGAGCCGAAATACCACAATGGCTTGATGAAAAAGCCCCGCCTGAGCGGGGCTGATCTGAAGCTATCTCTCTAGAGCGACGATAGCTTCCCCATTTTCTCGGCCAACAGATAATAGAATGTGACGCGCGACTTGTTGGACTTCTCATCCTTCATCGTCGCGCAGACATCTTCAATCATGCTGTCCAGCTCGTCATCGCTTTGCGTGGCGCCAAGCTTATTCTTGAGCCAGCTTTCGCGGACGGTCTTGAGTTCTTCGGGATCGGAACACGAGACAAGAGAAGAATCCCGGCTTTGCAGTGCAATTCCCAGATGTTTGACGATTTTTTCCATCGCTGCGATGTCAAAATCTGCGGCGTATTTCTTCGTCATTTCGATATAAGGGCCGAGCTCAGCCATGAGGTTTCCTCCTGAGTAAAGTTGGATGACTGGCCAGCCCGACATGATTGCCAGCTGGCCGTTCGATTAAATCAATGGATTCAGGGAGGCTTTGTTCAAATAAGCTGACATTTCTCATGTTGGGAGGGCTTGATACGAATGTGCGCCCAAAACGGCAGGGAGAGACCCGACGCGTTTCAAAATTCACCTCACTTGCCGTTCTCTTTCTGAATAGCGCGAGACAGATCCCGGTTGAACTGATTGGTGTTCGCGAGGCGAAACAGTATCCGCGTTCCACCACGTCTGCCCAGCATGGTGCAGGGATTGTGCTGACAAACCTCCAGCTGATCTCCGGCCACGTTAGGCGAGAAATCAAATGCACCGTCCGGAATGTAAACGCCCCTCATATCCCGGCGGGTCCGAGGTCCGTTCTGTTCGCCAGAGAGAGCCAGAAGTTGCTCGCCGACATTGGATTCAGTGAAATTGAGAAGGACGATCCCAAAACCGCTGTGATATTCCACATAGCCCGAGCTGCAGACCGATGAGAAACCCTTTGCGGTCTGGCACATCTCGTATCTCTGGCTCTCATCCACGGTCAGGCTGTAGATGTGCGTACTCGTCCATTCACCAACCATCAGATCCGACGTTACGGCCTGGTCGACCTGATCGCGCACGGCGTTCCAGTCGACCTTATCCTGAGGCCCGCAGCCAGCCAGCACCAGACACACGCCGAGCACCGGCCATTTTGCGCGGCGCGATATGCTGGTGAGCGACTTTAGGGGCATGGATTGGGTTGTGCGGCGTGAAGCTCGTTGACCTTGTTCTCCATTTCGTCGGTCCAGGCGAGGTCAAACGCATCAATGCAGACTTTTAGCTGGTCCATGGTCGTCGCGCCGATAATGGTTGAGGCCATGAAGGGCCGGGTGTCGCAGAAGCGTAGGGCGAGTGCTGCCGGATCAACGCCGATCTCTTCGGCATAGTCCACATAAGAGTGAATGGCGTCATCAGCATGTGGCTTTTCATAACGTTGCAAGCGTTCAAAAAGCTGNTTTCGTGACCCTTCTGGCAGAGCGCCATTTCGATATTTACCGGTAAGATAGCCCTGCGCCAGCGGCGAATAGGCCAGCAAGCCAACGTCCTCATGCATGCAGACCTCTTCAAGCCCGTCTTCGAAACAGCGGTTCACCAGATTATAGGCGTTCTGAATGCTCTGAATTCGGGGCAGGCCGCGCCGTTCGCTCTCCGCCAGAAAGCGCATCACACCGAACGGCGTTTCGTTAGATACNCCAATATGNCGGATATTGCCCTTNTCGACGTGTTTTTGGAGGTGGCCGAGAANGTCCTCGAACGGCTCGTATGGAATTTCGTAGTGCTTTGCCTTCAGGCGTCTGCCAAATGTCGGCGCCACGCGATCTGGCCAGTGGAGCTGATAGAGATCAATGTAATCGGTCTCCAGCCTTTTCAGACTCTTCTCAATCGCTTCGTCAATCTGCGGTCCGGTCAGCCGACATTGCTCGACATCGCCCTCACGATACCAGGTATCATCGGTGCGGCCGACAATCTTGGACGCGATGATCACCTTGTTGCGATTGCCGCGCGCTTTCATCCAGCTGCCGATGATCCGTTCTGTGGAGCCCTGCGTCTCAGGCTTCGGCGGAATGGCGTAGAGTTCAGCGGTATCAATGAAGTTCACGCCCCGATCGAGCGCGTAATCCATCTGCTGGTGACCTTCGACTTCTGTGTTCTGTTCCCCCCATGTCATGCTGCCGAGGCAACATGCGCTGACCATCAGATCTGTGCGGCCAAGCTTTCTTCTTTCCATGAATTGTCTCCTTCACATGCCAGATAGAGCGCATGAGGCGATCACTTCAAGACGGCTTCCTCCGATCACCCGGTTTGCGCGGCGAGGCGTTGGCCGGATCTTCGGGCCAATCATGCTTCGGATACCGCCCCTTCATGTCTTTTCGCATGTCAGTATATCCGCCTATCCAGAAGCCTGGCAGGTCCTTTGTCACTGCGACGGGGCGCTGGGCAGGTGAAAGAAGACTGATCGTGAGTGGCACCTGACCGTCTGCAATGGCAGGATGACGGGTCAGACCATAGAAGTCCTGAACGCGGGCAGAGATCATGGGCGCCTGATCGCTGACATAGTCGATCGCAACCGACCGGCCTGAAGGCAGCTCCCAGTGAACAGGGGCAAGTTGATCCAGAACAGATGCAATTGACCAGTCCAGCGTGTCCAAAAAGGCTTTGCCAAACCGAGCCGGTGTAATCGCATTCAGCCCCTGCGTTTCGACAAGCGGCATGAGCCAGGTTTCGACGGTCGACGCGAGCGTTTCATGGTTCGCTTCCGGCCAGTCAGCGCTATATCGTGCTTTCTGGGCGAAGGCATAGCGCGCCAGAGCCGCTTTCAGGGTGGCATCTCTATCAAGCTCTGAAAGACCATTTGTAGCAATATATGAACGGATCGCCTGAGCCGTCTCTACCAGTCCCGGCTTTTGCAGAGGTCGCTCATTCAGAATAATCTCTCCGATCATCTGACGTTCGCGAGCCCGAATGCTCATTCTGGCGGGATCAAATTCAGCAAAGGTTTTGCGCTCTGGCGGGACCAATTCGCGGGCAAGTGCCTCCGAGATAACCGTTGCGAGCCTGATGATCTGGTCAGACCGGGAACTACCGCCGGTATCACCGATGATGAGCCAGGACTGGCCGAGGTGAGAACTGCCTTCAGGGAGCCGGTAACCCTGTCCGTCTGTGCCCTGATATCGATACGGATCGTTTCCGCGCACACTGGCAATCCGATCCGGCCAGGCTCTTGCCATATGCTCGCCTGTCCGGTGTATGTCGCCAGCCTTATTCCCCCCAGACCACTTATTCGCCTGTTTCTTCAGGGTTTGCGCGCGGACCGATTTATCAGAACGGAATGTTCCGAGTGCGCTCTGTAAATCATCCTGACGACGGATCAGGGCGGACTCTGAAAGAAGTGCAGCCAGTTCTGCACCCAGCGACCGATCGGCGGGTGTTTTGCCCGATGTCACCAGCCGCGCCAGTCGGGGCGAAAGTGGCAGCCCAGCGCCAATCCGTCCTTCTTCGGTCAGCTTGTCATCGCGATCAAGATATCCGATCCGCCTCAGGTCAGTTTTGGCGCCTTCCACTTGCCCGCGGCTCGGAGGCGTCAGCCAGGCAAGCCGCGTCGGGTCACTCTCTCCCCACATTGCAAGGCGCAAGACGAGCGCAGACAGGTCAGTCGCCAGAATTTCCGGTTCTGGCGCGCGCGGCAGACCACGGTTCTCTTCTTCATGCCAGAGCCGATAACAGACGCCTGGTTCGGTCCGGCCTGCCCGGCCTCTTCTCTGGTCCACATTGGCCAGGCTGGCGCGCCGGGTCTCCAGTCGGCTGCTGGCCATGCCCGGTTTGAAATACGGGACGCGCGCAAGCCCGGCATCAACCACGATGCGCACCCCTTCAATCGTAAGCGAACTTTCCGCAATGTCGGTGGAGAGCACGACTTTGCGCTGTCCCTTCGGTGCCGCCGAGATGGCGGCGTCCTGCTCCTGGGGCGAGAGCGCTCCATAGAGCGGACACACCATGACCCCGGAGGGCAGATCTGTGAGCCGCTCGGCAGTGCGCCGGATTTCAGCCGCGCCTGGCAGGAAGGCCAGAACAGAGCCATCATTTTCCGTGAGGGCCCTCCGAATAGCGCGGGCCATCTGGTCTTCAAGCCGGTCCTGGGTCCGGCCAATATAATGTGTCGTGACCGGATGGGCTCGACCCGAACTCTCGACCAAACCACATTTCAGAAACCCGCAGATTTCATCTGTATTGAGCGTTGCCGACATGATGACGAGCCGCAGATCGTCGCGCAGCGCCTCCTGACTTTCCAACGCCAGCGTTAATCCGAGATCCGCCTCAAGCCCCCGTTCGTGAAACTCGTCGAACAGCACGGCGCTGACGCCTGGCAAGTCNGGATCNCGAATGATCTGATTGGAGAACACACCATCAGTTACAACTTCGATCCTGGTTCTGGAGCCGACGCGGGTGTCCAGTCTGGAACGCAAACCGACTGTTTCACCCACTTTTTCTCCTAGCGTTCCGGCCATGCGCTCGGCCGCGCGACGCGCCGCGATCCTTCGCGGTTCAATAAGAATGATTCGTCCCTCACCCAGCCAGCCTGATTCCAAAAGATGGAGAGGTACACGGGTCGTCTTGCCTGCGCCGGGCGGCGCGGCGAGCACAAGCCGATTGTTGTCGGACAGNTGATCTGAAATCTCGCCGAGAACGTCATCAATAGGAAGGGATGCAGAATCAGGCACTTTCTGACTTTCATTCCGGCTGAATGTGCGATCTCACCTAATCGGCGCCGCTTGGGCTGTCCAACAGAGAAACCACGTTGCAAACATAAGAACAGACTCTAGGGTCTGAACGAAGTTGTGTTGAGGGGTAAGGTCATGAAAGCCTGGACAGAAATCACACTGTGGAAACGAGTCATGGCGGGCCTTGTGCTTGGCCTCGCGATTGGTCTGATCATGCGGTATGGCCTGGGCGCAGAAACCGCGAGCTCCATTGGCGAAACCTGGTTCAAGCCCTTCGGCGATGGCTTTGTGCGCCTCATCAAAATGCTCGTGGTTCCGCTGATTTTCACCACGCTTGTTGCAGGTGTCACGGCCATGGGCGATCCGGCGAAACTGGGTAGCCTGGGGGGCCGGGCGATTGCTCTATATATGGGCACGACCTTTATCGCTGTTACGCTCGGTCTTCTCATGGGGACGATCTTTCAACCCGGTAACGGTGTCGAGATCGCCGCAGACCCGAACGCTCAACAAGCCGTCGGACAGACAATAGAGCGGGCTCAGGCGGCAGACGCNAGTGTAGCCGAGAAACTGCTCATCATCATTCCAACAAACCCGGCAGAAGCGCTCGCCAGCACCGACGTGCTCGGGATCATCTTCTTCGCGATCATATTTGGGGTTGGCTGTCTTCTGGCCAAGGAGAAGGCAAAGCCGATCCAGTCCGCGATTGAATCTGCTGCCGATGTCATGATGAAGGTGACGGTTCTGGTTATGGAGCTCGCCCCAATTGGTGTGTTCTTCCTCATGGCATGGGTGATGGCCACCAAAGGCATCGATATTCTCTTCAGCCTCGGCCTGCTCACAATCGCGCTTTATCTCGCCTGTTTTGTTCACATCGTGCTTGTTTACGGTTTGGGGATCATCAAAGGCATTCTCGGACTGCCAGTCGTGCGGTTCTTCGGCGGCATTCGCGATGCGCAGGCGGTTGCGTATTCGACCGCGTCATCTGCTGGCACGCTGCCGGTCACGATTGCGAACGTTTCAGAAAATCTGGGTGTGAAGAAGTCCGTCGCGGCTTCCGTTCTGCCGGTCGGTGCGACNGTCAACATGGATGGTACGGCCATCTATCTTGGCCTTGTCGCCCTGTTTGCAGCACAAGCNCTGGGCATTGAAATGACCCCGGCNATGTATCTCTCTGTCGCGCTTGGCGCAACGCTGACGTCTATTGGCGCTGCGGCCATTCCAAGCGCAGGTCTGCTTCTGGCCTCAGCAGTTCTCACTTCAATCGGCGTCAGCGAAGAGCAATCATTGCTCGTCATTGCCATGATCTTCCCGTTTGACCGACTGCTCGACATGATGCGCACCATGACCAATGTCACTGGTGATGCGGCTGTGGCGTCTGTCGTGGCGAAATGGGAAGGTGAACTGGATGAAGCGGTCTTTCGTAAAGAGCCTACGATCTGATTGGATCGTCAGGCTGTTACGGAGATGTCATGACCATTTTTCGCGGGATTTTGATCTGTCTCGCCGTTCTGTTCCTTATGGCTTGCATCTGGGCCATGGTGACCGGCGATTTCGTGGGTGAATTCCAGCAGGTAGCGGCNATGCCGTGGGGGAAAATCGCGTTGGCCGATGTCTATTTCGGCTTTTTCCTCTTCGCGGTCATCATCTTNGCCTTCGAGCCGCTCGTNATCGGTCTTCCTGTCGTGATCCTGCTTTTCATCTTTGGAAATTGGGTGGCCGCTTTCTGGCTGGCGCTTCGNNTGCCAAAGATCATTCGCAAACTTCGCGGCGTCGCCTGACGCTGTCGGACGATGTCACGGNTCGACTTTATCTGGCGNTCTGGCGAAGAGTTCTTTGAGTTCGGCGGCGACNAGCTTGGCGTCTTCCTGACGAGAGGAGCCCGCNCGCCAGGCCACACCGATNGATCGACCGATTGCAGGCGGTGAAAAGGGTTGAATGCTGACGTCGAGCCCGCGACCGAGTCCGGAATCGGCTGCGAGGCGCGGAATCAAAGAGACACCCAGTCCGCCATCCACCATCTGAATAAGTGTGTGTAGGCTCGTTGCGCTGACCTCGCCGCCATCGCGAACNCTTGGCATTTTGCAGACTGANANNGCATGNTCNCGNAGNCAGTGNCCGTCNTCNAGNAGCAAGAACATCATGNGGCGCCAGNTCNTCNGGGCTNAGCNNGCCGGCNTCNGNCAGNGGGTGACCCTTCGGCGCGGCCAGCAGAAACTCATCTTCGAAAACNGTGATGGTCTCAATTCCGTTGGCCGCATAGGGAAGCGCAATCAGCGCAGCATCAATCCGCCGGGCTCGAAGATCATCCAGAAGTCGGGCTG
>PABS01000125.1 GCA_002699325.1 Ponticaulis sp. | reverse complement strand
TTCGCAATCATTCTTGGCATTATCGCTGTCGGCTTCTCGCGACTTCCGACCTCATTCCTTCCTGACGAGGATCAGGGCCAGTTCTTCACGCTGATCCAATTGCCTCAGGGCTCCAGTATCGAGCGTACTTTCGAGGTGGTGAATGATGTTTACGAGTATTACGCGACCGAAGAGGAAGACATTCTGAGTGGAGCTTTTGCCCTCGCTGGATTCAACTTCACGGGTAACGGACAGAATAACGGGATCATCTTTGCGGCAACCAAAGACTGGAGCGAACGTCCTGATCCAAGTCAGTCTGTTGCAGCGCTCACGCAACGCGCCAATCAGCATTTCTCTCAGTTTACAGAAGCACAGGTTTTCGCGATTGCGCCCCCACCAATTCGCTCGCTTGGCAACTCGGGTGGTTTCAACCTCTACCTTCAGGATTCCGGAGGGATCGGTCACGACGCACTCCTGGATGCCCAAAACCAGCTACTCGGTATGGCGCGCCAGGAATCAATTCTGACAAGCGTTCGTCCCAATGGCTTGCCGGATGCTCCGGAGCTCAACATTGAACTCGACTTTCAAAAAGCACAGGCCCTCGGCATTTCGCTATCAGATGCTACCAGCCTTCTGTCTGTCGCTTACGGTGGACGCTATGTGAACGATTTCATCGACCGCGAACGGATCAAACGCGTCTATGTCCAGGGGGATGCTCCCTATCGCATGCAACCGGAGGACATTAGCTACTGGCAGGCACGAAACGCTCAGGGTGATATGATCCCGATCGATGAGATCGCCTCGACCAACTGGAGCTTTGGTTCGCCGCAGCTTCAGCGCTACAATGGTATGCCAGCGGTGAACATTCAGGGCGCGCCAGCTCAAGGCGTCAGCTCAGGCGATGCAATGGATAAAATGGAAGAACTGGTGGATCGGCTCCCCGACGGCGTAACGCTTGAATGGTCCGGCATCTCGGCTCAGGAACGCGATTCTGGCAATCAGGCAGTACTTCTCTATGCCCTCTCCATCGCCTTCGTGTTTTTGTGCCTCGCTGCGCTGTATGAAAGCTGGCTGGTACCAGTTGCGGTTCTTCTGGTGGCGCCGTTTGGTGTCGCCGGCGCTGTTGCTGCCGCGCACTTCCGCGGCCTCTCTAATGACGTCTTCTTCCAGGTCGGCCTTCTGACTACAGTTGGTCTGGCTTCGAAAAATGCGATCCTGATTGTCGAATTCGCCAAGGGTCTGGAAGAACAGGGCAAGGAGCTCGTACAAGCGACCCTCGAAGCCGTGGAAATGCGCTTCCGTCCGATCCTGATGACCAGTTTTGCCTTTGGTTTCGGTGTCCTTCCGCTTGCGATTTCCTCGGGCGCTGGCGCTGGCGCACGTGTTGCGATCGGCACGACCGTCCTTGGCGGCATCATTTTCGCGACCTTCTTCGGCCTCGTCTTCGCCCCGCTCTTCTACGTGGTTGTACGAAAACTCACGGGCGGTAAGCCGCTTAAGCCGCGCGAGACTTCAGGAGTACCGGCCTAATGTTGAGCACTCGTCATCTGCTAGTATCCGTCGGAGCGCTGGCGCTGTCGGGCTGCATGAATCTTGCGCCGGTTTATGACCGCCCCGAGCCGCCCATTCCGGCCGAATTACCTGGCGACCAGCCAGGTGTCGCCTTCGACGACCTTCTGGCATGGGAGCAGGTTTTCCTCGCGCCACAGCTGCGAGAGCTGATCGGTCTGTCTCTGCAGGAAAACAGAGATCTCCGGGTTGCCGCCTCCAGTATTGAGATCGCGCGCGCTCAGTATGGCCTGAGCCGCTCAGCGCTTCTGCCGACCGTCTCCGCATCCGGCTCCCTGGTCGAAGGCGGCCGCTTTGACACCAACGGCCCGAACAATTCCAGTTTCCGCGATTCCGCCATCGCCCAGATCGGGATCACTGGCTATGAGCTCGACTTCTTCGGACGAGTCTCCAACCTCTCCGAAAGTGCGTTCCAGTCCTATCTGGCCACAATCGAAGGCGAACGCGCAGCACGCATCGCCGTCATCGCCAGTGTCGCTGAGCTCTATATTCGCCTGGCGACAGACCGCGAACTTCTCGAGCTGGCAAACGACACAGTCGAGGCTCAATCAAGTTCACTTAATCTGACCACAGAGCTCTTCAATGCCGGGGTAGCGACAGAGCTTGATACCCGCCGCGCATCGGCGTCTGTGGAATCCGCACGAGCGCAAGCCGCTCAGTATGAAGCGCAGATACAGCAGGATCTCAACGCGCTACGTCTTGTGGTGGGCTCCCGCCTGCCAGACATGACAGAAACCTCCGCTGAGCTACTGCCCTCGCCTGTTGTCCTCGAGTTTCCTGCCTCAGCTCCGTCAGAGCTTCTGCTCAATCGCCCCGATGTCCTGGCTGCCGAACGCCAGCTTATAGCGGCCAATGCCAATATTGGCGCTGCGCGCGCGGCCCTTTTTCCATCCATCACACTCACCGGGCGAGCGGGTTACACCAGCTCGGATCTTGAAGACTTCTTCAATTCAGATGTTGCCGGCTGGTCGTTTGGCCCCTCTATCGACCTTCCCATCTTCGATGCCGGCGCACGTCAGGCTCGAATAACGGTCAGCGAAGCACAAAAGCAGCAGGCCATCGCGCAATACGAAGTTGCGATTCAAACTGCCTTCCAGGAGACTGCTGACGCCCTGGCGGTTGCAGAAACCATCGACAAACGGCTCTCCGCGCTTGAGACTTTCGCAGAAGACACCCGCGTTACCCTGGAGCTTTCACAGGAACGCTTCACAGTCGGCGTTGATGACTATCTGTCAGTTCTGGATGCTCAGCGTCAGGATTATTCAGCCCGCCAACAACTCATTCTGGCGCGTCGCGACCGGGCATTGAACGCAGTCGCGCTCTATCGGGCTCTGGGAGCAGCTCCCGCCTCAGATCCCGAAGCTGTAATTGAGACGAACGAATAAAATAAATAGCTGTCCATGCGGATCATTTTTGTTACGCAAATCACAAAGAGACACATACTGGAGGAAGAAGCATGTCATCTAATCTGCCATCTAAGGGTCGTCAGATCCGAACCGAAATCAAATCCGACGGTCACCTTCAGCTCTCACTGATTGAAGTACCAGTTCCAACGCCTGGTTCCGATGAAGTTGTTGTTCGCGTGGAAGCCACACCGATCAATCCTTCTGATCTTGGCCTTCTGGTTGGACCGGCTGATCTTTCGACGATTGAATCTTCCGGCTCGTCAGATCTTCCTGTTCTTACAGCCAAAGTTCCGCAAGGTGCGATGCGCGCGATGGGCGGACGCATGGACCAGTCTCTTGCCGTTGGCAATGAAGGCGCGGGTACGGTTGTTGCTGCCGGTGACAGCCCTGCCGCTCAGGCCCTGATGGGAAAAACCGTCGCCATGCTTGGCGGTGAAATGTACTCTGAATATCGCTGCCTGAATGTAGCACAGTGCCTCCCTCTTCCGGATGACGCATCGGCCCGTGACGGCGCTTCGTGCTTTGTGAACCCACTCACATCGCTCTCAATGCCGGAAACCATGCGCCTTGAAGGTCACACAGCACTCGTTCACACGGCGGCTGCCTCCAACCTTGGCCAGATGCTCAACAAGATCTGCATCGCCGACGGCATCAATCTTGTGAACATTGTGCGTAAGCCTGAGCAGGAAAAAATCCTTAAGGACATTGGCGCGAAATACATCATCAATTCGAGCTCCGACAACTTCATGGAAGAGCTGATTGATGCGCTTGTAGAAACTGGCGCGACTTTAGCGTTTGACGCCATTGGCGGTGGTCCTCTTGCAGGTCAGATTCTCGTCGCGATGGAAGCAGCTCTGAATCGTACGGCGAAGGAGTACAGCCGCTATGGCTCTGACAAGCATAAGCAGGTCTACATCTATGGTCGCCTCGATATGAGCCAGACCGTGCTGCCACCGGGTGTCGGCATGGCATGGGGCTGCGGTGGCTGGCTGCTTACGCCATTCCTGCAGCGCATCGGCCATGAAGGCCGTGAGAAGCTGCGCAGCCGCGTCGTCAGCGAACTGAAGACGACTTTCGCAAGTCATTATACGCAGGAAATTTCCCTGAAAGACGCGCTGAACCCTGACACGCTCAAGGCCTACAACGCAAAAGCGACGGGTGAGAAATATCTCATCAACCCGTCGCTCTGATCACAGTCTGGCGTAAAGCGTTACTCGGCGAGTTTATAGACGAGTGACGCTTTCGTCGTTGTGTCTGTCGCTTCAAAGCCCATAGGTGGGTTCGTGTCATGACGGACATCAAACGACAGGCGTGCTGACAGTGTGTTCGTCAGAGAAGCTGTCAGCGCTGTCGTATTCTGAAGCTGCGTGGACTCCTCAGCGTAAATTCCGGATGTCACGTTCGTCAGCGTCACATTTTCATTGAACGCATACATGAAGTCCGACTTTCCAAGGAATGAGAAAGACTCTTCTGTCTCNCCCGGCGTCGTGACGACACCATTNNCGATNACNGGNCGGACCTCATCGATNTTGATACCNGGNCCNGNNCGAACGCNCCATGCNANNGNGTCAGAATCGAAAATCTGATACCCAAGNCCNNCGCCTGCGAAGATGCGGCTTTCAAAACCTGAAAATTCGTTTCGCTCGTATGANCCTTCGCCAAATGCNAAAAGGCGGTCGCGGAGTTGAAGGTCAGCTTTTCCGCCAATCAGGAAGCGGTTCTCTGTTTCCACACCATCTGTTTCGCCATANTCNGCGCTGGCATTGAAGCCATAGATCCANCGGCCTGTCTCATATCCCAGGTCGACCCCGAGCCCAAAATTAGTTGTTTCCGTATTGCCCGTGGACGCCGAAGCACTGACAGATCCCTCGCCGGTCCAGTTACCTGCCTGAGCAGCGGCAGGAAGAGACATCAGGAGACCCGAAACTACGATCAACGCTGCTNTCATATCATTATTCCCTTTCATGCATGACTTGCCGAGAGCGCTAGTTGGAGAGAGTTTCCCAAGCCCTAATTTTCTGAAAATTTGAACGAAACTTGATCGAANTGGCTTGACCCGTTTCAGGTCTGAGNGCGACAAGTGTCAGCATGNCTCANGGGAGTTCGGGTCATGTCAGAAAACAAGCTTGAAACGTCGCTTCACATCTTCAAGACGCGGCTCGAAACGCTGCGTTCGATCCTGCTGCGGGCTCGGAAAGANCTCTTCCCCGGCTCAGATGACATGTCNCCCATTATGGGCGCACGNTTNGCCGAAGACATGCTGCCTTTCCCCTANCAGATCACTTATGCATGCGCACAGCCGCGGCANTTCCTGGCCTGGCTGAAGGACGAAACGCCGTCTGACCCGAATAAAGATATTGAGACACTCTCATTCAGCGACCTGTACCAGCAAGTTGAAGACACGATTGCAGAAATTGAGGCGGCATCCACGGATCCTGACGAATCGCTGATCAACCGCGACAAGACGATCCAGATACCACCAGACCGATCTTTCGTGCTGTCTGGCGCGGAATATGTNGACGAATGGCTCGTGCCGAACTTCTACTTTCACAT
This sequence comes from Ponticaulis sp., assembly GCA_002699325.1. GTDB lineage: Bacteria > Pseudomonadota > Alphaproteobacteria > Caulobacterales > Hyphomonadaceae > Ponticaulis. The sequence goes on along the minus strand of PABS01000125.1, from coordinate 26,901 downwards.
CGTCGCGGCCTACGCGATTCTGAGAGCGCGCGGACTGAAGATCGGCAAGGCAGACTATATGGCCCACCTCATGCCGAAAATCATGTCTTAGCCGGGATGAATTAGCGGTCCGTCGTATCGATCAGGCGCGTACGAACCACCTTGCCATCCGCCGTAACGTGGATGCCGCATTCCGTTTTTTCCGTTTCACGCCAGCGTCCTGCACGCGGATCTTCACCCTCTGCGACAGGCGTTGTGCAGGGCGCACAGCCAATGGACTTATAGCCCTGCGCCTCAAGCGGGTGGCGCGGAAGGTCATGCTCACGAAAATAGGTTTCGAGGTCAGTTGGCGACCAGTTGGCGAGTGGATTCACCTTCACCTTTCCAGAGGTATCCAGTTCAAAAATCGGCAGGTCTTCACGCGTGATGTTCTGATAGCGTTTACGTCCAGTAATCCAGGCGTCGAACTCCTCCATTGCAAGGTCCAGCGGCCGGACCTTGCGCAGCGCACAGCAAGCATCAAAGTCGATGGCATGCAGGTCACCTTCAGGGTCTTCGCTCAGTAGCTCTGATGGCTTGGGACGAAGGATTCGAACATCGCGCAAACCGAATTCTTCAATCAGCTGATCGCGATAGTCGATTGTCTCCTGGAAGTGCTTTCCCGTATCGAGAAACAGGATGGGTGTAGCCTTATAAACCTTTGAAATCAGATGCAGAAGAACAGCTGATTCTGTACCGAAAGAGGAACTCACGGCGATACGTCCCGGAAACTCTTCAAGCAGGGCAAGACGCAGTACGCGTTCGGCCTGTATTGTCCGCCAGCGNGCATTGAGACTGGCGACCCGGTCCTTGGTGCTTTCATCGTTTAAGCTTGCACCAATGCGTTCTTGAGCCATTGTATCCAACATTATCACTTCCAGAGCCTGCTGGAAGGCTGCGCCACTCGATTCTGGTTGCACGGCCTGACCAGCATGAATTTCGTTACCCATGCAATATGTATGCGGAAACCGATGTGGTGAACGGCGGATTTGATAAGCCTTCGATTAGTTTTTCTATCTCTGTTTTCGCGGTTTCCAGCGAGCGCACAGTGTAAATCGCGATTAACACTAACAGCGTCCTGACAGTACCACTTAAGATANGCGCCTGCGGTGAACCGCTCATTATTTGCCGGAAGTTTAATCTTGGCCTGCGGATTTTAACTAAGGCAGGTGACGATGACGAAGGTGTACCCATTCCTCGTGCATAGAACGGATACGCCCGAAATCTCTGACGATTGCGACGAATGGATTCTTGATGTGCCCTCACGTCCGCTGGATCGCGAACGTGAAGATANCGCACACGCAGAAGCGCGCCTCAGCCCGGAGCAGAGGCGCGCACGGTTCAAACTAATGAGTGCAGGATAAGTTCGCGCGCCCGACCCCTTAAAGGTCGAGCTTCGCTTTCAAGATCTCATTCACGGCCTGTGGGTTTGCCTTGCCCTGGCTCGCCTTCATGACCTGNCCCACAAACCAGCCAAGGGCTTTCGGCTTGGCGTGGCCTTCAGCCTTCTGCGCCTGAACCTGCTCGACCTGATTTGGGTTGGCTTCAATGATTTCGTCGACAATCTTCTCAATGGCGCCGGTATCAGACACCTGTTTGAGACCTTCTTTTTCGACAATCTCACCGGGCGCGCCCTCCCCGGCCCAGACTTTATCGAAAACGGTCTTGGCAATCTTTCCTGATATGTCTCCAGACTTGATCAGATCCAGAAGTTCACCAAGGTGCGCGGCGCTGACCGGGCTTTCGCTGATGGACAGGTCTTCCTTGTTCAGACGACCAAACAATTCGTTGGCGACCCAGTTCACAGCCATTTTGCCATCACGGCCTTTGGCCACNGCTTCGAAATAGTCGGCGCGCTCGTAATCAGCCGCCAGAACGCCAGCATCATACGATGTCAGGCCATAGCTTTCGATGAACCGTTGTTTTTTCTGATCCGGCAGCTCGGGCAGATTGGCCCGGATTTTTTCGACCCAATCCTGCTCGAGTTCGAGCGGCAAGAGGTCCGGATCCGGNAAATAGCGATANTCGTGCGCATCTTCCTTNGAGCGCATCGACCGGGTCTCGCCGGTGCTCGTGTCGAACAGGCGTGTTTCCTGATCCACNTTGCCGCCGTTTTCCAGAATCTCGATCTGACGACGCGCTTCGTATTCAATTGCCTGCTGAATGAACCTGTAAGAGTTCATGTTTTTCAATTCACACCGAATACCGAGATGACTGAAATCTCCGGTTTCACGAAACTTGTCATATCCGCCGGGNCGGCAGACTGACACGTTCACGTCGGCGCGCAGGTTACCCTTCTCCATGTCGCCATCACATGTGCCAAGAGCAACGAGAATNGAGCGCAGCTTCTTCACATAGGCNGCGGCTTCCTGNGGCGAGCGGATATGCGGCTTGGAAACAATCTCCATCAGCGCAACGCCAGAACGGTTCAGGTCGACATATGTTGCCGTTGGGTCAAGATCGTGGATAGACTTACCGGCATCCTGCTCAAGGTGAAGCCGTTCAATCCCCACCTCAAACGTATAGCCTTCGTCGGTTTCCACCTCGATCTCACCTTCGCCGACAATCGGATACTGATACTGTGAAATCTGATAACCTTGCGGCAAATCCGGATAGAAATAGTTCTTGCGGTCAAAGCGCGACCAGAGATTGATCTGCGCGTTCAGGCCGAGGCCCGTTTTCACCGCCAGTTCAACACAGCCCCTGTTGATCACCGGCAGCATACCCGGCATGGCGGCATCTACGAGACTGACATTGCAATTCGGATCAGCGCCAAAGACCGTCGGAGAACCTGAGAACAATTTGGCGTTCGAGGCGACCTGAGCATGGACCTCAAGACCCATGACGAGTTCCCAGTCGCCGGTTTCGCCTTCAAGGATATAGGGGATGCGCTCGCTCATATTGTGTCTCGAAGTTACGCTGAATATTTGGCTGCGCAGATGCGCAAGTGTGATCTGGAGTATTGTTGGATTGCGTGTGAGGCAATCATTTCCACCAGGCGTCCGGTTTTTGATTGAATNCTGATGCNGACTCAAGCGCCGCACCAACNTTGAAACAAGCGCTTTCATCAAGCGCCTTGCCAATCACCTGNAGTCCCAGTGGCAATCCATTCTTGTCGAGAGAAACCGGAACAGAAATCCCCGGAAGCCCTGCCAGGTTTGCGGTCACNGTGAANACGTCGTTCAGATACATGGTGATCGGGTCATCCGTCAGCTCNCCAAGCGCGAACGCNGCTGAAGGGCAAGTCGGCGTCAGCAGAGCATCAACGTTCTGGAAGACGTCCTCGAANTCCTGNAGNATCTTCGTTCGGACCTTCTGCGCCTTGAGATAGTAGGCGTCGTAATAGCCGGCTGACAGAACATACGTTCCAATCATCAGGCGACGCTTTACCTCAGCGCCAAAACCTTCTGCCCGCGTGTTGGAGTATACACTCGCAAGGTCTGATCCGTCCTGACGCACGCCATAACGCATGCCGTCATACCGGGCCAGATTAGAAGAAGCTTCCGCCGGTGCGACAATGTAATAGGCTGGCAACGCATATTTCGTGTGTGGCAGACTGACATCTACGATCTCACATCCGGCGGCCTTCAGCCATTCAANACCTTGCTGCCANAGNGNCTCGATNTCTTCNGGCATNCCNTCAACNCGGTANTCNTTCGGAATACCGATCTTCATGCCCTTTACAGGTTCGCCAACAGCCTTGGTCCAGTCTGGCTGTTCGACCGGAAGCGAAGTCGAATCCTTGGTATCATGGCTGCACATAGTGTTGAGCATGATCGCAGCGTCTTTGACCGTCTTGGCAATGGGTCCAGCCTGGTCAAGCGACGACGCAAAAGCCACCATGCCGTAACGGCTTGCACGACCATAGGTCGGCTTGATGCCCACCGTGCCGGTAAACGCAGCTGGCTGGCGGATCGAACCGCCGGTATCAGAAGCCGTTGCGGCAAGACAAAGATCAGCAGCCACTGCCGTCGCTGAACCCCCAGAGGATCCGCCAGGCGTCAGTTTCGCATTGCCGCCTGAACGGCGCCAGGGGTTCACCACATCGCCGAAGTAAGAGGTCTCATTCGACGAGCCCATGGCAAACTCATCCATATTGAGTTTGCCAAGCATAACAGCGCCTTCGCGCCANAGATTTGCGGTGACGGTNCTTTCGTAAGGGGGGANGAACTCTCCGAGAATGTGAGAGCAAGCCGTCGATCGCACACCCTCGGTGCAGAAAAGATCCTTGATGCCGAGCGGCGCACCGTCCANCTTCCCAGCTTCGCCTTTAGCACGACGTGCATCAGACGCTTTGGCCATCTCAAGCGCCTTCTCCGGTGTCTCAACGACATAAGCGTTCAGCGACGGGTTAGCAGCCTGAATCGCTTCAATGTAAGCCTCAGTGATTTCAACTGACGAAAATTCCTTTGCGTTCAGTCCATCGAGAGCATCAGAAAGCGTCAAAGCTGTCANATCGGTCATCTTCATTCTTTCGGATCTTCAGGCGCGCTCGCAAGGAGCCACCAAATACGACATTCAGGCGACTGGTAAACGCGACTGACCAATCATTTCAAGTGGAATGACACCTCAGAAGACGTGAAACAGGCTTTTTTGCTCAGAATGCTGCGATTAAATCAAAAACGGCGCCTCAGCCTGAGGCGCCGCATACAATAATCAGTTGCCGGATCTACTGATCGACTGCTGTTTCAGGCGCATCGTCGTCCCATTCGTAAATCGATTTGATGAAACAACGGTCTGGCCCCATGCCGGTCGAGTTCTCCAGTCCGAAGGCGCTGTCAGAAACCAGGAGATAATCCCCTTTGCTGGCACAACTCTGATTCGAACTCACTGCGATAGACTGAGCGCGATCAAGCGTGAAGCATGCACTTGTTTCCACAAGATAATGACGGTTCGGACTCGCTTCCAGAACAACTGTATCGTCCGTATTCGCACTATAACTATCAATGTCAGACGTGAAGCACATGCGGTCAACTTGCTTGCCGAGACGCGGATCGCCTTCGAACTGCTCGATACCTTTTGCTTCATCCCGATCGCCCATGCCGCCGTTCGCAGCCGTGGCGCAAGCGGACAATAGGAACACCATGGCACCATAGATGGTAGGGATAGTTTTATCGCGGAACATTTCAGCCTTTCACGTGATTGCGTACCAACAGTATCGCGTGAAGTTTGTGAAAGTTCAATGAAAAGCTAGATTTTCTGCAGCAGAAAGTGCGGAGTTATTCCACAACTTTCGGGACGACAAAGAAGCCGTCTTCAGATCGTGGTGCGTTTGCCAGCACCTTATCCCGAATATTCCCATCGGTGATTTCGTCGTCACGCATAGGCAAAGTTGTGTGCACCACGCTCGTCATCGGCTCCACGCCGTCCACGTCAACTTCACCAAGCTGCTCGATCCAGTTTAGAATGCCGTTCAGCTCTTTTGTCATCGGCTCAACCTGATCTTCAGGAAGCGCGATACGGGCAAGTTTGGCAACTTTGCGAACATCATCGTTTGAGACGGTCATTGTATTCTCCGTTTTCACTGCCTCTTTAGGCATGCTCGCTTCGTCAATCAAGAAATCCTTTGTCAGAAGGCCACAATCCGATAAGTGCGGTTATGGCTATCATTGAACTGCTCGAACTTCCGTCACAAGGCGTGCTCTTGGGGCTCGACCCTGGATCCAAAACCATTGGGGTTGCGGCCAGCGATCGCATGCAGCTGACCGCGCACCCGGTTGAAACGCTGAGACGTGGCAAGAAACTCGCCCCCACTCTGTCCGAGTTATTTGCGCTATTCGACAGTCGCGAGGCCGTAGGCATTGTCATGGGCCTTCCACTGAATATGGATGGCTCGTCCGGGCCGCGAGTCCAATCGGCACGGGCTCTTGCGCGCCATATTCTGGAGCAACGCGATATCCCAATCGCCTTTCAGGATGAACGGATGACCAGTCAGGTGGCGGAACGCGCCATGCTTGATGCGGATCTTTCGCGCGCAAGGCGTGCTGAACTCATTGATAAGTCTGCTGCAGCCGTCATCTTGCAAACGGCTATTGATACTATCGCTAACGCCTCATGAGCTTTTTCCAAGCGCTCATACCTGTCATGTTTATGGTAGCGCTCGGACAGTTTCTGGCGCAGCGGAAAATTCCGGCTCAGGATGGATGGCGTGCAATTGAGCGGCTCTGCTATCTCGTTTTTATCCCCTGCCTGATCGTGCTCGTCCTCTGGCGGGCACCGCTGGAAACCGTACCCTGGAAAATCGGGCTCACACTTCTTCTTTCCCAGGTCGCCATGGCTGGCCTCGGACTTCTCCCGCTGATCTTCACCCGTATGCCGCGCCCTTCAGTGGCATGCCTTGTTCAGTCGAATTCGCGCTGGAACACATTCATCGCGCTGACGATCACTGGCGTCCTCTTCGGAGAGCAAGGCATCGCACTCACAGCAATCTGTGCCGCTGTCATGATCCCGCTGGCAAATATTCTCTCTGTGCTCGCCTTCACTTATCTCGGTGAAAATCCGAACGGTGTTCGTCGAAATCCGTTCGCTGAGCTCCTCCGCAACCCGCTTGTCATCGCCTGCGTGATCGGCGCTGTACTCAATGTGTCGGGCATCAAACCCAGGGGCACAATTGTGACCATACTGGAATTGGTATCTGAGCCCGCTATGGCTCTGGGTCTTATGGCTGCGGGCGCTGGTATCGATTTTTCAGCGCTCAAGAGGTCTGGCTTGCTGACAACAGGCTGGTCTGTCTTCCGATTGTTTGGCCTGCCTCTCATTGCCGTACCGCTCGCTCATTTTGGCCTGGGTTTAACCGGTGTCCCGCTTGTCGTCATCGCCATTTCAACTGCGACGCCTACGGCTGTGAACGGATATATTCTCGCAAAACAAATGGGGGGAGACGCACGCCTCATGGCCAATCTGATCGCCACCCAGACCGTGCTCTCCTCGGTGACAATTTTCCTGGTATATATTGCAACGCTCTGGCTGATCGGCGGAGTTTGACGCTCACCGCTTGAGCCATCCTCTGTTGACGCACTTTACGCCCGAGACTAGTCAGAATTCATTGATCCAGAATTGAATCGCCACTGATGTCCTTCGCATACGACTTTCCTCATCGTCATCTTCTGGGCATTGAGGGCCTGAACCGGCTGGACATTGAATGTCTTCTCAATCGAGCCGATGAGTTCGTCACAGCTAAGACCTATGAGAAGACGCTGACCGGCAAGACGCTGATCAATCTCTTTTTTGAGAATTCGACGCGTACGCAGGGCTCCTTCGAAATCTCGGCGAAGCGCCTCGGCGCCGATGTCGTGAACATGTCCGTTCAGTCGTCCTCGGTTAAAAAGGGCGAAACGCTTGTTGATACTGCGATGACGCTAAACGCCATGTCCCCTGACCTTCTGGTCATACGCCATGGCGCATCCGGCGGTGTGCGACTGCTGTCGCGCAAGGTGGATTGCGCAGTTGTGAATGCTGGCGATGGGACACATGAACACCCAACGCAGGCTCTGCTCGACGCTCTGACCATTCGCCGTCGCAAGGGGCGCATTGAAGGCCTGAAGATCGCGATATGCGGCGACATCCTGCACTCGCGGGTCGCGCGCTCCAACACCATGTTGCTCCATCAGATGGGCGCTGAGGTCAGGCTGGTCGGCCCACCCACACTCCTGCCCGCCGGCACGGCAACCTGGGGCGCGGCTTCAACACACACAGACATGATGGAGGGCATCACCGGCTGCGACGTCGTGATGATGTTGCGCTTGCAATTGGAGCGCATGAGCGGGCTCTACCTGCCAAGCAAACGTGAGTTCTTTCAGCTTTATGGCCTCGATGAAGCCAAACTCGAACACGCAAAGCCGGATGCGCTCATAATGCACCCAGGCCCGATGAACCGTGGCGTCGAGATCGACAGTTCGATTACTGAGTCGCCCAACAGCACGATCACGGAGCAAGTCTCCATGGGCGTCTATGTCCGCATGGCCGTTCTTGAGACACTCGCACGCAATCTGGACCGCGAACGCGAGGCGAAATCAGCATGACGCGGCAAGTTCTTTATAATGCGCGACTGCTCGACCCGGAAACAGGTCTGGATGCTGTCGGCGGGGTGGTCGTCGAAGACGGCGTCTTCGCTGATGTCGGTGAGCATGTCACGATCGAAAGCGTCAAGGGCGCCGATGGCCACGATTGCGCAGGCAAGGCCCTTGCACCAGGGCTGATTGATATGCGGGTCACAACCGGTGAGCCCGGCTCTGAACACCGTGAAACTCTTGCATCAGCAAGCCGCGCGGCTGTTGGCGGCGGCATCACTTCCATGGTGGTTATGCCCGATACCGAGCCGGTGATCGATACGCCTGCGCTGATTGAGTATATTCGGCGCACTGGTGAAGCTCAGAATGTTCTGAACAGGGTCTATCCAAGTGGCGCGTTGACGGTCGGTCTTGAGGGCGATCGCATGTCTGAACTGGCGCTGATGTCGAAAGCTGGCGCCATCCTGTTCTCGAACGGCGACAAGCCGCTCCGCTCCACAAATCTGGTCAGACGGTCGCTGCAATACGCCAAGGGGGTGGGCGCGCGCGTCATGCTCCGCCCGGATGACGCTGAACTTTCAACCGGCTCGATGAATGCCAGCGCATTCGCAGCTCGTCTTGGTCTTCGTGGCCTGCCTGTGCAGGCAGAATGGATCGGTCTGCAGAGAGACCTGACACTCGCCGAGATGACACAATGCCCGATCATCATCGATCAGGTCACGACCGGCAGAAGCTTCGACTTCATCACAGATGCCCGGAAACGCGCGCTCGACATCACAGTCACTGCTGCCGCGCATTCTCTCTATTTCAACGAGCTGGATATCGGCGATGGCACACGCGATCCTGACAAAGCCTACCTCACCTACTGCAAGGTGAACCCACCTTTCCGGAGCGAGAGCGACAGACTTTCTCTGATTGAGGCGCTTCGTTCCGGCGCGCTTGACATAATTGTCTCTGCTCACAACCCTCAGCCGCCAGAAGACAAGCGTCTTCCGTTCGATGAAGCAAGTTTCGGCGCTGCGGGTCTCGAGACCCTTCTTTCCGCTCTGACGACGCTGGCTGATGAACCAGAGTATGAGCTTGATCTGCTGTCAGTCTTGAAAGCTGTTACGCTAAACCCTGCTGAAGTACTCGGGCTTCCGCAAGGTCGGCTGAAAAAAGACGCTCCTGCCGACATCATGATCTTTGATCCACGCACGCCGTGGAAATGCGAGCGCGAAAAACTTCGCTCGCGTTCTGGCAATAGTCCTTTTGACGGACGGCTTTTGACCGGACGTGTTCTCAAAACCATGATTGCTGGCAAGTGGGTATTTGATCGCGCAAGGGATGAGACGTCATGAGCTCAGAATATACAATTGCGATCTGGGCGCTCGCAGGCGGGGTTGGCTACCTGCTCGGATCGATTCCTTTTGGTCTTGTCATCACCCGGCTTGCAGGTCTCGGCGACATCCGCAGTATCGGTTCTGGCAATATCGGCGCAACAAATGTTCTGCGCACGGGACGGAAAGATCTGGCGCTCGCAACGTTGCTACTGGACTCTGGAAAGGCAGGTATAGCCGCTGTTATTTTCAATCTGGCATTTGGCAACGCTTTCCCCGCCATCGGGCTTTTCGCCGGCGCCACGGCTTTTCTCGGTCATTGCTATCCCGTCTGGTTGCATTTCAAGGGTGGCAAAGGCGTCGCGACTTATGCCGGTCTTCTTATTGCTGCGGTGTGGAAAGTAGCTCTTTTCGCTGCGCCTTGCTGGCTACTGATTGCGTTTTTGACACGACGGTCATCTGTCGCCGCCCTGACGACCGCAGCGTTGGTGCCCGTGGTCGGTTGGGCATTGAATTGCAGCCTCAACTCTGTGCTCATTCTCGTCGCGCTGAGCCTTCTGCTCTTTTGGCGTCACCGCGCAAATATCCGTCGGATTCTGGATGGGACCGAACCCCGCTTCGGCGACAAGAAGAAGCAAGACGAAGACGCGCTTGATTCTGGCCCGGATGCTTCAAAGTGACTTTTGACGCCGAACGTTTCGCCTGCATCCAGCTGGCGCGGACACCCGGCATCGGCCCCCTGACCTATTCCAAATTCCTTGCCACCTATGGCAGCGGGACAGAGGCAATCCGCGCTCTTCCAGAGCGCGCCGCGCGCGCTGGCAGGAGAGAGATCAGGCTGATAGCTCTCAAGCAGGTTGAGCAAGAGATTCAGAAGACAGAGAAATTCGGAGCACGAATTCTCTTGTCATCAGACCCAGACTATCCCGCGCTCCTCAAGGCCGTAGCCCCTGCGCCACCATTGATCACAGTCAAAGGGCATCTCGATCTCGTCAACCGACCCTGTATCGCCATGGTAGGAGCCAGAAATGCTTCTGCGGCAGGTATGAAGCTTGCCCGAACCATCGCATACGATCTTGGAGCCAGCGGAAACACCGTTGTGTCAGGTTTGGCTCGCGGCATTGACACGGCAGCTCATCATGGCGCGCTGGAAACCGGAACGATCGCCGTCATCGCGGGCGGCATCGACAACATTTACCCAGCGCAAAATCGTGATCTTTACGAACAGATTTCCGAGCGAGGTCTCATAGTCTCTGAGTCCATGTTCGGCCACGAGCCGAAAGCCCGCGACTTTCCGCGTCGCAATCGGATCATAACAGGCCTCAGCCGGGCCGTCATTGTTGTCGAAGCAGCTCAGCGTTCCGGCTCACTGATTTCCGCTCGTAGCGCGCTGGATCAGGGCCGGGACGTAATGGCCGTGCCTGGCTCTCCTCTTGACCCACGGACCAAAGGATCAAATGGCCTTTTGAAATCCGGCGCGACTCTCGTGGAGAGTGCTGAGGATGTCCTTGATGCATTGGCCGATCCACACGATCCACGACAATTCAGCCTTCTGGAAAGCGAATCACCACAAGACAGCGAACAGGTCCTGGAGAATGATACCGAGGCCGCAGAGGCCCTTATCCTGAAATCCTTGTCTCCCGTGCCGACATCAATCACCGACATCTCCGCAGCAACCGGGTTGTCCTATTCGATCTGCTCGTCTGCGCTCGTTGAGCTTGAATTATCAGGACTGGCCAACAGTTTGCCCGGCGGGCTCGTCCAGCGAGTCCTTTGAGCGAGACCATCATAATTACAACAACCCACTCATAAATGCCTGATTTTTTGACCCTTGCCTTCATGAAGACTTTTTTCGCGTCGACGAAACGTATAACCAGTTTCGGCGGGAACATGGAGGCGAGGACCGTGAGTAAATCAAAACTGATCGCAATCATGTCTGCTATGGCGCTGACACCTGCCATCGTCGCGCACGCACAGGAATTCGGTCCTGATAGAGTTTTTCTGGAAGCAGATACCCTGATCGACGACCAGGAGAACGGCGTCATGATCGCCGAGGGCAATGTTATTGCGCGCTACGAGGGTCGTGAACTTACAGCTGACAAGGTGATTTATAATCTCCAGACTCTGAAGGTGCGCGCCATCGGTAACGTTCGGATCGTCGATCCTGACGGTACGGTCCGCACGGCTGAGGAAATCGAAGTCGACGAGAAGTTTTCTGATGGGGTTGCAACCCAGTTCACAGCACAGCTCCCACAGGATGCGGTAGTCGTGGCGCGTGCTGCGACGCGTACAGGCGACGGTTCAAACGCTCTGGAATACGCGATCTATACCGCCTGCCCGATTTGTGAAGAAAGCGACAAATCCCCGACCTGGACTTTACGTGCGCGCCGCGCTGTTCAGAACGCCGAAACCAGAATGATCACATACGAAGGCGCGATCTTACAGGTGAAAGGTGTGCCTGTTTTCTACCTGCCTTATTTTGCTCACCCTGACCCGACATCTGAGCGCCGCTCAGGTCTGCTGACTCCCAAACCGGAAATTTCTTCCAAACTTGGATTGGTTTATGAACAGCCCTATTATTGGGCGATTTCCGAGAGTCAGGACCTGACGATTACGCCCAAACTTTACAGCAATGTGAATTCGGCGCTCGATCTGGCTTACCGAAAGCGCTTTTACTCCGGTGAACTGAATATCTCTGGTTCAATGGCGTATGATTATGAGTTTGACAGCGATGGCGACCGACAATTCTTCAACGCCGCGAATGGCCGGGTTGTCGAAGATCCAGACAATTTTAATGGCACACTTATCCCCAGCGAAGAAAAGTTTCGTGGTCACGTTTTTGCCGAAGGCCTGTTCGCGATTGATCAAACATGGAAGTGGGGTTTCGGCGTCGAAAACGTGACTGATGATCTCTATCTCCGCCGCTATGATATTGACGGCTGGAATGATCCCAGAGGTCTCCTGGATACCGAGCGTAATCGACTGCTCAATCAGATCTTTGCGATCGGACAGACAGAGTCCTTTTACACCGATGTCACAGCGTTCCACGTTCAGGGACTTCAGGCAAATGATGACGATGGAGACTTTGCACGCGTCACGCCACTCGCCTATGCGGACAAAGTCATGGATTTCGGTAATCTCGGGATGGTTTCGCTCACCGGGTCAATGGCCATGTTGGACCGCAGCGAGGGTGATGATACGCGCCGCGTGAGCGCCATTGCTGAATGGGAAAACTCATATGTCGCGCCAGCGGGTCTGGTTTTTGAACCTAAGCTGCAGGCTCGAACAGACTATTATGACTACTCCATTCGCATGACGAACAACACGCCTGGGTATGAAGATTCCGATACACGCACATCAGGACTTGCTGCGGCAACTTTACGCTGGCCGTTTATCCGGCGCGGGGCCGATAGTACAATCACTGTCGAACCCATTGTCACTATCGCGTATGGGGAATCTTCTGTTGCGAATGGCGAACTTCCTGTCGAGGATTCTGCCAATTTCGAATACGATCTGCCGGTCCTCTTCGAAGCTGATCCCTTCACGGAATACGACCTTTTTGAACAAGGCGGTCGCATCGCTGCTGGCTTTCGCGCTACGGCTGCGTTTGATAACGGCGTCCGGCTACGCGGTACAGTTGGTCGTCGCTGGCGAGAAGAAGCCGACCCTTACTTTGTTGCAGGCTCCAACCTTGCCGGAACCGAATCTGACTACGTGATTGGTACAGGCCTCGATATCAGCAACAACTTTTCCTTCGACACCTCCATGCGAGTCGATGATGAATTCGACGTCAAGCGGTTCGAAGCCAATACCAGTATGAACTGGTGGCGACTCCGGGGACGAGCAACCTACTTCAATATTGATGAGGATGTGTCGTTTAGCGCAAATGCAGACGGCACTCAGGGGCTGTATCTGGTCTCTATTTTTGAAATCAACGACAGCCTCGACCTGTCCTATCGGGTTGAGCGGAACCTCGAAACCAATCAGAACCGCAATCAACAGGTCGCCCTGCGCTGGTCTGACGATTGTAGCTTCTTCCTGGTCGGTTATAAGCAATCGGGCATCAACGACCGGGGCGTGGGCGAATCAGAAGCGATTATATTTGGCTTTGGCTTCAATACGCTGGGCCGCGTCACGAATGCAGATTTTGACTAGCTGAAACCCTTCTGCATCTTCATGTGACAATTTATCGGCGGTCATGTTATCGAAAAATCGAATAGCGTTTGAAGTATCTGTGAATTGGAGTTTTTCTGAAATGATCAGAATGCGAGCGATTATGGCCGGTGTGGCTGTCGCAAGTCTGAGCGGCCCGGCAGTAGCCCAGGCCACAGCGACAGCCTCCGAACTTACTCCCGATGCGGAACTCCAGAGTAATGAAGCAAGGCTGCTCAGCGGTGTGGCGGCAATCGTCAATGATGAAGTCATTTCCATCTCTGACGTCGCGCAACGTGCGCGTCTGCTTTTGATTACACTTGGTGTTCCTCAAAATCAGGAAAATCTTCAGCAAGTGCTTCCTCGCGCCCTCGAAGACCTGATCGAAGAGCGTCTTCAACTTCAGAAAGCCGCAGAGTACGAAGTCGAGATTGGTGAAGACGAGATCGAGCAGTCTGTCGGTAATATGGCGCGTCAAAACCAGGCGACGGTTGAGGACATGTATGCAACGCTGCAGTCCAACGGGATTTCGCCCGAAACCCTGAAGTCACAGCTGCGCGCTGAGATAGCATGGCGCCGCATCATGAGCGGCCTATACGGCTCGCGTATTCGGATCTCTCCGCTCCAGATCGATAACGTACTGGACCGGGTAAAGGCAGATGCAGGTCAGACCCGGTATCAGCTCGCAGAGATTTTCCTCTATGCGCCCAGCGATCAGGACAAACAACAAGTCCTGGAGGGTGCCAATGTGATCGTGCAGCAGCTTCAGCAGGGCGCGCGCTTCGAGCTCGCCGCTCAGCAATATTCGAACTCTCCAACAGCTGCCGTAGGCGGCGATCTTGGATGGGTGTCACCGAACGAACTCGAACCCGAAGTGCAGGACGTCCTTGCCGAGATGGAGCCGCCAGCGCTCAGCTCGCCAATCATCACAGATGACGGGGTTTATATTTACGCCCTTCGCGCGGTTCAGGATGGTGTATCAGGGCCCCGCACAGTTTCGCTGCAGCAGATTTTATCGACCGAAGGAAGCCGCGCCGCGTTGACAGGATTCAAGCTCGATAATCCAACGTGCGGAAGTCTCGAAGCCGCAGCGGCCGATGAAGAAGGCCTTGCTTTTGCTGATCTTGGTGATGTGCCTGAAGAGCTCCTGACCGATCAGGTAGCCATGGCGATCCGTGGTGTTGAAGACGGTCAGGCAAGTGATGTAATCGACACACCGGCTGGTCCCGCTCTGCTCTACGTTTGTGAACGCGTTCAGTCCGGCGCCGAACTTCCATCGCGAGACCAGATTGAAGATCGCCTGTACAACCAGCAGATCGCATTGCAGAGCCAACGTGAACTGCGCGATCTGAAACGTGAATCAACGATTATCCGGAAGTAGCATGCTCCCTCTGGCGCTAACCCAGGGCGATCCTGCCGGAGTGGGCCCGCTGGCGACATTGCTCGCCTGGCGGAAATTAAGAAAAACTGCGGACTGCGCATTCTATCTGCGGGGCTCGCCTGACATTCTGGCGGATCGCGCACGCGCCGCCGGTCTTGAGGTGCCTTTCGCGGATATTCAACAGCCAGGTGATGCGCTCTCGGTATTCGAAAACGCTCTGCCCATTCTCCCGCTTGATACGCCGTCGGTAAGTGCCGGTGTCCCCTCTATTGATACGGCAGCTTCTATTATCGCATCAATTCAGGAGTGCGTTCAGGATGTGATGTCTGGTAAGGCGTCTGCGATTGTGACAAATCCAATCGCCAAATCGCTCTTGAAGTCAGCTGGCTTTAAACATCCCGGCCACACCGAGTTTCTGGCAGAGCTTGCCGGACGTGCAGTTGACAGTCCAGCGCCACTTCCTGTGATGTTGCTTGTCGGCGGCGGCCTGCGCGTGGCGCTGGCCACAATCCATATGCCGTTGCGCGCCGTTCCAGATGCCTTGTCTACAGAACACATTCAAACTGTTTCTCGTATCGTTCTCGAAGCCCTGCCTCGCCTGTTTGGTGAGCATGAGGCCCGCCTTGGCGTTTGCGGACTGAACCCTCATGCCGGAGAAGACGGTATGCTGGGCGCTGAAGACGAGAACATCATCAAGCCAGCCATTCACCAGCTCCAATACGATGGTTATGCGGTTACCGGCCCGCGACCCGGCGATACGGTTTTCCACGAAATGCTCGAAGGGCGTTATGATGCCGTTCTGGCGATGTATCATGATCAGGGGCTGATTCCTGTAAAAACTCTGGATATATGGGGCGGCGTAAATATCACCCTCGGCCTGCCCTTCATCCGCACCTCGCCCGACCATGGCACAGCCTATGATGCCGCCGCGAGCGGTAAGGTGCGCCCTGATAGCCTCATCGCTGCCTTGCGGCAGGCGCGTCAGATGGCAACTCATAAACTGGACTATGACAACGCTCATGAAGGATGAGAACCAGCCTGATCTTCTGCGCGCCCCAGCAGACAAACGCCTTGGCCAGCATTTTCTGTTCGATCCGGATATTCTGAAGCGGGTCGCACTCGCAGCAGGTCCTGTCGAAGGCCGCGATGTCATTGAAATCGGGCCGGGACCGGGTGGGCTCACACGCGCCATTCTTCAAAACGGCGCACGTAAACTCCTATGCCTGGAAATGGACGACAGGTTCGCCGGAGCCCTGAAGACATGGCCAGACGCGGCAACGAAACGTCTTCAGGTTCTTCAAACAGATGCGACAACCGTTGAGCTCAACGATTTGATCAGTGAGTTCGAGATCGAACCGCCGCTCATGATTATTGCCAATCTGCCCTATAATGTCGGCACGCCGCTGCTCATTGGGTGGTTGATGCAGATGGAACATATCAGCGACATGGCTTTGATGTTCCAGAAAGAAGTTGCGCAACGAGTCTGCGCGCAACCGGGAACGCAGCATTATGGTCGCCTCGCTGTCCTGAGCCATGCTGTGGCCTCATCCCGCATGGCATTCACACTTCCACCCGGGGCGTTTAAACCGCCGCCAAAAGTTGCATCAGCCGTTGTCTCTTTGAAACGTCTGCCTCCAGAGAAAGCATATCAGAACCTCTCCGCGCTACAGAAGGTAACTGGCGCAGCATTCGGTCAGAGACGAAAAATGCTCAGAGCGAGTCTCAAAACCATTATGCCAGACGGCGCATCTGCCGAAACACTCTTGGAAGGCACTGGGATCGATCCTACACGGCGTGCTGAAACGCTGACGCAAGATGAGTTCCGACGGCTGACCGACCACTGGGCTCGTCTTCACTCTTCTTCGAGCAAATCCTGAACAAGAGAATCAAGCTGGATTTGACGAAGTCGTTTCCGGCGTTCTGTGACAAGAATACCTTCCAGCTCCTCGAAGGCGTCATCAAGATCTCGGTTTACGATCACATAGTCATACCGACGCCAGTGGCGAATTTCATTGCGTGCGCCCGACATACGGCGCTTCACCTTCTCTGGGTCAGATCCCGGACGCGCCTCCAGGCGCTCACGCAAGGCCTTGATCGTCGGTGGAAGGACAAAAACTGAAACGACATCATTCGGCATTTGATCGTGAATGGCGTCTGCCCCCTGCCAGTCCACATCAAAGATCACATCTTTGCCGGCGGACAAACGTTCCTCTACAGCCGCCCGGGGCGTGCCGTAAAAATGATCAAAGACACGAGCCCATTCGAGAAACTCCCTTCGTTCGATGAGCGATTCGAACTGGGCGCGGTCTACAAAATGATAGTGTACGCCATCTTCTTCGCCTGGGCGTGGCGCACGGGTTGTTGCGGAAACCGACAGGGAAACGTCTTCATATTTTTCCAGAAGCATGCGCGACAACGTCGTCTTTCCAGCCCCGGACGGGCTTGAAATAACAAGCATCAATCCTCGGCGAGGTGCACTCTCACTCGACATTTGCAGCTTGCTCCTTGAACTGATCAATCAGGCCTTTCAATGACAATGAATGCCGCGTCATTTCAAGACTTGCTGACTTGCTGCCCAGCGTATTGGCTTCGCGCAGCAATTCCTGAGACAGAAAATCGAGCTTGCGCCCCACCGCTTTGTCTGAATCGATCAATTTTCGGGCCTCTTCGAGGTGAGCGTCCAGCCGATCGAGCTCTTCAGTCACATCAGCCTTGGAGACAAGAATGGCAACTTCCTGTTCCAGACGCTCTCCATCGAGGTCCTTATCCTTCATCAGTGCATTGACCCGCTCGCTCAGCCGCGCCTTGATCTGGTCTGGCTGAACATCCGCTGTCGATTTGGCGTCTGCCACCACGCCTTCAAGATCTGAGATAATCCGCTCGAGAACAGTATGGAGCGCAGCGCCTTCTGTTTTGCGAGACTGGATAAGTTGAGATAACGCCAGATCAACAGATTCAGCAATCGCCTCAATACAGGCGTCACTGAGGCTGATATCGGAAGACGTGCGTCCGTCCGAGGCGATCACGCCCTTAATAGCCAAAAGGTCTGCCGCCCGTGTGCTGCTCATGCGCACCTTGTTCGAGCGATCCATAAGCCTGGCTTTCCGCGCAAGCTGGTTCAGCGCAACAGAATTGATCTTCATTCCCAACTGCTCACGGCTCTCACGGAGGTTGAGCGAAACCTGAAGGTTGCCACGTGTCACAGCAGCCTTGATTTGAGACCGGATGCTTGCTTCCAGCGGCTCTGTTCCCGTCGGCAAATGAAGACGTATATCGAGGCCCCGGCCATTCACAGACTTCACCTCAAAATGCCAGGTCAGCCCGTCGCGTTCACCGCTGGCGGCGCCAAATCCCGTCATACTGGAGAGCATAAATCAGTTCCCTTCTGCGCGTCTGCGCTCGCGTTCAACGGCACGCCAGCGTGCCACATTGCGATTATGTTCAGCATTGCTTTTCGCAAACACATGCTTTCCCGTTCCGTCAGCGACAAAGAACAGATAGTCACTTTCCGCAGGTTGAAGCACAGCCCGAAGCGCCGCTTCACTCGGATTGCAGATTGGTGTCGGGGGCAGACCGTCAATCTGATAAGTGTTGTAGGGCGTCTCCCGGTCAATCTCAGAGCGGAAAAGGCCACGTTGCACTTCGCGCCCATCTGACAGGGTCCTCATGAGGCGCTCACCTTTGGAAATCCCGTAAATGATCGTTGGATCGCTCTGTAGGCGCATACCCCGGTTCAGACGATTGATGAAAACCCCGGCGACCAGGTCTTCATCACCGAGCCCGCCTGTCTCTTTTTCAACGATTGAAGCGAGTATGACGGCCTCACCCTGAGTGTCAAACGGCAAGTCATCCTGCCGTTGAGGCCAGATTTCGTCCAAAAGCTCATCCTGATAGCGCATGAACGTCTGCACGACCTCTTGGCGACTGGTTCCGCGCGTGAAGGCATGCGTTTCAGGGAGAAGGCTTCCTTCTTCCGGCAGCTCTGGCATGTCTCCAGATAGAAAATCGGCTGCTTCAATGGCGCGAAACGCTTGTGCGACGGTAGAGCCTTCAATCACCTGAATCGGGTGCAACAGCACCTTGCCCTCATGCATCAGCTCAAGAATATCGACCATGCTAGCATCTGCGGGAATGAGGTATTCACCCGCCTTGAGGGAAGAATCCAATCCCTCATATCGGGCAGCAAGCCGGAACAGGCGAGAGTCTGAAATCAGCCCTGCGCTTTCCAATTGCTGTCCAATGCGAATAACGCCTGACCCGCGCGGAACCATGACGATCTGATCGTCACTGCCTGCCATCGGGCCTGGTGCATTAATCTTGCCCTGAAACCATTGGAGCCCGGCAAAGCCAGCGCTCGCCGCAATAACGACAAGCACAAGCACCACCAGCAGGATCCGCAAGACCCACTTCATATTCTGAATCCCGACTCAGACTTTCCTTGCGGAAGACTAGAACTAGTCGTCCACGCGGCCAAGAACCAGCGCCGCATTCGTTCCACCGAACCCAAAGGAGTTGGACAGCGCATACTTGATGTCACGGGCCTTTGCCTTGAGCGGTGTCAGATCAATCTCGCTCTCGAAAGACGGATCTTCCAGATTCAAGGTTGGCGGGATCATTTTGTTAGAGATTGCCAGCGCAGTGAACGCGCCCTCAACCGCACCGGCCGCGCCCAGAAGGTGGCCAATTGAAGATTTTGTCGAAGACAGAGACAGGCCCTTCACTGCATCGCCGAACAAGCGCTCAATCGCTCGCACTTCGATCTCATCGCCGAGCGGTGTCGACGTGCCGTGGGTGTTGACATAGTCAATATCTTCCGGCTTCAGGCCGGCATGATTGAGCGCCATTTCCATGGCTCTGTACCCACCATCACCATCATCAGCAGGCGCCGTGATATGGTGCGCATCGCCCGACAGGCCATAGCCGAGCACTTCAGCATAAATTTTTGCGCCGCGTGCTTTGGCGTGCTCGTATTCCTCAAGAATGAGAACACCAGCGCCTTCGCCGAAAAGGAAACCATCCCGGCCTTTATCGTATGGGCGAGAAGCTTTTTCCGGCTCGTCATTATAGCTTGTGGTCAGCGCTTTTGCTGCTGCGAAACCTGCAACGGCCAGACGGCAGAGCGCGCCTTCCGCGCCACCAGCGACCATCACATCTGCATCGCCATGCTGGATCAGGCGCGCTGAGTCACCAATGGCATGTGCGCCGGTTGCGCACGCTGTTACTACCGAGTGGTTCGGGCCTTTAAAGCCGTATTTAATCGAAACCTGACCCGAGCAAAGATTGATCAGTGCGCTTGGAATGAAGAACGGGCTCACCTTGCGGGGACCGCCAGCTTCCATGGTCAGTGTGGTTTCAGCGATCTCCGGGAGACCGCCAATGCCCGAACCGATGAGAACACCGGTTCGATTCTTTTCTTCGTCGGTTTGAGGAGTCCATCCGGAATCTGCGATAGCCTCAGCTGCCGCACCCATTCCGTAAATAATGAACTCGCTCAGACGACGACGTTCTTTAGCCGATCCGACTGTTTCCGGATCAAATGCATCCGGATCGCCTTCTCCGCCACCGCGACCAGACGTCCATGGGACCTGCGCAGCAATCTTGCACGGCAGGTCATCTGTATCGAATTTGTCGATCTTCTGAGCGCCTGAGCGCCCCTCGACCAGCCTGCTCCAACTTGCCTCACGGTTACCCGCAAGAGGTGTTACCAGTCCGATACCTGTAATTACGACCCGCCGCATGTTTATTGCCTAGCCCTGGGTTTTCTTGATCTCAGTAACCGCATCGCCAACGGTGCGGATGTTTTCCTGAACTTCGTCTTCGATTTCGATGCCGAACTCTTCTTCAAATGCCATGACGAGCTCAACCAGATCGAGACTGTCTGCGCCCAGATCGTCGATGAAGCTAGCTGACTCGACAACCTTGTCAGCTTCGACTTCGAGGTTTTCGACAACGATTTTCTTCACACGTTCGAAAACTTCAGACATTTCATCTTCCTTCTAATTATGGAGCGTGCAGTTTTGAAATCACTTATTTAACTGCTTGCGTGTTGCGCCGCTAGCACATGTTTCGCGGCTTGACCATTCACAGGACTGGCTTTTTTCCAGCCGCTGTTTACCTCAGATCATTGCCATGCCGCCATTCACATGAAGGGTCTGTCCCGTCACATAAGCGGCCTCATCGCTGGATAAGTATGTACAGGCCGCAGCAATATCATCACCGGACCCCAGTCGTCCAATCGGAATAGCTCCGAGCAGGGCTTCTTTCTGCGCTTCAGGCAACTCGTCAGTCATGGGCGACTTGATGAAACCAGGTGCGACACAGTTCACGGTGATACCCCGGCTGGCAATTTCCTGCGCGAGCGATTTTGAGAAACCAATCATGCCCGCCTTTGATGCCGCATAGTTGGTTTGCCCTGGATTACCGGTAACGCCGACAATAGATGTAATGCCTATAATGCGGCCGAAACGACGCTTCATCATGCCGCGAACACAGGTCCGGGCGAGGATAGAATAGGCCTTCAGGTTCACATCAAGAACCGTATCCCAGTCTTCCTCTTTCTGCTGCATGAGCAATTTATCGCGTGTAATACCGGCATTCGCGATCAGGATGTCGACCGGGCCAAAATCCTTCTCCACGCTCGGCACGAGGCCAGCGACGCTCTCAGAATCAGACAGATTACAGGTCGCGATATGGGTTTCGCCGGAAAGGCCACCAGCAACTTCTTCCAGAACCGCCTGACGTGTCCCGCTCAGCGCAACGCGTGCGCCCTGCGCAGACAATGCGCTCGCGATAGCTCGGCCAATCCCGCCTGAAGCACCAGTAACCAGCGCTGTCTTCCCTGTCAGATCGAACATTAGAGCGATCCTCCCTCTTTCTCTAATAGCCTTCAGGCTTGATTCTGTTCGCTTGCAAAGCTCTCGAGATCCGCTGGTGTTCCAAGGGCAACACCCTTGAGATCCTTCACGGTACGACGGTTCATTACCGTGAGAACCTTCCCGGCGCCACACTCGGCCATCAGAGTTATGCCTTCGGATGCCATTTTCTCGACACTCTCGCGCCAGCGCACGCGCGCCGTAACCTGTTCGACGAGCAGCTTGCGGATTTCAGACGGGTCGCTCGTCGGCGCCGCCGTCACGTTCGCAAACACGGGGATGGACGGCGCGCCCATGGCCACATCAGCCAGTGCGCCTTCCATGGCATCTGCAGCAGGCTGCATAAGGCTGCAGTGGAAAGGCGCACTCACAGGGAGCAGAACCGCCTTTTTAATACCGTTAGCTTTCGACCATTCCGCCGCCGCTTCAACAGCAGCTTTCGCGCCCGAAAGCACAACCTGCCCCGGTGCGTTGTCGTTGGCAATTTCACAAACGCCGCCTGACGCCTCACACGCCGCTTCGGCCTGCTCAAGCGTTGCACCGAGAAGTGCAGCCATTGCGCCTTCACCTGCTGGTACGGCTTTCTGCATGGCTTCGCCACGGAATCTCAAAAGCTTTGCAGCGTCGCCTACGCTGAGCGCACCAACCGCAGCTAGCGCAGAATACTCTCCGAGTGAGTGACCGGCGACATATTTACCGGTGGAGATTTTCACACCGAACTCTGTCTCTAGCGCACGTACCGCCGCAAGGCTCACCGCCATAAGCGCGGGCTGGGTATTCGCTGTAAGCTTCAGATCGTCCTCTGAGCCTTCCCAGATCAGCTGAGAGAAGTTCTCACCAAGCGCTTCGTCGACTTCATCAAAAACAGCGCGCGCACTGGCAAAAGTGTCGGCAAGCTCCTTGCCCATTCCGACAAACTGAGCGCCCTGACCAGGAAAGATAAAAGCTGTGTGACTCATGAGTACGGTCCTTTTCGAGCGCCTTGCCCTAATGAGATGCTTGGCAAAAGACAAGACACTTGCAATTTACGGCTGATTGAGGTTTAAGCCCCGCTTCACTGAATTGCGGCCTGTTCCATGGTGGATCAGGGCCATCATCTGTTGTCTCCCTTGCCAGCAGGTGCCGCTATTCTGACAAAGGGTCAAAAGAAATGGCATTCTACGAACACGTCTTCGTAGCGCGACCAGATATTTCACCGCAACAGGTGGAAGCGCTCGTTGAAGACATCACCAAAATTATCGAAGGCGAAAACGGTAAAGTCGGCAAGTCCGAATACTGGGGTCTTCGTAATCTGGCTTACCCGATCAACAAAGTCCGTAAGGGCCACTACTCTCTTCTGAACATTGATGCACCAGCAGCTGCTGTTCAGGAACTCGAGCGTCGCCTGCGCATCAACGACGATGTTATGCGTCACATGACGATCAAGGTCGAAGAGCTGTCTGACGAACCATCACCGATCATTGCTCGCAAAGATCGCGACGATCGTCGTCGGAAAGACTAAGGAGAACCGATCATGGCTAAAGCTGGAAAAATGAATATTTCCAACCTTCCTGCACGTCGTCCGTTTGGTCGCCGTCGTAAGGTTTGCCCGTTCTCCGGTGAAAATGCTCCGGCGATCGATTACAAAGACGTCAAACTGCTTCAGCGCTACATCTCTGAAAAAGGCAAGATCGTTCCTGCCCGTATCACGGCTGTCAGCCAGAAGAAGCAACGCAAACTCGCACAGGCCATCAAACGCGCTCGCGTTCTGGCTCTGCTGCCGTTCAGCGTTCAGTAAGAGGAGCTGACGATATGCAGATTATTCTTCTTGAACGCGTCGAAAAGCTCGGCACGATTGGTGACGAAGTCAGCGTGAAAAACGGTTTCGCGCGTAACTTCCTCATTCCTCAAGGCAAAGCGCTTCTGGCAACGGATGCGAACCGTGCGAAATTCGAAGCTGAAAAAGCTCAGATTGAAGCACGCAACGCTGAAGCTCGTGAAGAAGCCAAGAAATTTGGCGAAGACCTTGATGGCCGGACATTCGTCCTCATCCGTCAGGCCGGTGAAAATGGTCAGCTCTTCGGCTCTGTTGCTGCACGCGACGTTGCTGAAGCTGCGACAAACTCCGGCACGAAGGTTGGCCGTAGCCAGGTTCTCATGAATGCACCGATCAAGATGATCGGCATGCATGAGGTCGAGATCCGCCTCCACCCTGAAGTGACCGTCACTGTCACTCTGAACGTCGCACGTTCAGAAGACGAGGCTGAGCGTCAGGCTGCTGGTGAGAACATTGTCGAAGCAGCTCGCGCAGAACAACGTGCTGATCAGGAAGCTCAGGCTTCTGAGATGGCAGCTGTTGCAGCTGAAGTTGCTGCGGAACGCGGTCCATCTGAAGACGAATAAGTCTCAGATCACCAATAAAGAATTGAGGCCGCAATCTCCGGATTGCGGCCTTTTTTATGCGTTACTCTTACGTCCGGATAAGGCGCACGGCTCACATCTCCCACGGAACGCAGCCAGAGCACGGCCTGTGTTCTCTTTCAAAGTAACTCTGTGGATAACGGGGAACGAGCGCAGATCATGTGAAGTCAAGGCGTGATTTACGCTCAGGAAAGGGTTAATCCTGATCGCCATGGCATATGACGAACCCAGCACAAATTCCAAGACCGAGGCGCCGCACAACATTGCGGCTGAGGCCGCGATCCTGGGTGCGGTGCTTTTCGACAACAATGCCTATCACCGAATTTCCGAGATCCTGATCGCGACCGACTTCTACAACCCGGCGCATTCCGCGATTTATGAAGTCGTCGCCAAATTCATCCCGAACGGCAAAATGGCCGACGGCGTTACGCTTCATGATGAGTTTTCCCGAAAAGGCCAGTTGGAAGCGATCGGTGGCGCCAGCTATCTTGCCGAACTGCTTGATCGTGCTGCGTTTGGGCCAGAGATTGTCGACTACGCTCACATTGTTCGGGATCTCGCCATTCGCCGGGAGCTGATCGATATCGGTTCTGGAATGGTAGGCAAGGCTGCCCAACCCCAGGACGACATCCCAGGCCAGGAGCAGATCGAAACAGCTGAGAAGCTGCTCAGCGCGCTCGCCATGCGAGGTTCAGCGCGCGGTGGCTTCAAGACATTCGGATTCGCCGTCACTGAATCAATCGAATCAGCGACCGCCGCCTACCAACGCGATGGGAAGATCGCAGGGATTTCCACCGGTCTGACCGATATGGACGGCAAACTTGGCGGTCTGCACAATTCTGACCTTCTCATCCTCGCGGGTCGTCCCTCCATGGGTAAGACGTCATTGGCGACCAACATCGCTTATAACGTGGCCGCGGCACTGAAGGAAAAACAGAACGAGCAAGGCCAGCGCGTGCTTGAAAATGGCGGTATCGTTGGTTTCTTCTCGCTCGAGATGTCATGCGAGCAGCTCGCTACCCGTATTCTTGCTGAGCGTTCCGGCGTGCAGTCCCACCGCATTCGCCAGGGCGACCTTCAACGCCACGAATACGACAAGCTTCGTGATGCAGCCGCAGAGCTCGAATCGCTGCCGCTCTATATCGATGACACGGGCGGCATTTCCATATCCCAGCTTTCCGCGCGCGCCCGCCGTCAGAAGCGGAGTCACGGTCTCGACCTCCTGGTCATTGACTATCTGCAGCTTATTACAGGCTCAGGTGCCAAGAGCGCCCAGGGCCGTGTCCAGGAAGTCTCGGAAATCACCATGGGCCTTAAGGCTCTCGCCAAGGAATTGAACATCCCGGTCATTGCGCTGTCCCAGCTCTCGCGTCAGGTCGAGCAGCGCGATGACAAACGTCCACAGCTATCTGACCTTCGCGAATCTGGTTCAATTGAGCAGGATGCTGACGCCGTACTCTTCGTTTATCGGGAATCTTACTATCTCGAACGCCAGGAACCGGATGATGCAGGCGAAAAATTTGCGGAATGGCAGGACAAAATGGAGCGTCTCCGTAATATTGCCGAAGTTATCGTCGCAAAACAGCGTCACGGCCCGATCGGTAAGGTAGAACTGCACTTTGACCCGAACATCACCAAGTTCAGCAACCTGGACAAACAACACAGTCCTTCAGAATACTGACGCCGCGCTGGGCGCTGCCCGGTCTGATGCAGGTCCTGTCGCAGAAATTTCACTGCCAACGATCGTCTCCAACTATCGCGCTCTGAAATCTCTTGCCCCATCCGCCGAATGCAGTGCTGTCGTGAAAGCGAATGCTTATGGACATGGCGCTGCCCAGGTCTCGGCCACGCTTTTTGAAGCCGGATGTCGCACTTTCTTTGTCGCCTATCCGCATGAAGGCGAAACCGTTCGCAATGCGGTCGGTCCTGAGCCGACGATCTACGTCTTCAACGGTGTGCATTCTGATGCGCTTGATCAGTTCGCCGCTTGCCGTCTCTCTCCGGTGTGTAATCGCATGGAGGAGATTGAGACCTGGCTCAGATCTGAACTTGCCCCGCCCTATGCGCTGCACTTCGACACCGGAATAAACCGCCTGGGCCTCAGGCTGACTGATCTCCAGAAGACTGTCGAAGCGGTTTCCGCCCGGCCGCCAGCGCTCGTAATGAGTCATCTGGCCTGCGCCGATAAGCCAGACGCCGAAGAGAATCAGGCTCAGCTGGATCGCTTTCAGGAAGTCCGAAAAGCCTTTCCTGGCATTCGGGCAAGTTTCTGCTCCACAGGTGGTATTTATCTCGGAGCAAACTTTCACTTCGATCTCATGCGGCCTGGCATTGGCCTTTATGGCGGCGGTCCCGCCTATCCATCCGGGATACGCCTCAAGCCAGCTTTGACTCTCACCGCACCAATCCTCAGTGTGTTCGATATTAAAGCGGGTGATACGGTTGGTTATGGAGCCACCTTCAAAGCAAAAACTGACATGACTGTTGCCACGGTTTCCCTGGGCTATGCCGATGGTTATCTGCGTTCGGCTTCTAATTTCGGCTTCGGAATTCTGAACAATACGCCTTGCCCAATCCTTGGCCGCGTCTCTATGGATCTGATTACGATAGACGTGTCTGATCTGGTCGACAGGCCGAAACAGGGGGAGCGGGTGGAGTTCATCGGACCTAAAGCAGGGCTGGAAATTCAGGCTGAAGCGGCAGGAACTATCGGATATGAGTTGACGAGCCGCCTTGGCGGACGCATCTCC
>PABS01000124.1 GCA_002699325.1 Ponticaulis sp. | reverse complement strand
TGTCAGAGGGCAGCTGCATGCCCGCTTCGCCCGCCAGCCGCTCCACGGCCTCGCTGAAGGAAAGTCGTTCGGTCTCCTGAAGGAAGGTGATGACATCGCCAAACTTGCCCGAGGAGAAGTCTTTGAAGAATTGTTTCTGGTCGTTGACGTAAAAGCTCGGTGTTTTCTCAGCCGTGAAAGGCGAAAGGCCAGACCATTCCTTGCCCTTCTTGATGAGTTTGACCTTGCGACCCACCACGTCCGAAATCCGCACACGGGATTTCAGCTCATCGATAAATTGTTCAGAGAAACGCGGTCCTGTCATCTTAGGCATTTACTATGGATGAGTTCACAAAAAAAGGCAAAAGCACATATTCGCGCTCTGCTTCACGAACGACCGGCGCGCACTGCCTGTGGATAACTTTAGGCCATGGCGTGTGAAGCCAGCCAGCCCGTATAGCCGCAGTATCCCGTAAACAGAACGGCACCTGCGGGTCGCGACACCCGGCCGAAGACCAGTCCCGCCAATATCAGTGCTGCGGTCGCTGCAAGCATGATCCAGATATCGAACTGTGCGATAATTGCAGGCACAGGAATCGGATGCACAATGGCCGTCGCGCCCAGAATGAAGAGCACATTGAATATATTGCTGCCGACAATATTGCCGAGCGCGAGATCACTCTGACGCCGGAATGCGGCCATGAGTGAGGCGACAAGTTCGGGCAGAGAGGTCCCCACAGCGACCACAGTCAGGCCGATAATCGTTTCCGAAATGCCAAAACCGGTCGCCAGAGAAATCGCACCACGCACAAAAAGGTGGGCGCCGCCAATGGTCAGCGCCAGACCACCAATAATCAGCGCAATGTTGAGGAGCGAGTTGCCCGGCGCTGCGGGTACGTCGTGCGTCACGTCTTTCGGTGTTGCCGGAAGGGCCAGCCCCTCGCTTCGCACGCAGTAAAAGAGATAGCCAGCCAGGACGGCAATCATAACAAACCCAGCCCAGCGGCCGAGCGCGCCAGACAGAACAATGACCAGACACAGCGCGGCGCTGAGGCCCAGCATTACAGCGTCACGGCGAAAGCTCCCGCGCGCCACCGCGATCGGTGAGATCAAAGCCGTCAGACCAAGGATCAAAAGGATATTGGCAATATTGGAGCCGACCACGTTTCCAACGCTGATGCCCGGCGCGCCAGCAAAGGCGGCCTGCAAACTGGTCACGAGCTCAGGCGTGGATGTGCCGAAACCTACAATCGTGAGGCCGATCAGGAGCGGTGAGACGCCAAATCGCAACGCCATGCGTTCAGCGCCGCGGACAAGCGCATCTCCGCCAACGACCAGAAGTACCAGTCCCGCAAGAAGAAAAAGAAAGATGGTCATATCGAATGCTCCGGCATGGTCATGGCCCTGGCAGGAGTTTCGTCCACACTGTACCGGTCGGCGCGATATGGCCCTGAAAGCGTCTCACGCAAGGGGGCGCATAAATGTGCAGAAGATATTTTCAACAGCTCTCTCACGGCATCTTCTGCAGAGCCCAAAAGAGGATTATATATCACTGGCGATGAAGAATCGCGGGACGCGCTCCCGGTGCGCCCCATCTCTTTTGGAGTTCGCGCAAGATGCGTGAGTTCAACACCCCCTTTATATTGCTCTGCGCTGGCCTTGCTGCCGTCACCGTCCTTGCTGGCTGGCTCCAGTTTCATCCTGAACTCTGGCGCGCCGGCGGCTGATTTCGGTAGTCATACGGTAATCAAACGCTCAACACACTCGCGCCGTACTATCGCAGATAGCGTTCTTTGTCGTACACAGCTGAGTAGTGTAAAGTGAACGGAAAAGACGCGGTGGCAATGGTCAAACGGCAGTGGACACTTGCGGCTAAGTGGCGAGGATTGCTGATTGCTGCCGTCTTTGCCTGGGCTGGTTCGAGCATCATCATGTTTGTTGTTCCCGAACTGCGCAGTGCAATCTTCGCGGCTTTTATCGGTCGCGACTATAGTTTCGACACGCCGATGGCGACAGTGCTCGCCTGGGTCAACGTCTTGGTTTTCTATGGCTTGCCGATTGCCCTGATGGGCGTTCTTTTGCTTGGATTTCCATTCTGGGCGTGGGCGGAACGACAGGGTTTGACCACTCATGTGGACGCCATCTCGGCTGGAGCAAAAGCCGGTCTTGTCATTGTAGTCCTGGAGGTGTTGGCAACCTTATTTTTCGCTATGACCACCCTGGGCACATCTCAGTCTCATACCTATGGATTTGAGCTTAGCGAGAACGGTTTCCCAACTCTGCTCGGCTGGTTGTTCTTCGCATCCGACGCCGCTCTAACGGTCATTCTGGGGGCCGCGACCGGATTGGTCGCGCGGATCGTAGCTGGAGAACCGCGCAAGAAGCCGACGGATCGGGGGTCACCTGCCGCACCTTAAACTGGACTGGCTTCGGCCATTCGGGGAAGTTCTGGCATTAAATCCCTGGCGCGGCGAGTTCGCTGACGACCGTATCAATCTCGTCGAGATAGCGTTCTTTGTCAGCGTCCGGCAAAAACGAGCCGATAAAGCTGTTGCGCGCCAGCATGATAATCTCAGCTGGCGTAAGGTCGAGCGCGTCGGCGATGGCGAGATAATTGTCATTCACATAGCCGCCGAAATAGCTCGGATCGTCAGAGTTCACTGTCACGCGCACCCCTGCCCGAAGGAGCTTTGCCAGCGGATTGGTGATCAGATCCGGCGTCACGCACAGGCGCTGATTGGAAAGTGGACACATGGTGAGCGTCATGCCGGTTTCGACCAGATGATCGACGAGCCGCTGGTCACGCGCCGCAGCATTTCCATGGTCGATCCGATCGACACCAATCTCCTGCAGGGCTTCCCAGATATATTCCGGCGGGCCTTCTTCGCCCGCATGGGCGACGCGTTTCAGGCCGAGAATACCGGCCTCCTCAAACACACGTTTAAATTTGCTGGGCGGATGACCGAGCTCTGAGGAGTCGAGCCCCACGCCATCAATCTGATCGAGATAGGGTGTTGCCACCTCCAAAAGCGCAAAGGCCTCTTCCTCACTGAGATGGCGCAGGAAACACATGATCAGAGAGAAGGTGATGCCGTGCCGGATATGGCCGTCTTGCAGAGCGCGGCGGATGCCATTCAGCACAGTCTCAAAAACGATCCCGCGCTCCATATGCGCCTGTGGATCAAAGAAGACTTCGACATGGCGAACATTGTCTGCTGCGGCCTTCGCAAGATAGGCCGAAGTCAGATCGTAGAAGTCCTGCTCGGTCTGCAGCACGGCCATGCCCTGATAATAGAGGTCGAGGAAATCCTGCAGATTTGAAAAGTCATAGGCCGCGCGGATCTCATCTACGGAGCCGTATTTCAGCTCGACACCGTTTCGCCTTGCCAGCTCAAACATCATTTCTGGCTCCAGCGAGCCTTCCAGATGCAGGTGGAGTTCCGCTTTGGGCAGAGCGTTTACAAGGGTTTCCAGCTGGCTCATGCGAAGTTCTCCCGATACTGGAGCAAAGCGTATCAGATTTCTGCCCCCGGCAGAATGAAGCGGGTCTGTGTGCGCCTTAAATTTACCAGTTCAGCGTCACGAAGAAATTTGTAGGCGAGCGAGAGCCGCCTTCGATTTCCTGACGAAAATGCCCAGAAAATATTGGTAGAGCGCCATATCAAGAGCGCTCGGCCCCTCGTGTATCGGATTTTCAAGATTGGACTTGACCGACAAGACATAAATTCGGATGTGACGATGATCGGGTGGAGTGTGTCAAATGAAATATAGAACCGATATTGATGGCTTGAGAGCTATCGCTGTTCTGGCTGTAGTTCTTTTTCACACTGGCATGACATGGCTCCCGGGCGGGTTTCTGGGCGTCGATGTCTTTTTCACAATATCAGGCTTCCTGATCACCTCAATCATCCTGGCGCAGAAGGAAAAGTCCTCATTCAAGTTTGGGAACTTTTATCTGCGCCGCATCAGGCGTCTGTTTCCAGCCCTGGTCTGTGTTCTGGTTGCAACTCTCTTAGCTGCTGCTCTTATTTTCCCGCCCAGCGTTCTGAAACGCGTAGCGACTGAAACAGCCGCAGCGCTGTTCTCGGTTTCCAATTTCTACTATTCATTCCAGACCGGATACTTTGCTCCTGAGAGCGAGACGATGCCGCTGCTGCATACCTGGTCTCTCGCTGTGGAAGAGCAATTTTATCTGATCTGGCCGCTCTTCCTTGTTGTTTCGGCAAGTCTGTTCAAGCGGGCGGGTACGATCTGGATCCTTGCAATCGTAGGCGCAGCTTCGCTTGCGGTCACATCCTTGCTGACAACGATGTATCCGGCACAAGCCTTTTATTGGATGCCGTTCCGGATCTATGAATTTGCGATTGGTGGGCTGCTGGGTGCGACTGGTTTATCACTTGTCACGTCTAACAGCGCCAAAAATGCCCTCACCATATCCGGCTTGGTGATTCTCATTGCCAGCTTCCTGCTCGTCACACCTGACATGCATTTCCCCGGTTTCTGGGCTGCTGTGCCGTGCTTGGGCGCAGGACTGATAATCGCTTCTAATCAGTCACAGGTTTCCAGATATGTTTTGTCCAACCCCGTAATGCGTTGGATTGGACAAGTATCGTATTCCTTTTATCTGACCCACTGGCCCATCGTAGTCTTCTATCTGGTCTTGAATCCAGGACACCTGGACCTGCTGGAAACCTCATTTTTGGTTGCAGCCTCTCTGGGGTCAGCAGCACTTATCTACTATCTCGTAGAGAACCCGATCCGCCGCGGTCGCTGGTTCAAAGGTCCTCCGCTTAAGGCGGGCGCATTCGGCCTGGCTGCTGGAAGTGTCGCTGTCGCGTTGGGAAGTCTCGCTTTTGGTGTGTACCTGCTTCCACAGACGATCAAATCGTTTGTCGCGTCGAGCGAAAGTCTGGCCGTCGCCGAGTTCATGGAACAGACGCCAGGTGACGAATGTGACACAGAACGAAAACGATCAGGATTTCCCTGTTTGTTTGGAGCAAAGCGCGGGATGCCGGTCGCCCTTATCGGCGATAGTCATGCGCAGCACTTCAGACCGGGACTGGCAGACTATTTTGCCGAACGGGAGATATTGGGTCTCAATCGCTGGGCGGGGGGATGTCCTCCTATTCTTGGCGTCTACGTTATTCGCGATGACCTGGACAACGCACTCCAGCGACGCGAAGAATGCTATAAATTTGCTCGGCAGGCCGTTCGAGCTGCCTCGAATCAGTCAGATGTAGCGATAATTGCCGCCCGTTGGTCCATCTACATCGGAGATGCCCTCACCAGAGGACGTGAGATTCACATCCTGGGAACCCAGGACGTTGATCACCCTGAACGCGCAAACAAAGAACAATCTGAAAAAGTCCTCAGAGTATATCTCGAATCCACTGTACAGCGGCTCACAAGCTCCGGCGTGCGCGTGATTCTCGTTGAACAGATTCCGCCACTCGGAATCAATCGTGGGCTTTGCTTGTCAGGAAATAGCATGGTGAACGCAGAAACTGATTGCCGCGGTTTCAGCGCCAAAGAAAGTGTAGAAGTCGTGGACAGAGCAAACCAGGTTCTACGAGACATAGCAGCATCTAATGAAAACGTGTTTGTACTGTCTGCCGCCGACGAGATCTGTCCACAAAGCAATCAATATTGTCTCGACTCTATAGATGATATTTTTCTGTGGCGTGATGACGACCACCTGAATGCTGCCGGATCAAAGGTCTTGGTACACAGGCTCAACACCAAACTGGATGAATTGTTGTTTCCAGGCGAAAGTTGATCCCCGTCGTTTCATCAGAGCAGAGAAGCAAGGTTTTTGAAGGTTTTCGTGCAAATAATTATCGCGCCCATCTTCCGAACTGCACCAGAAATCGCTAAATCGCACATTGCAGCCGTCCTGACTGCGGGCGGCGAGATAAGCTCCCCGGCCCAATCTTTCTTTCAAGGGCACAATACATGCGTGATATCGTTCGATACGCTTTGGGATTTATCGTGTGCGGCTTCGTTCTCGCCTTCGCATCTTACTGGCAGCACTCTCACAACGGTCATTGGTTCAGCCATGCGACGCCTCAAAATAGTGTCGCGGTCGTTCATGGCGGCGAAGTCTGAGAAACTCGCAACCTGAAGCATTCTGCTGCGTTGGTGTGACGTACAGCAAATTTGAAAGGGTGCTTCATGGATATTCTTCGTATCATTCTCGCCGTCATCTTCCCGCCGCTTGGTGTTTTTCTCCAGGTCGGACTGGGCATGCANTTCTGGCTNAATATTCTTCTGACGCTGCTGGGTTATATCCCAGGCATCATCCACGCTGTGTGGATCATNGCNACGCGCGGAGACGGTCGCGCACCNGCCTGATCGAATNANCNNGANAGATCTGANACTAGCAAGCCCGGNNTTCNNANNCCGGGCTNTGTTTTGCCTGAATTTCTTTGCATCTGGNNGGAAAACACCATTTAANANNGCAGCCGGTTCCGGCACCCNCCCAGAGATCATACAGTTCAGAAGTTCACGCCATGCCCATCCGAATCCCGAACGGACTTCCAGCCCAGGATAATCTGATCGCGGAAGGCGTGCGCGTC
This sequence comes from Ponticaulis sp., assembly GCA_002699325.1. Classification (GTDB taxonomy): domain Bacteria; phylum Pseudomonadota; class Alphaproteobacteria; order Caulobacterales; family Hyphomonadaceae; genus Ponticaulis. Next base: position 3,522 of record PABS01000124.1, on the reverse strand, counting down.
ATGACNGAACGGGTTGCGGTGCGCCAGGATATTCGTCCGATGCGCATCGGGCTATTGAACCTGATGCCAAACAAGATCCGCACAGAGTTGCAGATTGCCCGTCTGGTAGGCGCAAGCCCCCTGCAGGTGGAATTCAAGCTCGTGCGCGTCTCAGGGCATACCCCCAAGAACACATCAGTGGATCACCTTCTGTCCTTCTATGACACCTGGGACCANATNCGGGACGAGAAGTTTGACGGCTTCATCATCACAGGCGCGCCGGTCGAGACACTCGACTTTGAGGACGTGACTTATTGGGATGAGATGAAGGAAATCCTCGACTGGACCGCGACCAATGTTCATTCCACCATGAACATTTGCTGGGGCGCNATGGCGGCGATCTGGCACTTNCATCGCGTGCCGAAATATGTGCTCGACCGGAAAGCCTTTGGCGTTTACCGCCACTTCAACCGCAATCCGGCCTCNCCTTTCATGGCCGGTTTCTCGGATGACTTCATGATCCCGGTCTCGCGCTGGACNGAGTGTCGGGCNGANGATGTCGAGAAAGTGCCNGGCCTCGAAATTCTGATGAATTCCGATGATACGGGCCTGTGCATCGTGCATGAACGCAAGGGCAATCGNCTCTATGTTTTCAACCACATAGAGTACGACTCCACCTCTCTGGCTGAGGAATACTTCCGTGATCAGGAGGCCGGCAAGCCGATCCAGATCCCGTATAATTATTTCCCGCAGGATGACCCCGCAAAGCCGCCGATGAACCGCTGGCGGAGCCATGCCCACCTTCTGTTCGGCAACTGGATCAACACCATGTACCAGACNACGCCGTATGATGTCTCCCGCATCGGGNTNGAAGAACATGATCCAGGTTATTAGGCTTCGCCGATAACGAGAGTGTGATCTCCGCGCTCCCCAATGCGCACACTTCCTGCATCTCCAGATCAGATTTGCTGGAGATGTGTCATGTCAGAACAGTTCCCCATTGTGGCATTAGCCGGTGACGGACCGCACTCATGGATCATGATCAACGCGCTTCGTGAGGTGTACGGCGACTTTCCTGTGCTTCTGGAAGATGGCGAGCCAGAGCAAAAGTTCTGGAAAAGGCGCCTCAAAATGCTGGGTCCTATCACTGTGGCCAGCATGCAGGCCGCGCGTCTGCCNATCAAACTGACCAAGCGGCGCACTCAGCAGCTGATCGATCAGATGATAGTGGAGCATGACCTTCACCATCTCCCTCCGGAAACCAGTCAGATCATTCCTGTGGGCAGCCCCAACTCATTAGCGGCAAGGCAGGCATTGCGAGCATTCAATCCAAAAGCCGTGTTCGTGATAAATTCCCGCATGATCGGGAAGAAAACCCTCAATGCTGTGGACGCGCCCTTCATCAATTACCATTCGGGCATCAATCCGGCCTATCGGGGTATGTATGGCGGCTATTTCGCACTCGCCAATGACGAGCCAGAGCACTTTGGCGCCACGGTNCACCTGATTGATGAGGGCGTGGATACNGGAGANATNNTGTATCANTCCCGGGTCGACACNCTGCCGGGNGATAACTTTCACACCTATATCTGGCGCATTGCTGCCGGATCTCGCCACATCGTGCTGCAGGCCNTGGCAGATGCCGTAAACGGCACGCTGACGCCATACAAGCGCGAGATGACCTCCCGACAGTATTTTGCCCCCACCCTTGGCGGCTATCTATGGACAGGTGTCAGCAAGGGCGTGTGGTAGTCTCCGCCTTGTCGGCTTCGTGAACGTCGCTCCATCGACATCTGGCTGAGAACTTCCATATGTTCAGTCAGATAGCCGACCTGAAGGGATAGTCATGGGCGTGACTCGATTGTTTATCAGCCTGATCGCTGCAAGCTGTCTTCTGGCCGNATGCCAGAATGACGAGCCCGCAGAAGANANNAGTCTCACCGCAGAAGATNCCACGTCGCGCGCCTATTCGCCGCTTGAGCCGGGCTCGTTTCTCGAGATTGCTTCAGATCTTGGAAGCTATCAGGCAATTGTGCGCCAGGAACCCATTTCCTTCTGCCGATGGGAACGCAAGAATGGGAAATTGCGGCCGGTCTTCTTTCGTGAAGATGCCATCAAATCCGTCATGGACGAGTTGAATGGCCGTCACGACCCAACACCGGAAGATTTGTCAGTCTTCCGCGCCATGATGGATGAGGTGGAGACCTGCCTGCGCGTCCAGATTCCTGGCGGAGAATTGCCGGATACTGACACGCGCGCTCAGCTGATCGAAGACAAGCGNTATTTCAGGATTGANAGTTCAAACGANGCGATNGCTCAGAACATGTTCCGCCTGATTGAGCGTTATGGGCATACCATCACGTTTATCTGNCCGATCGAAAACGGGGTGATGATTGCCTATGACGACGCCTTGAGATCNCCCTGGGCAGACAAGCCCGGCANTGCTTTAGACAAGCATCTCGCCGAAATCTATCCGGTTGAGACAAAGATCTGGGATATCGAAGAGGGCGATCTGAGCGCGCTGGACCAGTGCATTACGCAAGCGCGTTAGTGGTATCAGATATAACGGGGTGGAGCAGGACCAGCACAGTCAGAAAGATGAAGATTGCAAATGCAAGCTTGAATAGCGTTGGAATGGACGTCGCAGTTTCTTGCATTTTGTCTTTAAACAATTGCCCACCCGAAAGTGAGTTAAGCGGTTTATAAAAACCCAATGCTATTTCCATTTTCACCAACCGGCTCCAGACCTCCTTCACTTCACGCCACATCGCGTAGACAATCGAGGCCGCGATTGAGAGCATCGCCAAGAGGGCAATCGCCTCTAGTATCTCCTGGTTCGTGAAGGTCACCGCTTCCAAATTCGCGAACTTATAGCGTTCGATGTTACTACCGAAAAAGCCGAATATAATCGTGGAAGTCAGGGTCACCAGCGCGACCGAAAGCGTGTCGTAGTGTTTAAGCCAGCTATGGTGTGTGGAGTAGGCAAGCTTCAACAGAGCGGTTTCTTCTTCTGCAGATAATCTGGCGATAGTATCTTCAGACATTCGTCGCTCCAGAACAGATCACTAACGAAGTGCAGCTTTGACCTTCTTGCCAGCTTCGCGTGGGTCGAGCCGGTCGGGATAGCGGGATTTCAGCTCAGACATACAGCGACCGAGATCTTTAAGGCTGTGGGCATCCAGATCTTCGATGACGTCATTCACAAGCTCATCGAGCGCCTTGCCGCAGATCGGCTGAGGCAAATAGCTGCGGATGACTTCGGCTTCCTCGCGTTCGCGGTCGGCCATTCCGATTCGGCCAGCGCTTTCATAACGTGCAGCAGACTCTTCGCGCTGGCGGACCATCAGGGCCAGCACCTCAAGGATGGTAGAATCCTCGCATCCCTTGCAGACGTCGTGTGAACGCGCATCGGCATCACGGTCGTGTACAGCGCACATGACCAGGCGCAGCGCCGCCGTTTCAACGGATTCGCTGTCCTTCTGCTCCGCCTTCGCCAGATCGGCTTCAAGGCGTGCGCGCAATTTCGGCCCAACCATCTTCATG
>PABS01000123.1 GCA_002699325.1 Ponticaulis sp. | reverse complement strand
ATAATTTATTGTAAAACAGAAAAACTTTCTTACATAAAGTTCATGTTGGTTTTCAATCAAGGGAGTCGAAATGGAAAATCTTGTATTTGTTCTTCTCGCGATCGTCGTCGGATTGATCGCTGTCAGGAGTGCAGTGAAATTCGTCCCGCAAGGGTATAACTGGACGGTCGAGCGTTTTGGCAAATACACAAAAACACTCGAACCCGGTATGCATGTGATCATCCCCATTATGGATGGAATTGGCCGCAAGGTGAACATGATGGAGACCGTGGTCGATGTGCCGCAACAGGAGGTCATCACCAAGGACAACGCCATGGTGTCGTGCGATGCCGTCGTCTTCACGCAGGTCATTGATGCGGTCGCGGCCTCCTATGAGGTGAATGACATTAATCGCGCGATTTCGAATCTCGCCATGACGAACATTCGCTCCGTCGTTGGCTCGATGGATCTTGATGAAGTCCTTTCCAACCGGGATGACATTAATGCGCGGCTTCTGTCGGTGATCGATGCCGCGACCAATCCATGGGGCGTCAAAGTCACGCGGATCGAGATTGCTGACCTGACACCGCCTGCCGATATTACCGAAGCCATGGCGCGTCAGATGAAGGCGGAACGCATGAAGCGGGCGGAGATCCTTGAAGCGGAGGGGCGTAAGCAAAGCCAGATTTTGAGGGCGCAGGGCGAGAAGGAATCTGCCGTACTTCAGGCCCAGGGTCGTCGCGAAGCTGCATTCCTTGATGCTGAAGCGCGCGAACGCGAGGGCGAGGCGGAAGGCAAGGCCACAGCTTATGTCTCTGAGGCGATTGCCCGCGGTGATGTGAATGCCGTGAACTATTTCCTCGGTCAGCGTTATGTTGAAGCCTTTGAGAAGCTTGCAACATCGGACCAGCAGCGCACTGTGATCATTCCGGCTGAGTTTTCGTCTCTCATGGGCACAATTGAGGGCATCCGTACGCTCGCAACTTCAGCTCAGAAGATCGCCGACCCTGAGGCCAAGCCTAATCCATGGGGAGATAAGTCATAATGGAGCTGCTCTTCTCAGTTTTTGAGGTGATCACGCCCTGGCATTGGCTGGGGCTTGCCCTCCTCCTGATCGGGCTGGAAATGCTGCTCGGCACCTATGACCTTCTATGGATCTCAGGGGCAGCCTTTCTGACCGCGATATATGCTTTCTTCGCACCGGCTTATGCCGTACTCGGCCTGCCAGCCGATACCTGGCAAGCACATCTGGTCGTGTTCACCATCTCCGGCGTGACGCTTGTGGTGATGGGGCGGACCGTCTTCTCCGGGCTGCGGACAGAAAAGACCGACCGGCCCAACCTTAACAATCCGGGCAAAGCCCTGATCGGCAAGCGTGCTCTGGCAGTTGCAGATTTCGTTGGATCGTCAGGTCGGGTGAAGCTCGGCGACACGACATGGTCTGCCATATCCTATGACGGCTCGCAGATTGCGGCTGGTACGGAAGTCATGGTGATGGATATTGATGGAACGGTCTTAAAGGTTGCCGCCTGACCCAAGGGTATCGTGCCGTATCTCACGCGCGTTCAGCTCCGGTGTCAGCTGCTCACCTGACGCAGATTGCTGATAGTGAGTTCAGGGTCTGTCTGAATGTCAAAGAAGATCTGCTCACCGACGAGCAAAACAAACAGGCCTGCCTTCTCGATAATGCCCAGATCGACACGAACATCAGGTGAGCCATCATCGGGTGTGATGATACCGAATCCGTCTTCAGCGTTGAAGGTTTTGACTGTTCCGATGGGCATAGTGTTTTATCTCTCTCTCTCGGCGCGGTCAGATGACCCGTTCAGTACTTCCGAGATTGAGAAGACGTGTGTGCCAACGCCATTTAGGCGCTTCTGGACAGTTCGTCGTCAATATCGATGGTTAGATTATAGCGCAACCTGTCGCTTCGGCCAATCCATTGCTGCAGAAGGATGATCAGCTTTCCAGCACATTGAGGTGAGTGGCTCGCATCTCTTTGGGATTAGAGTCTCTTTTCTGGAGTTCGAACTCGACGCGCTCGCCTTCCAGCAGCAGAAACAGGCCGTCTTTTTCAACAGATTCCAGCTTGACCAGGACATCTCCTGAACCATCATCGCAGGAAATGAGGCCCCGTCCCTTTTTCGCATTGAACCATTTGACGATACCGGTCGGCATGACGTCGGCCTTCGTGTTCCGGGTCCTGGCGCGGGGTAGTCGAGAAAGGCCAGAGCCAGACCCGCTGAAAAGATATCGCTATCTTAACGCGAATTAGGCTCTGACGCAATTCTTTAGCTAATCAGCTGATCAGCCTTCTGCGGCACGCAGGTTAGACGCAGCAGATTTACCGGAGCGACGGTCTTTTTCCAGATCGTAAGAGATGCGGTCGCCTTCGTTGATCATGCCGAGTTCAGAGTTCTCGACTTTGCTGATGTGTACGAAAACGTCAGCGCTTCCGTCTTCTGGTTGAATAAATCCATAGCCTTTGGTGGTGTTGAACCACTTCACAGTTCCGGTTGCCATATTGTGGGGATTCCTTGGTGGTCTGACAGGCGCATGTGTCCTGTGCGAGTCGTTTCATTTCACCGAAATTGAGTAGAGGCATTCAGCTGGACGCATGATGTAAAGATGCGCGTCGCTAAATCGTCAGCTGAAAATCGATGGCTCAGCTTTAGAGATTTTTCTCGACATATGCAAGGTGATCCTTCAGCCGCTGCTTCAGGTCACCTTCTGCCGCACCTGGAAGCGTGGATCTTTCCAGCTTTCGCTGTCGAGGATGTCTGCCAGTTCTTCGAGGGCCAACCAGACCTGCTCATAGCTCAGCACCAGGGGAGACAGGCCAAGGCGGATAATATCCGGCGATCTGAAATCGGTGTGCACGCCGCGTTCGAACAAGGCACGCGACACGGCATAACCATCTGCGTGATGGATGCTCACATGACCGCCTCTTGGCCGTCCGATAGCCGGAGAGTTTGAAACAAGCCCAAGTTCAGCGAAGCGGGCGAGACACATATCGCCCAGCCGGTTGGCTTTTTGCTCAAGGTCAGATGTCTGCAGACCGTCGAAAAGATCGAGTGCGCCATAGAGGCTTGCCGTGGAGAGAATGGGCGGAGTGCCCGAAATGAAACGGGTCACGCCATTTGAAGGCTCGTAGCTGTCTTCAAAAGCAAAAGGTCGGGCATGGCCCAGCCAGCCCGGAAGCAAGGAGCGCAGCGCATGGGTTCGGTCTTCGCTGACGTAAAGAAACCCTGGCGCGCCGGGCCCACCATTCAAATATTTGTAGGTGCATCCGACGGCAAATTTCGCGCCCCAGTCTGCGAGGTTAAGGTCCAGAACGCCGGTGGCATGGCTGAGATCCCAGACAATGGCGCCATTTGCGTCTCGCGCAGTCTGCTCTGCCGCTTCAACATCCATCACTTTGCCGGAACGGAAGTCGACCAAGCTTTTGACGAGCACCCCGCCGGCGCTCAGCACGGAGAGGCCGTCATCGTGTTCGGCGTGTACCAGCTCGGCATTCTGCAGACTGGAAAGTTCAGAGATGATGTACTGGTCGGTAGGGAACTCCCCCTTTTCCACGATCAGCCTTGGCGCTGTCTCGCCTGCCTTGATCAGGCTGCCTGCGAGCTTGAAAATATTTATCGAGACGCTGTCGCAGACCGTCACCTCGTCTGGCGCGACGCCGATGAGTGGGGCGATACGGGCGCCGGTGCGCGCCGGGAGATTGATCCAGTCTGCGGAATTCCACGAGCCAACAAGTCCACTCGCCCATTCTCTTTGCGCGGCAGCTTGAAGATTCTTGAGTGCAGACCTTGGCGCCGGGCCAAGTGAGTGGCCGACAAGATAAGTCAGGCCAACTGGCAGATCGAATGCCGCGCGCAGATGAGCCAGCGGATCAGTCCGGTCCATATTCTGGGCGTCTTCACGGGAACGCGGGAATTTCGTCATCGCGATTGGACTCTTCTTTCGGGTCGTGAAACTGATTGCCGACGCGCTGGTTCAGTTACAGCGTTTCAGGAGTACGGCAATTGAAATTCAGAACAATGACGTGTGTCCTCGCGCTGGGTCTTTCGAACTGTTCACCTGCTGAACCACCCGTGGAGGACAATCAGATGGTGGCACCGACACCTGAGGCGACTGAAACCGCGGCACAATCGGATACGCTGATGAGCTGGGCAGACCTCCTGGCCATGGAGCGCGCCGAACCACAGGCAGTGCATGCCTATGGAGAGCTTGAACAACAAGTGATCGATATCTGGTTGCCAGAGGGCGAGGGGCCGCATCCGGTCGTGCTGATGGTGCATGGCGGCTGCTGGCAGAAGGCCATCGCAAACCGCACCCTGATGAATTACATGGCCGAAGCCCTGCGTCAGCGCGGCTTGGCGGTCTGGAATATTGAATACCGCGGTGTGGATGAAGCGGGCGGCGGATACCCGGGGACGTTCCAGGATGTCAGCGCTGCGGCCGATGCGCTGATAGCGAGCGGCGCGGACTATAATCTCGATACAAGCCGCATTGTCGGCCTCGGCCATTCGGCGGGTGGTCATCTGGTGACATGGCTCGCTGCGCGCGAAAATGTGCCAGATGGGAGTGTTCTGGCTGGTGGCGAGCCACTGCCAATGCGCGCGGTGATCAATTCCGGTGGTCTGGCGGATCTTGAAGCCTCTGCGCCTGTGACGCTAGAGACGTGTCTTGCGAATATTCAAGACCAGCTTACCGGTACCTCCACGGACGGGCGGGAAGATGTGTTCGCGGACACGTCATCTGCGCGGCTGCAGCCATCTTCTGTGCCGCAGATCAGCGTGAATGGCGCGATGGATCATATCGCCCCGCCAGCGCTTGGCATCGGCTACACCGATGTCGTTTCGCAAGATGGCGGCGAAGCGCAGTTCGTTGAAGTTCAGGGCGCCGGGCATGTCGAGCTTATCGCACCTGGCACAGAGGCATTCGACGTTCAGGCTGAGTTGATCGAGCGCTATCTGAAATAGGCAGAATGGTCCGCCCCGTTACTGGCGTTTGTCGATGACAAGCGATTGCGTTGCCCGGCCAAAGAAGCCTTTTTCGTCACATAATTCACCGAAAGCAACGCCGCTGCCGTTCTTGTCGACCCAGGCATTGGCGGCCAGCATGATCCATTCGCCGACAGGGCGTCTGGCGAAATGAAGCGTCAGATCGGCGTTTATGTAGGTCCATTTCAAGAAGTCGAGGCCTGATCCCACACCGTTGCAATAATCACCGGTGGCGGCCGCGCGCATGAGCGGCGTTGTTGGTTGGTCGGGAAGGTAGGGCCGGCCAATGTGAAACCATGCAGCGCGGCGGACATGGTCTGGTTTCCTGTCTGCATTGAAGACTGAGACGTGCTCGTTAAAGCCTTTCATGAAACGCCCGTCGCGCTGTTCGGCGCGTTCGGCATGCCATTCAGGCGGCGCTACGTCTTCGGGCAAATCCATCTCGGCTTCGCGGATACGCAGCGCCGACGCGCGAACACATTCCTTTCCGCCAGCAGAGATCGCGATATCGAGTGTCTGAATATTGCGACCTTCGCGGGTGACCTCGACGTCAAAATCCAGCTCGCCCATCGGGACCGGACGTTTCAGATCAATCGTCAGTCTCGAGACCTGAAGATCAGCTTTGGACGGGTAGGTGTCGACAAGGTGTGCAATCAGTCCCGAGACAGCGCCGCCATGCTGCATGCCAGGGTCCCAGGGTCCGGCGCAGTGCGGGCTGGCGATAATCTTTTTTCCGTCGATCTGGAAATACGGGTCCAAGCGCTGATCCTCCTNATTTNTNTTNCTGGCCTGATCAGCAATGACGCGAGGTCAGTCAAGCTCAAGGTAGGGAAAATATTGCGCGATAGCGTGTGTTCACGAAGCTGCGACAATTTCTTTATTTGANGATNGNNNNTCCNGCGGNTANNTCTGCCNNAGATATGANGTCGGGCNCTNANNATNNNATGCACTGGTTCGCNGCNTTTGCGATNCTNATGCAGGTGATCTTGCCAATGCCAATGGCAAGNGCCGANACGNNTGCGGCGCACATTGAGCCAGAGCATTTGTTCTGCTCCCAGCTGGAACATCCCAGTGAAGAGGTTCGGGCGACAGCTCGCGAGTTGGCCCACCATCTCAACTCCATGGAGCACACCGGCGATCATGACAGCCATGAAGCGCACTGTCCGCTTTGCGTGTTTATGCATGGTGTTCCGCTGAGTGCAGGGGCGCCGCTGATTGACCGGGTGCGATTTTCTTCGACCAAAGATCAGCCGGTTCATGAGCCGCTGGTCATCATTGCGCCAAGTGGTCCGCCTGTAGGGCTGAGAGGGCCCCCTGTTTTCGCCTGATTTGAACCGAGTCCCGGCCGTCTGATGACGGACCGACAGAAAAATCAGTTGAAAGCAAATATCATGAAATCGGAATTTGTCCGGGCGCTCCTCTCAGGTTGCGCTCTTTGCATCGCATCCACGCCTGCTCTGGCGCAGGATGCAGAACCTTCTCTTCAGGACGTCATCATTGTCACAGGCTCAAGGCTTGAGACGTCATTGGAGCGNAGCGTGTCGCCNGAGGCCGGGCCTCTGCAGGGCGGNGATGTCACTTATCTGACGGCGAGAACGCCCGGCGGTGCACGGATCGGCAATGGTGAGGTTTCCGGCCAGATGCAGTATCGCGGTCTTTTCGGCGAACGTCTGAACTTGCGCGTTGATGGCCAGAGCTTCTCTTCCGGCGGACCCAACCTTATGGACCCGGCCTTTCACTATGCACCTGCGCCTCTGGTGGATGCGATCGTGATTGACCGCGGAGTCAGTTCAGTCTCTGACGGACCTGGCCTTGGGGGCGGGGCTGACGCCATCTTCAAGAAAATCGGATACAGCACGGGAGACGAGATCAGTTTTGGTTCTGACCTCACCATGGGTCTCAGATCAGTCAATAACAGCATCTCTACTGGTGGTGTTCTTGGCGCCTCGACCGATAGCTGGCGGTTTAATGTATTGGGCGCTCTGGAAAAGGGGAGCGACACCAAATACGCGGACGGGGAGATCGGCGGCACCGAGTTTGAGCGGAACGTATTCGGCATCTCCACCGGTGTCCGAGGTGAATTCGGCGAGTTGAGCCTTGATCTGCGGCGACACAATGCCGGGCCATCCGGCAACCCGCCATTTCCGATGGATATTCAGTATGTCGACACCGACTTTGCGCGGCTCGGCTATGCCAAAGAGATGGGAGATATCCGGCTTGAGGCTGAGCTGAACTATATGGATGTTGCCCATTTGATGGATAACTTCTCAATGCGTCCATCGCCTCCGGCTATGCGCACGCGCGCCACAACAGCCGTTGCGACCACGTCGGGCGGCAAGGTCTCGGTGGCCTTCCCGTTCGTNTCTGGCGAGCTGGAGCTGGGTGGTGATCTCGACAAAATTGAGCACGATGTGATCATCCGGAATCCAAACAATTCCAACTTCTTTGTTACGCCATTCCCTGACGTCGAGATGGATCGGCTGGGGGCTTTTGCAGAGTGGCGCGGCCGCGTTGCGATGTTTGAAAGCGAGCTTGGTCTGCGGGTCGANGAAAATGACTGGTCGGCTGGTAATGCCACGCTCGGGCCTGCGCTGCCTACGATGCCGCGTATGCTGGCGAGCGCCTTCAATGCTGCGGAGCGTTCTGGGAGTGATACGACTGTCGATGCTGTGGCTCAGTTCTGGACGCCTTCAGAGAATGGCCTGTCATGGCGCATGAAGTTCGCGCACAAACAGCAAATGCCGGGCTATATTCAGCGCTTTGGCTGGTTGCCGATCAATGCGAGCGGCGGCCTGGCAGACGGCAATATCTACATTGGCGATCTGACATTGGAGCCGGAGACAGCATGGATTGCTGAGGCCGGTTTCGACTATGCCAGCCCCAACACCTATTTCCGCCCGACCNTCTATATTCGCCAGATCGACGATTATNTTCAGGGCACNCCGTTTGANGACACNCCGGGCGTNATCNACTCNCCNGTNGANATGGTGGCNAATATGAATGGAGATCCNACNCCGCTGATCTGGNCCAATGTNGATGCGCGCATTTACGGGCTGGATTTCGACGCTGGCTATGACTTTGAAGGCCCGTTGAGACTCGATGGTGTGTTTAATTATGTCCGGGGTGAACGCCGCGATATTGATGACAATCTCTATCGGATCGCACCGCCGAATGTCTCGCTTGGTCTCACCTATGAAGGGGCGAGCTGGTCGACCACGNTGGAAGCGCGNGCCTTTGCCGAGCAGGACGAGGTTTCTCAGACNAATAGTGAAGCCGAGACGGACGGCTATGTNGTCCTCTCGGCCTATGCNGACTGGCAGGTGAGCGAGTTTGTCCATCTCACGGCGGGTGTCGAGAACCTNNTGGACGAGGTCTATCAGGANCANCTNGCNGGATATAACCGCAANGGGTTTGGNGATGTGCCGGTTGGCGAACGCCTGCCGGGCGCGGGTCGCGGCGCTTTTGTGCGCTTGTCTATCTCCGGATAAGCCTTAGCTGTTCTTGCAGGCCGATCAGGGGCGATCTAGTCTCGATTGGTCTGCAAGGAGCAGCTGAAATGACAGTGGCGCGCGCCGGTGGTGGCACCAAGAAAATCCTCTACACGCTTGCGACCGTTCAGAAGATTGGCGTTGCCAAGGCCGCCAAGGCGCTGACGGCGAAGAATACTTGTAAAGCGTGTGCGCTGGGCATGGGCGGGCAGCGCGGCGGCATGACGAATGAGCTCGATGAGTTTCCCTCGGTCTGCAACAAGTCCGTGCAGGCCCAATCCACAGACATTCAGGATCAGATACCCGTTGAGGTGTTTGACCACCCGATCCGTGATTTTGAAGATCTCTCGGCCAAAGAGACCGAGCGGCTTGGCAGGCTGGGCTTTCCCATTTTCAAGCGTGCCGGTGAAGATCGCTATCGCCCTCTGAGCTGGGACGAGGCTATGGAGATTGCGGCGGCGCGGTTTTCTGACACCGATCCGGCGCGCAGTTTCTTTTATTCGTCAGGACGGTCATCCAACGAGGCCGGCTTTGTTCTGCAATTGCTGGCGAGGCTTTATGGCACCAATAATGTCAACAATTGCTCGTATTACTGCCATCAGGCCACGGGCGTTGCGCTAGGCAGTACGATTGGTACCGGCACCTCTACTGTGNAGCTGGAGGATTTGTCAAAGTGCGATCTGATCTTTGTGATCGGCGCCAANCCNAGCTCNAANCATCCNCGNTTNATTCANCAGCTNAAAGCCTGCCGGGATCGCGGCGGAGAGGTGATTGTCATCAACCCAGCCAAAGAGCCGGGGCTGGTGAAATTCGCTCTGCCCAAAAGCCCGAAATCGCTGCTGACGGGCGGCGATGAAATCGCGTCAGAATATATCCAGCCGAAGATCGGTGAGGATATGGCGCTGTTCAAAGGTATCGCGAAGGCGGTGCTCGAATCCGGCATGGAAGACCGGGATTTTGTGTTCAACTATACCGAAGACTATGAGGCCTATCGGCAGGCGATTACTGCTCTGAGCTGGGATGAGCTGTCCGCCCGCTGCGGCGTGAGCAAGGCCGAGATCGTCAGGATCGCCGCACGCCTCTCGAAGGCGAAGAATGCTGTGTTTGCCTGGGGAATGGGTATGACCCATCACCTGCATGGCGTAGANAATATCGANGAAATTGCGTCGCTCGCCCTGCTGACGGGCCAGATTGGCCGNCCNGGCGCNGGNCTNNTNCCNCTGCGNGGGCATTCNAACGTGCAAGGGATCGGAACNATNGGNGTGAAGCCNGTGCTGGCTGAGGNCGTTGTCCAGCGCATGGAGCAGCGCTTTGGCGTTTCGCTGCCTCAAACCCAGGGTATGGACACCATGGCCTGTATGAAGGCGGCGCATGAGGGAAAGATCGACGCGGCGCTGATCATGGGCGGCAATCTTTATGCGGCAAACCCGGATTCCCGGTTCGCAGAANAGGCGCTGGACCGGATTGGCTTCAAGCTCTTNCTCACGACCACGCTCAATCANGGACATGTGCACGGCGCTGCGAGCGGTGATGTGATGATCCTGCCTGTGACCGCGCGTGATGAGGAGTGGGAGCCNACCACGCAGGAAAGCATGTTCAATTATGTGCGGCTCTCAGATGGCGGNATCTGCCGNTATAAGGAGGTGCGCCCGGAGAGCGTCATCCTGTCTGAGCTGGGGCGACGTATCCTGCCAGACCTGCCCTTCGATTTCGAAGCCTTCGGTCGGCATTCGAGCGTGCGCAAGGCCATTGCAGACGTCCTGCCTGAGCTCGCTGACCTTGCAGATATTGATGTCGCCAAACGTGAGTTTCACATCAGGGGTCGGCTGATCCATAAGCCGCGATTCAAAACAGCCTCCGGCAGGGCAAAGTTTCCACTGAACAGCCTGCCAGAGCCTAAAACGGCGCGCCCGTTCACGCTGGCGACACTTCGCTCTGAAGGCCAGTTCAACTCGATTATCTATGAGGAAAAAGACAGTTATCGCGGTACGCCGCATCGCTGGCTGGTGATGATGAATGCCGGGGATATTGAGGCGCTTGGCAAAGCCCCAGGCGATACCGTCGACCTTGTCTCTGATCATGGTGAGATGAAAGGTGTCGAGCTGTATGCCTACGATGTCCCAAAGGGCAATCTTCTCGCCTTTTATCCTGAGGCCAACGCCCTGACGGCCACGGCTGTAGACCCGCGCAGCAAGACACCTGCGTTCAAATCCGTAGAGGTAAGCGTGCTGGCGTAAATTGATTGTGGGGAACAAAGAAAATAGCACCATCTCTTCGGTTTTCAGGCGAAGAAATGGTGGTCAGAACGCGAAGGGCCTGACCGGCCTGCGCTTTAGCGTGCGTCTTCTGGCGAGCGGAGTTTCGCTGCCATAACCTCTCCGGGGACAGATTTTCTGTCGAGTTCAAAATCGATGCGTTCGCCCTCAAGCAGGGTGAACAAACCGGATTTCTCAGCGGCCTTCAGTTTCACCTTCACGTCCGGGGACCCGTCGTCTGGCGAAATGAATCCAAAACCTTCCTTGAGATCAAACGATTTCACAATACCGGTAGCCATAGTGGGTACCTCCTCGGCGGAAGCTGCCTTGCCTGACACCGGACCAGTGTGTGAAAATTCTGATTTTCCGACACGAGTTGGCTCGAAGATCATGAGCTTCCGAGAGCATGTTTACCACGCTCCGGGAATGTAAGCGATAACCTGCCGCAATATGGCGGGTGAGTTTTTCTATAGGTGGGGAACGAAAAAAAGCCCGGGCTCGAGCCCAGGCTTTTAGGTTTAGTTGAGAGGTAATAGGGCGAAGAAGATAGGGTGTTTATCTCTCAAGCAAGGCTGAACTGCTGGCCTGCACAGGATTCGCCTTAAAGCTTGGCTTTGAGACTTCGGGTTCATTGCGAACAAACCGGATCTGAGCCGTGCATCCTGTGACCATTACTTGATTCATGACGACATTGCCGGAATCTCCTGTCGAAAGATCAGCTGAGAAGCGGTCCAGCCGGTTGCGTGAGTCGTTCTCGAAGGTCCAGAAGATCTCGGCATCAAGTACTGACGATTGTGGTGAATAAAGGCCAGTAAGGAC
>PABS01000122.1 GCA_002699325.1 Ponticaulis sp. | reverse complement strand
GGATTGTTGCCAGCGGTCTCAACGACCTTCACGCCGCTTTCGATCACGGTTTTCACAATGGCCGGATAATCTGGCGGAGTGGTGGATGGCAGGAAGGTGATGTTCACGCCAAACGGTTTGTCCGTCATATCTTTGCAGCGTGCGATCTCATTGGCTAGATCGGCAGGCGTGCGCTGGGTGAGAGCAGTAATAATACCAAGGCCGCCAGCATTCGATACGGCCGATGCCATTTCCGCAAGGCCCACATGGTGCATGCCGCCCTGAATGATCGGGTGCTTGATCCCAAGCATTTCGGTAATTCTTGTTTTCATCACGTCTCTCCCTCGACCATGGAATTCTGTTTCGGGATTATCCCTAACGTTCAGAATTCGATCTGTCGCCCCTTCACGTTAGGGGAAGGCTCAAGATTTTTGCGTCGCCCCACGAAGTTGTCATCTCCGCTTTGTCTGACCTGCCATTGCCTTTGCAAAAAGGTCAGGTTCTAGTGCGAACAGAATAATTCCACGTTTCGGGGCAAACATAATGAGCGACACACCTGATACACAGGATCACGCGAAAGGCTTTCTCGGTTTCGTCGAGCGAACCGGCAATAAACTTCCTGATCCTGTCTTTATCTTTCTCTTTCTGCTCGTCGTCCTCATGGCGATCTCGGTTGTCGCAAGTCTCGTCGGACTGAATGCGACCCTGGGCGAAGATGTCCTGCGAGGCATGTCGGAGTCGAGCAAGGCGCGGTTCTCCATCGGCCCAGATGGTGTAATTCCGGCTATAAGCCTTTTGTCGCCTGAGAATATACAGCGGCTTTGGGTCGAGATGCCGGCTACGTTCACGCACTTCCACCCTCTCGGTTATGTTCTGGTCGTTATGCTGGGTGCTGGGGTAGCTGAACGCACTGGCCTGTTTGGCGATGCCATGCGCGCAGCCGTGCGGGGGGCGCCGAAATACCTCCTCACACCGGTTGTCGCTTTCGTGGCGATGGCAGGTAACCACGCCGCAGACGCGGCTTATGTGGTGCTTATCCCGCTGGCAGGCATTCTCTATGCTTCAGCTGGCCGCCACCCAATTGCAGGTATTGCGGCAGCATTCGCTGGCGTGTCCGGCGGCTTCTCCGCGAACTTCGCTCCTGGTCAGCTCGACGCGCTCCTCTACGGCATAACGGAGGCCGCGGGCGAAATTCTGGTTCCCTCATACGACGCGAATATCGCCGGCAACTGGTACTTCATCACGGCAATGATGGTGATCTTCGTGCCGGTGATTTGGTTCGTGACCGATAAGATTATTGAGCCGAGACTTGGGAAATGGAAACCCGAGGGCATCCATGCCGATCAGCTTGCTGATGAAGATGCGCCACTGACTGAGGCTCAGCAGAAAGGCCTTCGGAATGCGGGATTGTCTCTGGTTGGCGTTGTCGCGCTATGGACTTTCATGGCGCTTGGCCCCTCAACTCCGCTCATCAACGAGGCGGCTGATCTGGATGTGACAGCCCGTGCCTTGTATGGTGTCCTCATCGTTCTTGGCGCTTTCGCGCTTTGCGGTCCTTCCGGTTTGCTGCGTATGGCCTCGAGAGCGGTTGTCGGGCTTTTTATTCTTTATTTGCTGGTGGACTTTCTTCTCGGGCTCTTGTCTTTCGGGCTTCCGGCATTGCCTGCGCTGTCGGTCACGCCGATTGAAATGTCACCGCTCTTCCAGTCTCTGGTAGGTGGGTTCCTCGTGCTCTTCCTCGCTGCTGGCATTGCCTACGGCGTAACGGTGCGGAAAATCGAGTCAGGCGATGACCTTGTGTCCATGCTCGCTGAGGCGATGAAGGATATGGGATACTATCTCGTTCTGGCATTCGCTGCGGCACACTTCGTGGCCATGTTTGGCTGGTCGAATCTCGGACTGATTTCAGCGGTTCATGGGGCGAATGCCATCGAATCATCGGGGCTTCCGCTCCCACTTCTACTTGCGCTGATTGTACTGTTCACCGGTCTCATCAACCTCTTCGTGGGCTCAGCCAGTGCGAAATGGGCGCTTCTTGCACCTGTTATGGTGCCAATGCTCATGCTGCTGGGTGTCTCGCCGGATGGTGCGACGGCGGCCTACCGCGTGGGTGATTCGGCCACCAACATCATCACGCCGCTGATGGTCTACTTCCCGCTGATCCTGATCTTTGCGCAGCGCTGGCAGAAAGACTTCGGTATTGGCTCGCTCACGGCCATCATGATCCCTTACTCAATCTGGCTGATGATTACGGGTCTTGCCCTCATGATCATCTGGGTGATCTTCGGCATCGATCTGGGGCCAGGTGCGCCGGTCACCTATGAGATACCGGCTGCCAGCGGTGGCTGATGGCACATACGAAAAAGCCCGGCATTTCAGCCGGGCTTCTTGTTTAAAGATGGAGCCGAACCTAACCGGCGTTATTGGTTTCGGAGCTGCTTCCGGAACCCGAACCCGGTGTCCGCGACTGATCGGCCAAGGCCTCCCGNTCGAGTTTCTCGGTCATGCTGTCAATCTTTTCGATCAGCGCGCTCGCGCGGCCGTTTGACCGATCGAGCAATGAAAGAAACTGGGCGCGCTGTTCAAGGGCGAGCCAAAGCAAATTGCCATCAAGTTCAAGCGCAACATCAACCACCTGGAACATGTCTGGCTGATTGGCCTTATTCTCGACCTTCATGACGCGCCATTTCACCGGCAGGTCATTTCCATCGCGTTTGATGGTGGTTTCAACAATCGAGTCTCTGTCATTACGATCGATTGAGCCTGTCACNACAACCTCACGCCCGCGATACTGATCAAGCTCNTTCTCATAGACTGCCAGAGCATACCGCCTGTAGGCCGCGCGATAGGTTTTCAGGTCGGCCTCGGAGAATTGACGGACATATTTTCCGATCGCGAAGTCAGCGATACGGTCCATATCTGCGAACTGGTCCATCAGTCCCTGAAACTCGCGCGTTCTCTGATCGGCGTTCAGTTCAGGATTATTCAGCGTCATGAGCGCCTGATTGGCGTTTTTGCGAACATATTCTTCTGCAACCCTGTCGGCGGCTGCTGGCAGAGTAGATGTGAATATAATAGCGGCCGTCGCGGCCAGGGTCNTAAATCTGAGTGTCATGATGTCCCTCCGACATCTGTTTTTTAATCATCAAAATCGGGCAAATCTTCGTAAGCATTGGGATCAGTTTGCCCATTTCTGATCTCACTGTTGCGTCGAGAGGTATAAGTGCGTCGCAAGGCAACATAAGGTTCGGGCTGTGAACGCAGGGTCTCGATCTGGTTTTTTACNGCCACGCGCGCATTAATTCCGTTCAGCAGNGCCANGCCGATACGGACCGGCACTTCGTCATCGCTGTCATCAGTATAGTTGATCATGTTGGTTGGGTTGGCGGCACGATCGACACCGAANCCAACNAGATCTCTCGGATTGGTTGACCCGAGCAACGGCATGACAAGATAAGGACCGCTGTCCACGCCCCAGACAGCCAGGGTCTGACCAAAATCCTCATCGTGCGCGGGCAGTCCTTCATATCCGGCAACGTCGAACAGACCCGCCAGACCCACCGTCGAATTGATGGTGAAACGGAAGCCCGTTTGCAGGGCGCGCTCGCCATTCCCTTGAAGCACATCATTGATAAAAGTGATGGGCTCATTCAGATTGGTGAAGAAATCCGATACCCGGTCGCGGCCCCATTGCGGTGTTACGGCTTCGTAGCCTTTAGCCGTAGGTTCGAACACGGCTTCATCAACGCCGATGTTAAATTCGAACATGGCCCGGTTGAAATCCTCATACGGGTCATTGCGCGTTGTGTCGCCAGGCACGCTTGCGCAGGCGGTTACGCTCAGAGCCAGGGCTGCTGCAAAGATCGGGCGCATAAGTTTCTCCGCGTCTCAGTCAGGACTGCGACATTGCATCCCGCTCTGCCTCGTGAATTTTGGCGCAGTTGAACGCGTTTCAAGTCATGATCGCACGAGAAAGCAAAACTCCTGCCGTTTGTGTGGCCGATTTTACACACTGCTGACAATTTTCTGTTGACGNCACCATATAAAGGTATGTTTATATGATTTCCGGAGGCGTATTGTGCAGGACCTTGTTGAATCTCTTAGAAGTATCGGTGAGCCGACGCGTTTGCGCGTGCTTGTGCTGTTGTCTTATGGAGAGCTGGCCGTTGGCGAGCTGGTGCAAATTCTGCAGCTCAGTCAGCCTCGACTGTCGCGCCATATGAAGTTTCTCACGGCGGCCGGGCTCGTAGAACGCATGCCNGAAGGCGCGTGGGTGTTTTACCGTCTGCCAGCCAAGGGGCCGGAACGAANCCTGGTCGANGCCATCCTGCCATTCGTGCCTGTGGATCAGCCCGAATTCGTGCGCGACCGGAACAATCTCCAGGAGGTCCGTCAGGCGCGTCGTGCGGCTGCGGAAGATTATTTCAACCGGCTCGCCGAGAGCTGGGATGATGTACGCGGCGAACATTATCCAGCCGGACGGGTGGAAGAGGCGCTCCTCGAAGCCGTAGGCGACAAACACTACGAATTCCAGGTGGATTTCGGCACCGGTACCGGGCGTATGATGACGCTCCTGCGCGATCAGGTGCAGCGCGCAGAAGGCATTGATCTCAGCCATAAGATGCTCACCATTGCGCGGAATAACCTCGAAGATGCTGAAATGCCTCAGGCGAGTGTGCGGTTTGGTGATGTTACCGCGCCTCCNTTTGAAAATAATGTGGCTGACCTTGTGACCATCCATCAGNTGCTGCACTATATGGATCAACCAGAGCGCGTGATTTCAGAGGCGGCGCGACTGCTCCGTTCTGGTGGGCGCCTCATCATTGTTGATTTTGCGCCCCACGCGCTTGAGTTTCTGAGGTCTGACCATGAGCACAGGCATCTGGGCCTCAGTGACGGAGAAGTTGAACGCTGGACACGCGCCGCAGGGCTGACGGTCCACCCGCCCGTAAGACTGGATCCGGCCTCGGAAAATGGCCTCGCAGTCCATGTCTGGATTGCAGATAAATTACCTCATATCGGAGAGCGCGCAGCATGAGCCTGCAGAACAAGCCCAAAGACATTTCAGTGTCGTTTGAATTCTTCCCGCCAAAGTCTGAAAAGGCTGAAGAAACGCTCTGGGAGTCTGTCCGCCGTCTTGAGCCGGTGAATCCGAAATTCGTGTCCGTCACCTATGGCGCGGGTGGATCGACGCGTGACAGAACCCATCGTACCGTGAAGCGCATGGTGGATGAAACCGCACTCACACCGGCCGCCCACCTCACATGCGTCAGCGCGACNCGTGAAGAGGTGATGGGCGTTGTCGATGATTATCTTGATGCAGGTGTTGCCCACATTGTTGCGCTCCGGGGCGACCCGCCTGAAGGCATGGGGGCGAAGTTTCAGCCNCATCCTGGCGGGTTTGAAAGCTCGGTTGATCTGATNGCAGCCATTCGCGAGCACAANCCAGAATACGGCAAGAAGTTCGAGATTTCCGTTGGCGCCTATCCTGAGCCACATCCGGACACACGNGGCTATGACGAGGATCTGGCGTTCCTCAAGGCGAAGCAGGATGCCGGTGCAGACCGTGCGATCACCCAGTTTTTCTTCGAGGCCGATGATTATCTTCGCTTTGTCGATGCGGCTCGTGCGGCGGGCATTACAATGCCGATTGTGCCGGGCGTCATGCTGCAGCCCAACTTTAAAGGCCTGTGCCGGATTGCTGGCCTGTGCGGGGCCAAAGTGCCAGACTGGCTGCATGAGCTATATGATGGGCTCGATGATGACCCCCAGCAGCGCGAACTGATCACAGCAAATGTTGCTGCAGACCTCACCATGAAGCTCGCCGATCAGGGCGTGAAGGATTTCCACTTCTACACACTGAACAAAGCCGATCAGGCGCTGGCAACATGCCGTCTGCTGGGCATTAAACCGCAGCAAAAGGCAGCCTGAGAGAATGCGTCGTCCCAGTCATCGCACGCTGATGCTGGTTCTGTTCGCCTCGCTTTTTCTGGCCGCCATTATCAGGGTCAGTCTTGATCGCGGCTGGATTACGCCGCCCTGACGCCCTGTTGTGATGATACAATTTAATTTCTTCGGAGGGATCATATGACCCGCACTGAACGCGTAAATAAACTCAAGGCATTGGCCAAAGAGCGTATCCTCGTTTTCGATGGCTCATGGGGTGTGCTCATTCAGAGCCGTGGCCTGACCGAAGAGGATTATCGCGGTGAGCGTTTCTCTGACTTTGAGGGTCAGATGAAGGGCAATAACGACATTCTTTGCCTGACGCGTCCGGACATCATTGCCAGCATTCACGACGAGTATTTTGGCGCAGGTGCGGATATCTCCGAAACAAACACCTTTTGCGGCACGACGATTGCCCAGGATGATTATGAGCTCGACGCACAAGCCGTCTATGACATCAATTTCGAAGGCGCNCGCATCGGCCGGGAATGTGCAGACGCCTGGNCAGAAAAAGAGCCAGACAAGCCCCGCTTTCTGGCGGGCGCGATTGGTCCACTCAATAAGATGCTTTCCATGTCTCCGGATGTGAATGATCCGGGCGCGCGGTCAGTCACCTTCGATCAGGTCTATGACGCCTATAAGCATCAGGTGAGGGCGCTCTATGAGGGCGGCGTGGATCTCTATGTCATTGAAACCATTACCGACACGCTGAACTGCAAGGCAGCGATCAAGGCCATCCGCGATCTCGAAGCCGAAGGTCATGAAGAACTGCCAATCTGGATTTCAGGCACGATTACCGACAGGTCCGGGCGCACGCTTTCGGGTCAGACGGTTGAAGCCTTCTGGAATTCCATCCGCCATGCGCGGCCATTCGCGGTTGGGTTCAACTGCGCCCTGGGCGCTGAGCTCATGCGCCCTCACATCGCCGGGCTGGCGCGTGTGGCGGATTGCAATGTCTCGGCACACCCGAATGCAGGTCTGCCGAACGAAATGGGTGATTACGACGAAACGCCCGAACAGACGGCTAAGCATATGGGCGACTGGGCGCGCGATGGCCTTCTCAATATTGTGGGCGGCTGTTGCGGCACGACCCCGGACCATATTCGTGCGATTGCAAAAGCTGTCGAAGGCGTGACGCCACGCCAGCATGCCGACAAAAAATCCACGCTCAGGCTTTCAGGCCTGGAGCCGTTCGAAGTCGCATGATTTCGAGAACGGCATAGGGTGTGCCCGAGCCTGTCTGGTTCTGTAAGAAGTTCGACGGCTTGCCTGCCCAGCCAGTTTCATGAAACTTATTGATCAGGCGACGCGCCTTACATCCTGGAGGTTGAGGCGCGCTGTTATCGGGCGCGGGGTGAAAAATGTCGGTGAACGGAGCTGTAAAAGCGGGCGATCTATTCTTTTTCTATGGATTGCTGAAGCGTGGAGCGTCAGGCATGCCAGCGCACATAGACCTCGAAGCGGCCGGCGAGTTTCTCGATACGGTCTATGTCCACGGGACGCTCTACAATCTGGGAAGTTATCCCGGACTTGTTGGTGGCGAACAGCTCGTCAAAGGCATCCGTTATCGTCTGGATGATGTATCAGTCGTGCCGGATTTGGACGCTTTCGAAGATATCAATGCAGATGATCCGATAAATTCGCTTTATTGCAGGGTGAAGCGCGTGCTCCTGGATGAGCATGGTCAGCCCACTGGCGAAGAAGCTTGGGTCTACTGGTACAATCGCTCCATCGCGGGTCGCACGGCCATCGAATCTGGTGACTGGCCGCTCAAGGGCAGCCGCTCACGCTGAACCTTCTCTCCTTCGGCCTCTCGCGCATAAAAAAAGGGCCTGCTGTGAAGCAGGCCCCGCGCAGTTGGGAGGAAACGATTTGCTTAGTAGCGAATCTTCGCACCAATCGTGAAGGTACGACCCAGCGCATTGCCTACGAATGGGTTGTAGGACAGCTCGGTGCGAGCGGCCGCCGGATCTTCGTCTGTGAAGTTTTCAACTGAAGCGTTGAGTGTCACGTCTGCAATCTCGGTTGGAACTTCCCAGAACGCGTGCAGGTCGTGCTGGATATAGTCTTCTGCTCCAACGCCGAAATAGGTCATGTTTCCGCCTGAAACTTCCACCGGTCCGCGGTTGTCTTCCACACCGGAGATGTACTCCATCTGATAGCGGAAGGTCCATTGGTCGAGATCATAGCTTGCAAAGGCGTTGCCTTTCAGTTCCGAAATCGCTGGCGCACTACGGTCCCAGTTCAGGAAGCCAACAGCGTCATAGCCTTCTGCGAAGACCACACCATTCAGCTCGAACTCACGCACATCATACTCAAGCGTATATGTGCCGTTCACGCCAACCGTCAGATAACCTGGGCCCGCATCACGACCATAGCTGGACGAGAAGTCGATACCGGACGTTTTCACACCTGGGCCGTTGACCACATCCGTGCGGACGCGCGCGATGTCGGCACCGGTTGTGACGCCTTGTGTACAGCCACCAGCGAAGGTGATCAGGTTCGCAAGCGGGTGCGTACAATCAACAAGCTGAGTGCCATCGCCTGGGCCGTTTGCAACGGCGTTCGCAATGCCTTGCGCTGGTGTGGTGGTGATCTCGTCTTCGAAGTCGTAGCTCCAATAGTCGACAGACGCTTTGAAGCCATTGGCAAAGTCGAACACTGCACCAAGGTTGTAGGTGAAGGCTGTTTCTGGAGCCAGGTTCGGGTTGCCGAAGTTGTCGACAGACTTGAAATTGTTACCCGCAGCCTGAATGCCAGCCAGTGTGGTAGCAAAACGGCCATCGACAACGTTTCCTGGCAGCGGCCCACGGAAGGTTGTGCCCGTTGAGGCCCGCAGGACAAGCCAGTCAGTTGGCTCATAACGAACAGACAGTTTCGGGTCTGTCGTAG
>PABS01000121.1 GCA_002699325.1 Ponticaulis sp. | reverse complement strand
AGCGTTGCCGCGCCGCGGAAGCCAGCACGGTTCGTCCGGATACCAATCTCGTAGTTGTCCGCTTCTTCGCCCTCAGGCGCCGGAAGCGGCTCAGTTGCGTGATCAGTTGATGCAATCGAGAAGATGTCATCCGCACCACGCGGAAGGGCGAAGTTCTGAGAGTAAGACGCAAAGATCTGATCTTCACTGTTCAGGTCATAGACTGCACCAACCATCGGCAGAAAGCTGGCTTCATAATCTGCATTGATGACCTGAGGGCCGAAACCCGGCAGGAAGCTACCCGGGTTTGCCGGATCTGCACGGTAATAGTCATTATAATCCCGGTATCCGTCGAGCTTATAATCAATGCTCAGGCTTTTGACGCCGACTTCCACGTTCAACCTGTCATCCATCAGACTGATTGTATCTTTCAGGTAGAGCTGAGTGGTTTCCCGATAGGACGTGTAATTCCGGCGATAATAGGCCACTTCGTCATAAAGGACATCACCGTCAGCGGAGCCACCTGTTTTGTTCAGGCGCGCCTGGGTCCGGGTATAATCTTCATCTTCAACCCAGAAGCCAGCTGCAATTGTATGATTGGCAACATCCCATTCAACGCCGCCAGTAAAGCCCTTGCGCGTGCCACCCACGCCGGAGAGGCCNTACTGAACACCNCGCGGNTGNACNACATCAAGACCNACNGANGCCTGNGCCTCATAGCGCGCCAAAACGCTGCTATAGCCTTCAGGAGANACNCCATAACCGTCTTTNTCTTCCTGATAAGCCGTCGCNTTGAGCATCAGACCNGGCATNAGATCGGTTTCAAAGTTCAGCGAGTATAAGGTGTCATCACGGATGTTGACGCGATCTTCGTAATACTGGGTACAGCTTGAACCCGTATTGACCGGNGTAAAATCGTCTCCGTCGATCGTGCCATCGCCGTTGAAATCATAAACCCCCGGCAGCGGATTTACGCATCCTTCCGGAATGGCTGGCAGATAGCCATAGTAATAGTCGTTTTCGAACGTCGCTGCGGGACCAGATGGGGAGTCATAGTCGAAGAAGTCGTTATGGACGTAGTTGAACTGCACGAAGGTATCTGAATCGAATTCATAGCGCACCTTGCCCTCAATATGCTCCCGGTCAATCGTGCCAGGACCGCGCCAGAGATCAGAATCCGTTTTTGAACGGCTGACATAGGCGGAGAAGCCTCCGATATCGCCGGTTTCCAGCTTGATGAAGCTGCGCTCTAAATTGTCATCACCCATCGTATAGGAGATCATGCCGCCCGCATCTTCTGAGGGGGCGATCGTGTTATAGGAGACGATCGGGCCAAGCGANGAATANCTTGGAAGTGACACATCGCCCGCGCCNGGCGAAGCGACCACGGATCCCAGGTTTTCATTATCCACATAGCGGAAAATCGGGCTGCCACCGAAAGCATCCGAACGGCCCATCGGCACGCCGTCCAGAACGAAGCCGATCTGTTGCAGGTTAAAGGCGCGAACCGTCACAGAGTTACCGAACTCGTAAAGGCCGAGCGCGCCGTCAGTCTGNACGTTAAAGCCCGGAAGGGTCTCCAGCATTTTCAGGCCAGAAATACCGCCCGGCGCCGAAAGCAGCTGTTCACGGGTCACAGCAACTGTATTTGTTGCTTCATCCAGACCGATAGCCAGATCCGTCTGCGAGACGCGACGTCCCTCCACAAAGACCGTTTCCATGGTGGCTTGTTCGTCAGCGGCTGCCTCTTCAGTNTCCTGAGCCATGGCCACGCCGCCGGGCAGACCCAGCGCCATAACAAGTGCCAGCACNCTGGCTGACCGGAATGATGTTCTGCAATACGACATGATTTCCCCTCTTCGTTTGCTTGTAACCTGGCGGCAGCATGATCAGGCAATGATGCGTCGCAACACGAGGGAGATGAAATTTGGAAGGTCAGCTGCGAATGGTCAGAAATCGTCTGACGCTCCAGAATTCGCCCAATTTGCAGTCAAGTTCTTCAGATTACAAAAAATTAAGCGAAGAACTTGATAGGCACTTTTTAGTAACCATGGCTTTAGCTGATGGCGTTATGTAGAAATTGTCGCCTTATCAACCAGACGTCAGCGTGCGAATTCAGAAGCGCTGATAGTTCATTTATTTATTCTGCTAAATGGGTGCTGCCAGTCTGGTCCCGAGCATAGTATTTAGGCAGCTGATCTCTATTTTGCGTCTGGGGCCTGGCTTTGCCAATCTAGCGGGCAATTGCGCGGAAGTCTGCCTTCGAACGCTAGACGCCAGCACCACAACTGGTCTTATCTGGTCTCCATCAAAGTCTCAGGAGAGCAGAATGAAAGCTTTTGGAAAATCAGGGCTCATGGCGAGTGCTGCGCTTATCTCAATGAGTCTCGCGGCGNGCCAGTCAGCACCAGCGACTGCTCAGGAGGCCGACGACACATCGGACTTCATGGAAAAGCATCAGTCGATCACCATTCTTGATACACACCTTGATACGCCTGCACTGCTCGTCCAGCCCTGGTTTGATATCACGGAGCGTCATGACTATNAAAAAGACTATACNCAGGTCGACCTGCCNCGCATGGATGAAGGCGGTCTGGATGGCGGCTTCTGGGTGCTTTATACCCCTCAGGGGCCGTTAGATGAACAATCCTACAAACTGACGCGTGACGTCGCGCTGCTGCGCGCAATGGCCGTACAGAAAATGGTGGCGGCAAACCCGGACGAGTTCGAAATCGCCGATACAGCAGAAGATGCCTATCGCATTGCCGGAGACGGCAAGAAGGTCGTCTTTATGTCGATCGAGAACAGCTATCCGCTCGGAACAGACCTGTCTCTGGTCGAAACCTTCTACAAGCTGGGCGTTCGGATGATCGGCCCGGTCCACTCTCGCACAAACCAATTCGCAGACAGCGCAACCGATATCGACAAACCGTATGATGGATTATCTCCGCTCGGCGAGAAACTGGTGAAGGAAGCCAACCGCCTCGGCATGGTTGTAGATGGCTCGCATGCCAGCCAGGAATCGCTGGCCGACATGATCGAGATTTCAGCCACTCCAGTCATACTGTCACACTCAGGCACAAGCGCTGTCTATATGCATCCCCGCAATATAGATGACGCGCATTTGAAAATGCTCGCCGATAGTGGTGGTGTCATCCAGATGAACGCGCTGGGGTCCTATCTGAAAGACCTGCCCGCCAATCCGGAGCGTAGCGAAGAAATGGCCGCACTCCGTGAAGAGTATGGCTTTGGCAACGATATGAGCCCTGGCGAGTACGAAGTTTATCTCGAGAAAAGGAACGCAATCGACGCCAAATATCCGCCAGCTATGGCCGATTTTGAAGACTTTATGGACCAGCTGCTCCACGCCTTGCGACTGGTTGGCCCGGAACATGTTGGCATCGGCCCGGACTGGGATGGCGGCGGCGGTGTTGTCGGCCTTGAGGATGTCTCTGATTATCCGACCATCACCGCCAGACTTCTTGAAGAAGGCTATAGCTGGGATGACATCGAGAAAATCATGGGCGGCAATGTGCTGCGCCTCGTCGCAGAAGCACGCGCCTATGCCGATGGCCTGAAGGCAGACTAAACCAGCGCGTTCTTATTCAGCGCGGGTCTTCAGCCTCAGGGCATGGAGACCCGCAGCAAACTCGCTTGCAAGTGCCTGATTCACCATACGGTGACACTCAATACGAGATTTNCCAGCAAAGGCTGGCGCTGCAATTTCNACAAAGAAATGCGACTCACCAGCTTCACTTGCGCCAGCATGACCCTCGTGAAGTCGGGACTCATCCAC
Organism: Ponticaulis sp.; assembly: GCA_002699325.1. Classification (GTDB taxonomy): domain Bacteria; phylum Pseudomonadota; class Alphaproteobacteria; order Caulobacterales; family Hyphomonadaceae; genus Ponticaulis. The sequence goes on along the minus strand of PABS01000121.1, from coordinate 6,767 downwards.
TATATTGAGGAGAACCGGTGAAAATTCTTCAGTCAGGCGGGCCTCTATCCGGTTTTGTCTGCTTGTCAATTCTTGCCTCTTTCGTCAGTTCGGACCATTATCACGCTCATGACATCTGCCTATGAATACCGGCCCAAATTCAAGGATATTTCGATCGGAGCATCGAAGTCCAAAAAGAAAAAGGGCGGAGCTGCCTCCGGTGCCTCAGTGGACGCGGGCGAAACCATTTGCGAACACAAAGGTTGTGACGCTCCGGGAGATTTTAAATCCCCCAAGCATGGCGGTGGTTTCCACCAGTTCTGCCAGCGTCACGCGGCCGAATATAATAAGAAGTGGAACTTCTTTGACGGCATGACCGAATCCGAAGCCAAAGCGTTTGCGAGCGCGGCTTCTTACGGTCACCGGAAAACATGGAAGTTCGGCACCGGCCCGGTGAACGAGAAATCCAAACTCCGGTCGGGCGATCCGCGTATCTGGGCGGGCATTTACGGTGCGGACGAGAGCGCGATCAAAGCCTCTCGCAAGCAAACCGGCCGCACGCGGCTTCAGGTTCGCGCACTCGCTGATCTCGATCTGGGCGAGACAGCCACCCCGCTGGAAATCCGTGAACGTTATTCCGATTACGTCAAACGCTTCCACCCGGATGCGAATGGTGGTGACCGGTCCTCGGAGCATAAGCTCGCGCGCGTCATCAAGGCCTTTAAGACCCTGAAAGCTGCCGGCCTGACCCAGGGCGACTAATCAGAAAGAGAAAACTCACCCATTCCGGGTCTTTTCTGCCGAAATTTCTACTTCCCCATTGATTGGACTTATGAAAAGTCCAAGCTAGAACATGCTGAGAGCGGTTCTGGATCGCTTATCATTCTGTCCGAGGAATAGTCCGTATGTCTGTCATCTCCGCCGCTCCTGAACTGGAAACAATGGTTCCCGACCGGAAAGTCAGTGTGCGTGAGACCTTTGGCATCGACAGCGACCTGCAGGTTGATGCCTTTTCCGAGAAGACCGAATACGTGCCGGAGCTGGATGAAAGCTATCGGTTCGATCCGCAAACAACCATGGCGATACTTGCTGGCTTCCAGCACAATCGCCGCGTGATGGTTCAGGGCTATCACGGCACAGGTAAATCCACTCACATTGAACAGGTGGCAGCGCGCCTGAACTGGCCGCTCATCCGCGTGAACCTCGATAGCCACGTTTCCCGGATCGACCTTGTTGGTAAGGACGCGATTGTTCTGAAAGACGGTCAGCAGGTCACCGAATTCCGCGAGGGTATTCTTCCATGGGCCTTGCAGCGCCCGGTCGCTATCGTGTTTGACGAATATGACGCCGGACGTCCGGACGTGATGTTCGTCATCCAGCGTATTCTGGAAGCCTCAGGCCGCCTGACCCTGCTCGACCAGAACCGCGTGATTGCACCAAACGGTTACTTCCGCCTCTTCGCCACCACGAATACGGTTGGTCTTGGTGACACAACCGGCCTCTATCACGGCACACAGCAGCTCAACCAGGGCCAGATGGACCGGTGGTCCATCGTCACCACACTCAACTATCTTGAGCACGATGCCGAGGTAGAAATCGTGAGCTCTAAACTGCCCGATTTTGACAAAGATACACTGGATAAGATGGTTCGGTTGGCCGACATGACCCGGAACGCCTTCATGAACGGCGATCTATCCACTGTCATGAGCCCGCGAACCGTGATCACCTGGGCTGAAAACGCTGCTATTTTCGGCGATGTCGGCCAGGCCTTCCGNATGAGCTTCCTCAACAAATGTGATGAGCTGGAGCGTCCGATCGTGGCTGAATTCTATCAGCGGTGCTTTGGCGAAGAACTGCCAGAGAGCGCCCTGATGATTCAGGTGGCCTAAACACCCGCTGATGCGAGGAAATACCAGAAGGATTCCTTCGCAATCGGGTCATTCACGGCTATATGCGAGACATGGCTAACGAGAAGACTTCACCCGACGAACTGTTTCGCGAAGCGCTGAGCGTCACGACCAAGGCGCTGAGCGCGACAGATGAGATCGAAGTCACCTTCACGCCGGATGGTACGGCAACCAGCGAAAAGAAAATCTTTCTGCGATCCCCGCCCCGCTCACTCGATCCGGAGACGGCCGCGCGGTTACGGGGTGAAGCGGATGCCGCCGCATTGAGGCTGGCGCACCATGACCCGGTCGCGCATCTCAAAATCAGTCCGAAAAGTGCCGAAGCCCGCGAAGTTTTCGAAGCGGCCGAGCGGGCGCGAGTCGAGTCCATAGGCGCCGCGCATATGCGCGGCGTGGCCGATAACCTGGATGCCTGCCTGATTGAACGGTGCGAGCGTGCTGGCTATGGCCGGATGGAGGATCGCCAGAGCGCACCTCTGGCAGATGCCATTGAATTTCTGCTTCGCGAAAAGCTGACAGGTCGCCCCCTTCCAGGCATCGCCGAAGGTATTGCTAATCTCTGGCGCGAGGAAGTTGAGCGGACGACAGGCGACGGGCTTTCAAAGCTCGTGGAGCACCTCGATGATCAACAGGCCTTCGGCAAGGTCATGAAAGACCTGATCCGCGATCTGACGTCTGGAGAAATGGAGGAAGGCGACGACCTCGATAACGAAGATGAAGAGTCATCTGAAGACGAGGATTCCAGCGCTCAACAGGGCGATGATGGAGATGCTGAAGCGGAAGACACCATGGGCGGCGCCATGGATGAGATTGATGCTTCGGACATGGAGGGCGACGAAAACGACGAAGCCACCATGACGATGGAAGCCGATGGCGATGTCGATAGCGATGACGAGCCGGAAGATGCTGAAGACGGCAATCAGCCCGTGCGCCCGAACTTCCAGCCGGGCGATGATAATCGCGAAATGCGCTACGCGGTCTTTACTAAGGCGCATGATGAGATCGTACATGCAGACACACTGTGCGATCCGGAAGAATTAACCCGTCTTCGCGCCTATCTTGACCAACAGCTTTCAGGCCTTCAGGGCGCCGTGTCGCGGCTTGCAAATAAGCTTCAACGCCGCCTGATGGCGCAACAAAATCGGTCCTGGACGTTCGATCTGGAAGAAGGTGTTCTGGATACCGCGCGACTGACACGCGTCGTAACCGACCCGACCTCTCCGCTTTCCTTCAAACAGGAAGATGATTCCGATTTCCGCGACACCGTTGTGACACTGCTCATGGATAATTCCGGNTCCATGCGCGGTCGGCCGATCATGGTGGCCGCTCTGTGCGCTGACATTCTCGCCCGCACCCTGGAGCGCTGCGGGGTGAAGGTCGAGATCCTCGGATTCACGACACGTGCCTGGAAGGGTGGTTTGTCGCGAGAAGACTGGGTTGAAGCCGGCAAGCCGCCAGGCCCCGGCCGTCTCAACGATCTCCGTCACATTGTCTACAAGCCTGCAGACAGCCCTTGGCGCCGTGCGCGTCGCAATCTCGGCCTGATGATGCGCGAAGGCCTTCTGAAAGAGAACATCGACGGCGAGGCTTTGATCTGGGCGCACGACCGTCTGATGGCGCGCCCTGAGCAACGCCGCATCATGATGGTGATTTCCGATGGCGCGCCGGTGGATGACTCCACCCTGTCCGTCAATGTCGGCAATTACCTCGAACGCCACCTGCGGGACGTTATCAGCTATATCGAGACCAAATCCGATGTGGAGCTGATTGCCATCGGTATCGGCCACGATGTCACCCGCTATTACAAGCGCGCCGTAACAATTGTGGACGCTGAACAGCTGGGTGGGGCGATGACTGAACAGCTTGCTTCCCTGTTTGACGAAGATCCAAAGCCGAAAGGCAGTGAGAAAACCGCTGCGCCGTCACGGAAAGGTCGCGAACCGGGATTATCCGTTCAGGAAGGCCGGTCCGTCCGGCGAACTGACCTGAAGGAACTGACGCGTGCAATCAAAAGGTAAGTTTGGCTGGCTGCTTCTTGCGAGCGTGTGTCTGTCAGCCTGCGCCTCGAATGAACCGCCGCCCTCTCCGCCAAGCGTGAGCGAAAACCGGGTGAGCGCACTTATTGCCGCCTCCTGCCCCGCTGATACGGTCCCTGTACCGCCCGAAACGGTCAATATCTCAGCCGAACGCGTGGACTGGGCCGAGACCGAAGAGAGAGCAGGAAAGGCCTTTGGTCCTCTGCACCCTAAGGCGGTTTTTGCACTGACCTCTGATGACGCAAGAATTGGCGGCCTGTCCGGCATCGACTTCCTGGATGATCAGACGCTTATCGCGGTATCGGACTTCGGATCGCTTGTCTGGTTGTCACTTTCGCAAGATGAGGAGGGAATAGAGCCAAGAGCNCGCGTCGCAAGCCTCCGTGATGAAACTGGTGGCATGCTCGATTCCAAGAAGCTGACGGATGCCGAGGGCGTTGCCTGGACAGGCAAGACGCTTTTTGTGAGCTTTGAACGCAATCACCGCGTGCTCGGATATGACATTACCGCCTGTGGAAGCGCAGCGCGCGGCATGTCAATTCTCGAATTCGACGATGAGAACTTCGGACTGGGCCGGGCGATCGACGAGAACAGCGGCATTGAAGCGCTCGCTGTCCGCGGCGAAAGCCAGCTCATATTGGGTCTTGAGTCGATTTTCGGCGGGTCGCCAGTAGGTCTTTTCGGCGCTGACACGACGGAAGCTGGCTTTACTCAACGCCTGCCTTCACCGGAGCTGACCATGCTGACCGGCATGGATATCGTTCCGGGAAACGGTGGACCTGACCGGCTCTATTCTCTGGCGCGGTCGTATGATCCGATCCGCGGAAACCGGATCGCGATCAGCGTAACCTCTGTTTCAGACGATGGCGTTTTCGGAGAGACCGAGCAGTTGGCCCTGTTCGGATCTGACGTCACGGTCGACAATTTCGAGGGAATCGCTGTGCGAGCGATCTCTGAGACGACCGACCAGATTGTGATCATCTCAGACGATAATTTCTCAGACCGCCAAAGAACGCTGATCGGCTTTCTGGACTACGACCACGGCAGCTGAGCTGCTCTACTCGGAAACTTCCGTTTCCCGTTCGGCAATCGGCTCAGCCTGCCAGACAGCCTTCCCTTCGACAATGGTCATGAGCGGCTTCGTGGCGAGTATCTCGTCATCCCCAACCTGCATCAGATCCTGGTCAAACACACTGAAATCGCCGCGTTTACCGACTTCAATTGTGCCAAGTTCATCTTCCATGAAAGCCGCATAGGCTGCATTCTGGGTGAAAAGTTTCAGGGCCTCAAAGCGTGAAAGGGCCTGATCACGATGCCAGTCTTCGTCGGAATATCCATTCAGTCCTTTGCGTACCGTCGCAGCGTAAAACTCAATTATCGGATCACCTACTTCAACCGGCGCGTCAGAACCGCCCGCAATGACGGCACCTTCTGCCATGAGATCTTTCCAGGCATAAGCCGTTCCGAGCCTGTCAGGACCGAGGCGAGCGGGCGCAAAGAAAAGATCGCCAATCGCATGTGATGGCTGCATGCTGGCAATGATGCCATTTTCCGCGAATTTGGACTGATCTTCCGTTTTTACGATCTGAGCGTGCTCAATCCGCCAGCGATAATCATCCCCCACTTCGTCCTCGGCCGACCCATCCTCTTCGCTCGTCTCATGGGTGGAAATGGCTTCCCCAATCCAGTTTAGCGCCCGCTTGTTGCCAAGGTCGCCAATCGCATGAATGGCAAGCTGGACGTTTCCATCAAGGGCTCGCTCAAAGAAGGCCATGGTCTCGTCTTTTTCCCGGAGCGCCAGGCCAGTCGTACCCGGCGCATCTGAATATGGATCGACGAGAAGCGCGCCGCGGGAGCCAAGCGCACCATCCATATAGATTTTCACGGCGCGTGTTGTCAGAAGATGCCCGCGAGGCGACCGGTTAATGGCCGCATCTAACTGGTCCGGCGTCACGGCATTGTATGTGCGAAGCTTGATCTCATCATCGAGTGCAAGCGCCTGAAGTGCATCGAGCTCTGTCGCGCCAACCGACATATTGTGCAAGCCTGTCCAGCCACGCGCNGCGTAGACATCAAACCCGGTCGAGACGAACTCACGCACATCCTCAGCGTCCGGATCGGTGAAAAGGCCGCCGACAAGACCCATGGCGTTGTCGATCAGCATACCAGATGGCTCACCGTCATCGGTTTTCAGAATATCGCCTCCAGAAGGCGGCTCNGTTTCAGCCGNTACGCCTGATGCCTCCAGTGCGGCCGTATTCGCCACAGATGCNTGACCATCCGCGCGGGTGAGCACCACCGGAATATCTGCAGCGACTTCATCAAGATCAGCGGCTGTCGGGAAACGACCTTCGGGCCAGTGTGTTTCGATCCAGCCCCGGCCCCGTATACGGTCGAGCTCNGGATGTGCCTCTCGATAGGCCAGGAGTTTGGCCTTCAACTCTTCGATTGAGGTAACCTGATCGAGATTGAGGGTCAGCTCGCGCTGGCCGATACCTGAGAGGTGGACATGACTATCGGTAAAGCCGGGAAACATGACCGCATTTTCAGGGAGAGTGACAATGCGTGCGCCGGACTTTGTAGAATCGAGTGCGCCCTGCATGGGGCCTGTATAAACAATCACCCCGTCACCAACCGCCACCGCCTCAACCGTGGCGTCTGCTTCAGTGCCGGTATAAATGGTGCCGCCCGTNTAAATNACNTCNGCNCGGATCGGNACTTCTCCCGATTGCAGGCNGCAAGGAAAAAAAATAGTCCGGATAACAGGGCGGGCAGTTTCATTTGGGCTCTCCTCAGCTTGGCCAAGGTTTGCGCACAAAAAAAGCGCCCCGCAAGGCGCTTTTCC
>PABS01000120.1 GCA_002699325.1 Ponticaulis sp. | reverse complement strand
CCGGACAGTTGGTTCAGGCGTTGTGTCTAAAGTTCTCGCTTAAGACCCAGTCCTGATCACAAAGATCACAGAAAGGCCGCTCATCTGAGCGGCCTTTTTTGTGCGTGAATTTTCTTCTGAGATTAAACTGATGCTTGCGCTTCAGCTGGTAAGCATTAAGCCAATAATGATTGCGCTGGTCGTTGGGGCGGGCGCAATGATTGATGCTGATCAGGAGAGTCCCTTGAATAAAGTGTTTGCCGGATTTGCGGCATTTTGCGTATTGCAGCTGCCGGTTGCGTCTGCCGATCCACGCGAAGACGCTGCATACATTGCCTCTCAAATCCAGAGCGACGACGTGCTGGATGCACAAATGGAAGCTGTCGGCGATTTGATGGTTCCACTCATTCTGGATGAATTCAGAAAAAGTGGTGTGGAATTGTCGCGCCAGTCGACCATCATGTTTTCAGAAATTTTCCTCGAAGAAATGAGCAAAGTTTTCAAAGAAGGTATGAGAGAGGCTTACGCCACTGCGGCACTGAAAAACAGCACACCAGAAGTGCTGGCTGATTTCCGCACCTTTCTCGAGTCAGAAAGTGGTCAGGAATGGGCAGCTGTTCAGGGGCCTCTCCTGAGAGACTTGACGAAGTTGGCTGAAACGGTGGGCATGGACGCTGGTTTGAATTCAATTCCACCGGTTCTGGAGCGACTGAAGGGGCCTGAAGGCAATGCGTTTGATGAGGCTGATCTCGCTGAATTGATCGGAATCTTTGAATAGCAACCACAGAATTTTCGGTCTGCGCTATTCGTAATTGTGTGAACAGCTGTGGACGTAAATAAGGTCGCTCATCGGAGCGGCCTTTTTCGTGCGTGATGGGAGGTCGCAATCAGGCGGATTTTCGAAAGGTCGAAATCTGTTCGACGATGTCTTTCGGCTGAATGGGTTTGACGAGTAAGGAGTCAAAACCGCGCTTTTTATACGTCTCGCGCTGATGGCTCATCGCATTTGCTGTGAAGGCAATATAGCGTGGAGGAATTCGGCCCTCTCTGCGGTCAATGTCCCGCATGGCATCCAGCGTCTGAAATCCGTCGAAACCTGGCATCTGGATATCCAGAAGCACGAGGTCAAAACCTTTGGTGCTATATGCGTCGATGCCGGATTTCCCGTCTTCAGCCAGCACAGGATCAAAGCCCAGACTGTTGAAGAGCGTGCGTGCCACGCGCCGGTTCACCGGGTGGTCTTCGACAATCAGAATGCGCATCGCGTCTGACAAGTCCTTGAGATCATCCTGATCGACCGGGACTTTTACAATTTCAGCTGACGTGCTGACCTGCAATGGTAGCGTGATGAGGAATTGTGAGCCTTCCCCAGGTGCCGACACGACGTCAATTTTTCCGCTGAATTGTTCCACGATTTTCTGGCTGATGGAGAGGCCGAGCCCCGTTCCGCCATAACGTCGAGAACGAGACGTGTCAGCCTGAGTGAAAGGCTTGAACAGATTATCGATCTGAGACGGGTCCATGCCGATGCCGGTATCACTGACAGAGATGTTCAGCACGGTGTCAGACTCAGTATCGCTGAACTCTGTCAGCCAGAAGCGCGTCGTTATCTCACCGGTTTCTGTGAACTTCAGAGCGTTCGTGATGAGATTATCGCAAACCTGCCTGAGCCTCACCGGGTCACCAATCAGCTCAATATCTTTGGGAATATCAGCGACGAATGACATCATCAGGCCCGGCTGAACGGTTCCATGCCCGTAGAATTGTCTGAGATCATTCAACAATGCGACCGGACTGAAACTTGTGAGCTCCAATGGCAGTTTTCCGGACTCAACTCGTGACAGATCGAGGACATCATCCAGAATGCGCACCATGACCTCTGCTGACCGCTCAATCACACCCACCAGTTCTGACTGAATAGATGACAGGGGTGTTTTACGAAGCGCTGAGGTCATGCCGAGAACACCATTCATCGGGGTTCGAACCTCGTGACTCATATTCGCAAGGAAATCTGACTTCACTTCGCTGAGCCGGACGGCTTCATCACGCATGCGCAGAAAGTCTTTCTGCTTCCGATAAAACAGAAACAGGAATGAAATCACGCACAATAAAATCAGAATGCCTAAGCCTGACAACCATTGGTACAAAACAATCGACTGTTGCTGGAGTTGATTTTGTGTCTCAAGCAGGTGCGCCTGTTCATCCAGGCGTGTTGTCTCTTCCATCAGATAATCGAGCTGTGCAGCGGAGGTTAGCTCAATATCTTTCTCGACATCGAGAAGCTTGAGGTCATAAGCGCGCCTCTGCACAGCCAGCGCGTCCTCAAAACGGCCTTCTGCTTCGAGAAGGCGCGCTTCTGTGAGGGTGATGTCGATACGTTCCTTCGGGATATCCGTCAGGGTTGGGTAGGCGCTCAGTTGATCGAAATAGATCCTCGCGGTTTCGATTTCGCCGGCTTCGACGGCTGATTTGACGATGAGTTTTGCCCAGGCAGCTGCACGTGCTTCTGAGGCGGGCAGGTAGGGTTCAGCTTTGCGGAAACAGTCGAGCGCCTGTGCATAGTTTCCGAGTTTGAAATGCAGACTGCCGCACAGATAGTACGCGTTGAAAGCGTGAATATCACTGGCGTCATCACTCTGAATGCGACCGGACAGAACAGCTGAAACCTCCAGTGCCGCTTCCATTTCACCGGACTTGCTAAGCAAGAGGCCGGTGTTGAACTGGAGCGTGCCTGTGCTCTGCGGAAGCTGAAGATCCTGGTTCACGTCATAGAGAGAGTGATAGGCCTGAAAAACCGGTACAGGATCGTTCAGTTTGTAAAATACAAGTGCTTCAACAGTATATATGCTGTGGCACAATGGAGGAGGTGCAGCCGGCATAGCTTCTGCTGCGCGAATCGCTTTCCGGGTGACGTCAGCGGCCGCGATGAAATCATTATTCCAGTATTTGAATATGGCGACAGCGAGTAACGACCGGATCTCGTTTTCAGGGGAGAGGGAGCCGCTGGCCAGCATCGCTTCGGCTTCATTGACGCTTCTTTGATAGTGCCCGTCCCGAAGGGTGATGTAGACGAGTTCCGCGATCTGCAGATAATGGCCGACACTTTCATCTGACAATTCCGCCTCCAGGCCGCGAATGGCGGAGATGCCCTTATCAAACCGCGCCTGATCGACTTCAATCGCCGCATCAAACGTGTAGGCCTGCCAAAGCTGGAGTTGTTCTGTCAGAGGTGCCGATGCCAGACGAGAGGCAAAAATGGTTTCAGCGTCGATTGCGCTGTCCATTTGGTCTGCGGACGTGGTTTTTACAAACGTGATTGCCTCATTGACCCAGTTCTCTTGCGTTAGATCGGGTGTATTCCGGCTGACAAGCTGGGCATTGGCCGTTGCGGTCATGCTGACCCAGAAGGTCATGGAAATGACGAAGACCCTTGAAACCCCGAGCACTTTTGACGACGCGCACACCTTTCTCTTCTCCCCGCTCCTTGTTTTATGAACAAGTATAGCCTGATTAGGTGTATTTCTGAATAACGATGCGCCTAAAAGGCGAAATCTCTCCTGCGGAAATCTTCTCAGAGGTTTTTTGCCTGTAGGGATGATTTCTGCAGCGCGAGTGGGTACGAGTTAGCATATAGAGCATGGATCGAACGATTTTGGAGAAATCATGTCCTCATCTTTTACTCTGGGCTGGGAAGAATGGATATCGCTTCCTGATCTGGGTTTGCCAGCGATCAAGGCGAAGGTGGATACCGGTGCAAAGACGTCAGCTCTGCATGCCAGCGTAATCGAGCCATTTGGTCCGGTCGACAAGCCGCAGGTCAGATTTCTGATCCAACCAAATCCGGATGACCTTTCGCTGGAATTTACCTGCTCTGCTCCAGTCGTAGACCGGCGGCAGGTTACCAGTTCCAATGGCGAAGCGGAGATGCGCTACGTCATTCTCACCAATCTGACATGCGGTGACCGGACCTGGCCGGTGGAGATGACGCTGACCAATCGCGAGAACATGCAATATCGCATGCTGTTTGGCCGGACGAGCATTCAGGATGATATGGTCGTTGATCCGAACCAGTCCTTTGCGCAGGGAGAGCTTTCATTCGATCTTTATAAGGGGTTGCCGAAGCGAAAGCCGGTCAAGCGCCCTCTAAGAATTGCGCTGCTGACAAAAGAGCCGGGCAATTATTCATCGAGACGTTTGATCGAGGCCGGTGAGGCGCGTGGGCATGTTGTCGAGCCAATTGATACAACGCGCTGCTACATGAAGATCGATTCGGGTAGTTCAGAGATCCATTATGACGGCAAATGTCTTCCAAGATATGATGCGGTCATCCCGAGAATCGGTCCGACCATCACATCTTATGGACTGGCTGTTCTGCGTCAGTTTTCGAACAATGGCGCTTATTGTCTGAACCAGCCTAATGCCATTGCGGCGAGCCGGGACAAGCTGTTGGCTCATCAGCTTTTGTCTCGCGAACGGATCGGCATGCCGGTAACGGCATTCGCAAATTCTCCTAAAGATACGAAGGACCTCGTTTCTCTTGTTGGTGGCGCACCAGTGATCCTGAAACTGTTACAATCCAGTCAGGGCAGGGGTGTTGTTCTCGCTGAAACACGCAAAGCTGCAGAAAGCCTTGTTGACGCGTTTCGCGGGCTGGAGGCGGATTTTCTGGTGCAGGAGTTCGTCGGAGAGGCCGCGGGACGGGATACGCGGTGTTTTGTCGTCGGCAACAAGGTTGTCGCCGCAATTCAACGGATCGCAGCCGAAGGCGAATTCCGATCCAACTTGCATCGCGGTGGCCGCGCAGAAGCCGTCAGACTGACGCGTCAGGAGCGTGATATTGCCAGACGTGCTGCACAGACGATTGGCTTGTCTGTTGCCGGGGTTGATATTCTACGCACGAATACTGGCCCTAAAGTTCTGGAAGTGAATTCTTCTCCGGGGCTAGAGGGAATTGAAAGCGCTACTGGCAAGGACATTGCGTCCATGATTATCGAGAATCTGGAAGCAAAAGTGCGCCCACTCAGTCGGGAGCGATGAGCGCGGCGCTGGCGTTTTAGTACGGGTAGGGGGACACGATGGCGGAGAGTGAGGACAACACGGCGAGTGATCCCGTTCGTCCGATTTCTGGCGGGATGCTGCTGGCAGGCTTGTTCGGCGGACTGGCCTCCCTGGTTGTGCTGTTTGGCTTTGTCCTGATTCTGAAGCTCACGACCGGTTATTCCCTGCGTGTCGTATTCGGCAATAGTCAGCTGGCGACTGCGTTATTCATGTTGGCAGTGCCGGTCGCTGGATTTGCTTTTGGCGCATGGTTGCGTCGTCGAAAATGACGGACCCTCCGATCAGGGAAGACGGAGCCGGCACGCTGATTACCGTCAGGGTCACGCCCAAGAGCAGCCGTGATGGAATTGACGGCGTGGGTGAAGACGATGCGGGGCGTCGTTTTCTGAAAATTCGCGTACGCGCCATTCCAGACAATGGAGCAGCCAATAAGGCAGTTTGTCAGCTTCTGGCCAAACAGTTTGGCATCCCGAAATCCAGTGTCGAACTTGCGTCAGGTGCAACGTCGCGACTGAAACAGATTCGCATTGATCGTTCTGAGTGCGAGATCGAAACACTCCTCGCCAGACTTGCAGACATGAAATGAGCCGGGCTTCTGTTCTGCCGAATTTCTTCGCGGTCACTGCAAAACTCGCAGGCGAACAAAGATAAATTCTTGGTACGGGCTATGAATCGGCAGTGGTTTGAGTATGAAATGACGCATTGCGGTCAACACAGCAAAGTGATCAGCGTGAGATAAATTTTGCGTCTCTGTGAGTTCGCCAACAGCGACTTATCCCTGCAGACCACTCAGTGGAGTTTCATTCCCCCTTGCCCAGGACGTTTCCGAAAAATTGCCCCTTTCAGATCGGCAACACACCGCTGACACGGTTTGTGATCCGGATGAATGGTCTCGAGCACGAGATTGATCTCAAGGAAGAGAGATACAACGAGTTCGGGTCTGTGAAAGACCGTGTCGCCTGGTATGTGCTCAACAATTCGGCGAAGCCGGGCGAGCCGGTTGAGTCGGTGATTGATGCGTCATCCGGCAATTATGGTTATGCGCTTTCCCGGATCGGTGAGCGGCTTGGTATTTCTGTCAGCGTAGTGTCGTCGCCGTCAATTTCCGAGTTCAATGCGGCAGGGATTCGGGGCGCGGGCGCGCGGCTTATTATTGCCGAAGCCAGAGACGGCGAATCAGCCAATGCCGCCCGTATGCGGGTTGCGGGTGAAATTGCGACAACTGAAGGCAGTCTGTTTCTGGATCAGTATCGCAGCCTGTTGAACCCGGCATCCCATCAGGAATGGACCGCAACTGAATTATTCTCTGAGGGTGAGTTCAACGCCTGTTTCGTAGCCGCCTCATCTGGCGGAACTGCTCGAGGGTTCGCTGACTTTCTGGCTGCGAATCCCCATCCGACCGAGCTGGTGCTGGTCGACCCTTATGGTTCTCGATCATTCGAGGATCCGGGTGCGGGCGATCTGCCAAAATTGTTTATTCCAGGATATGGAAGCGGGCGGGCATCGAGTTTCTCCAATGTTTCACCTAAGCCAAGTGTTCGGCGCGTATCAGAAACGGATGTGCTTGCCGCATTTGGCTTGTTTGAGCAGCTTGGCCTGCCGGGGATTGGGCTCTCGAGTATCGGTGTGGTGCTGGGTGCGCTGGATTGGCTGGCTGAAGCCACAGAGCCGCAGCGCGTTGTCTGCGTCTGCGCTGATGGCGATGACCGCTATAGAGATGAATTCGAGAGCCGCTATCTGCCAAAGATAGAGCCACACGAATTGCAAACTGCCATTGCCAGACTGAAGCCGGTTTTGTCTGATCTGCAGACGTTCACGCCGCTTTCGGATCAGGTTTCAGTTGCACAGTAGCGATCTGACTTTTCGTCGCTGAATAAGCTTTTCACTCTGATGTTCATTGTCTTATATAAGCCATGATGAATATTCTGAATTTTTTCGATCAGATACCGATTCTTTTTGTTGTAGTTGCGTGTCTGACACTCGGCCTCGCACCGTTTTTTCCTGAACCACACATCTGGGAAAAGCTTAAAATGTTGTCTGCCGGCACACTGACAAAGCCCGTCGATATTTTCGATCTGTTCTTTCACGCATGGCCATGGTTATTGCTGGTTCTGAAGCTTGTCCGGATGGTGCTGAACAGATTTGATTAGGTGTATGCGTTTCCGGTCGGCCGGGGAGCAAAACTTGTGGATGCGATTCAGCGACAGAATGATGAAACTGGTGTTGACAGGCCAGACTCAAAAATATAAACGTCGCGCCTCGTGAATGAGGTGGCAGTGCCTTAAGGTGATTTCTCCGGAGATTACTGGCAGACGCATCCTCCACGAAACGGAACAATTTGATGAGTTTGGGTCCGGCAGGCGACCATTGGGTGGCGCTGTTCGGATTTTAGCTTTTTGTGCGATCGGATGACGTAGCATGGACAAACAGAACATACGCATTCGCCTGAAGGCATTTGATCACCGCGCCCTCGATGTGTCGGCGAAGGAGATCGTGTCTACGGCTAAGCGAACAGGCGCTCAGGTACGTGGCCCGGTGCCGCTGCCAACTCGTATTGAGCGCTTCACTGTGAACCGTTCGCCACACGTGAACAAAAAATCTCGTGAGCAGTTCGAGATTCGCACGCACAAGCGTGTGCTCGACATTGTCGACCCGACACCACAGACGGTTGATGCGCTCATGAAGCTGGACCTCTCTGCAGGCGTTGCTGTTGAGATCAAGCTCGAGGGAGCACGCTAATGACTTTGGATGCACGCCGCTCAGGTGTCGTTGCCAGGAAGCTTGGCATGACCCGAGTCTTCTCTGAAGAAGGTCTGCATGTACCTGTAACTGTCCTCTCTCTCGAGGGCTGTCAGGTTGTTGGTCTGCGGACTGACGAAGACCGTACGACTGCTGTAAACCGCGGCACGAAGAAAGATCGCGTCGAGCTGACCAAGAATGACGGCTATAATGCTGTCGTTATGGGCGCTGGCACAAAGAAAGCAAAGCGCACGACGAAAGCTCAGCGTGGCCAGTTCGCGAAAGCGGGCGTTGAGCCAAAAGCGAAGCTCGTTGAGTTCCGCGTCGCTGGTGAGCTTCCTGAGATTGGTTCTGAAGTTGTCGCTGATCACTTTGCTGTTGGTCAGAAAGTCGACGTTGCGGGTATCTCTGTCGGTAAAGGCTTTGCCGGTGCGATGAAGCGCTGGAACTTTGGCGGTCTTCGCGCTTCTCACGGTGTGTCTATCTCTCACCGTTCGCACGGTTCGACTGGTCAGTGCCAGGATCCGGGCAAGGTTTTCAAAGGTAAAAAGATGGCGGGCCATTACGGTGCTGCTCGTATTACCACTCAGAACATCGAAGTCGTTCGTGTCGACGCCGAGCGCGGTCTGATTCTCGTCAAGGGTAACGTCCCTGGTCCTGAAAACGGCTGGGTTGAAGTTCGCGACGCGGTCAAAAAAGCGCCTCACGCTGACACGCCTGAAGCTGGTTCTTTCCGTAAGCCGGCGGCTGCAGGTTCTGACGAATCTAATCCTTCCAAGGAGGCTGGTGAATAATGGAACTCGCAGTCACCACACTTGCTGCAAAGAAGGCCGGTAAGGTTGAACTTGATGATGCCGTATTCGGTATCGAAGACATCCGTGGCGATATTCTGCAGCGTATGGTTCGTTACCAGCTGGCGAAACGTCAGGCTGGTACGCACAAGACTCAGTCTCGTTCTGAAGTCTCTGTGACCACGAAAAAATATATCCGTCAAAAAGGTTCTGGCGGCGCACGTCACGGTTCTAAAAACGCTCCGATCTTCGTCGGTGGTGGTGTTGCTCACGGGCCTCGCGTTCGTAGCCACGCTCATGACCTGCCGAAGAAGGTTCGCGCGCTCGCTCTGAAGCATGCGCTCTCTTCTAAAGTGAAGGCTGAAAGCCTGATCGTTCTGGAAGATGCGAACTTCGACGAAGGCAAAACAAAAGCGCTTCGCGCGACATTCGATGCTCTCGGCATTTCAAATGCTCTGATCATTGGCGGTACTGAGTTGAACGAAGGTTTTGCTCGCGCTGCAAAGAACATCCCTAATGTTGATGTGCTGCCTATGGCTGGCCTCAATGTTTATGACGTTCTGCGTCGCAATACGCTGGTTCTGACGAAAGACGCTGTTGACGCGATCCATGCGCGTTACAATGGCGAAACTGACGTGCCAGCTGGCGCGAAGCCTGGCGACGATGCGTTCATCGACGATGTCGTTCTGATCGACGGCGTTGGTGCGAAGTCTGCGAAAGCACTTGCGGCTGAAGGTTATGGCGAGCTGACAAAGCTGGCGAAAATCTCGGCGAAAGACGCTGACGCGCTGTTCGAGAAGGTTGGTGTTGCCAATCGTGCGAAATCTGAAGACTGGGTTGGCCAGGCAAAAGCGATTGTGGCTGGTGAGTCACCGCGTGCCAAAGTTGATCAGCGTCTTCTCGTGAAAATGCGTGCGGCGAAAGCTGCCAACGGAGAGGGCTAAGCTATGGCTGCTAAAGATGCTCAACCCGTCCACTATGACACGATCGTTGCTCCGGTAATCACCGAGAAGTCGACATTCCTCTCTGAGGAAAACAAGGTTGTGTTTCGTGTGGCGATTGATGCTTCCAAGCCTCAGATCAAAGAGGCTATCGAGAAGCTGTTCGACGTCAAAGTCGAAGCTGTGAACACGATCGTCGTGAAGGGCAAAACCAAGCGCTTTCGCGGCATCAAGGGTCGCCGCAGCGACGTCAAAAAAGCGATCGTCACGCTGGCCGACGGCCAGTCTATTGACGTTGCAACCGGACTGTAAGGAGATCTGATATGGCTTTGAAGACATTCAATCCGACATCTCCAGGTCGCCGCCAGCTTGTTCTGGTCGATCGGTCTGGCCTGCACAAAGGTCGCCCGGAGAAGTCGCTCACCGAAGGTCTCACCAAGAATGGTGGCCGGAACAATACTGGTCGTATCACGGCTCGTCGTATTGGTGGTGGCGCGAAGAAGCTTTACCGTAAAGTCGACTTCAAACGTAACAAGTTTGATGTGCCGGCAACTGTTGAGCGTCTGGAATATGACCCGAACCGCACAGCATTCATCGCGCTCATCAAGTATGAAGACGGTGAACTGGCTTACATCATCGCGCCTCAGCGTCTTGGTGTTGGCGACACAGTGATTTCAAGCGCAACTGCAGATATCAAGCCTGGTAACTGCCTGCCGCTGAAAAACATTCCTGTCGGTACAATCATTCACAACATCGAGATGAAGCCTGAAAAGGGCGCTCAGATGATCCGTTCTGCTGGCTCTTATGCTCAGCTGGTCGGTCGTGCTGACGGCTATGCTCAGATCAAGCTTTCTTCTGGTGAGCTTCGTATGGTTCTGGATCGCTGCCTGGCAACTGTCGGTGCGGTGTCTAACCCGGACAACATGAACCAAAACCTTGGTAAGGCTGGCCGTAAGCGCCACCTCGGCAAGCGTCCATCGGTTCGAGGTGTTGTCATGAACCCGTTCGATCACCCGCATGGTGGTGGTGAAGGTAAGTCCTCTGGTGGCCGTCACCCGGTTACGCCATGGGGTAAGAAAACCCGCGGTCCTAAAACCCGCAAGAACAAGGCAACGGATCGTCTCATCATCCGTAGCCGTCACAAGAAGTAGGACGTTTAGACATGCCTCGTTCTGTCTGGAAAGGCCCATTCGTCGACGGCTATCTGCTGAAGAAAGCAGAAGCGGCTGGCGAGTCAAAAAAACGCGAAGTGATCAAGACCTGGTCTCGTCGTTCAACCATTCTGCCGCAATTCGTTGGCCTGACTTTCCAGGTCCACAACGGCAACAAATTCGTGCCGGTCAATGTTTCTGAGGAAATGGTTGGCCACAAGTTTGGCGAGTTCGCACCAACCCGTACGTATTACGGCCACGGCGCGGACAAGAAAGCGAAGCGGAGATAGTCATGGGTAAGCCTAAGGCAGCTCCTAAGCAGGCAGAAAACGAAGCGCGTTGCGTTCTTCGTATGTTGCGCATCAGCCCACAGAAGCTGAACCTCATCGCTCAGTCCATTCGTGGTCTGACTGCTGAGAAAGCTCTGGCTGAGCTTGAGTTCTCTCCGAAGCGTCACGCAGAAGATGTTCGCAAGGCTCTTAAATCAGCGATCGCAAATGCCGAGAACAACCATAATCTCGACATCGACTCTCTGATCGTTGCTGAAGCTTATGTCGGCAAGAACTTGGTCATGAAGCGCCTGCGCGCTCGTGCTCGTGGTCGTGCGGCCCGCATTCTGAAGCCATTCTCGCAACTCACCATTGTCGTTCGCGACACCAGCATGGCTGTTGAGGAGGCCGCATAATGGGTCAGAAGGTTAATCCGATCGGGCTTCGTCTGGGCATCAACCGGACATGGGACTCCCGCTGGTATGCTGACAGCGCTGAATATGGTCGTCTTCTTCATGAAGACCTCAAAATTCGCGACTTCATCAAGAAGAAGCTGAAGCAAGCCGGTATCTCCAAGATCATCGTGGAGCGTCCGCACAAGAAATGCCGCATCACCATCCACACGGCTCGTCCTGGCATGGTTATCGGTAAAAAAGGTGCAGACATCGAAACTCTGCGCAAGCAAATCGGCAAGATCGTTGCTGACGAGGTTTTTGTGAACCTGGTCGAGATCCGTAAGCCGGAAGTTGATGCGAACCTTATCGCTGATGACATTGCTCGTCAGCTTGAGCGTCGCGCGTCTTTCCGTCGTGCGATGAAGCGTTCGATCCAGTCTGCTATGCGTCTCGGCGCACTTGGCGTTCGTGTCATGGTTTCTGGCCGTCTTGGTGGTGCAGAGATCGCGCGGACCGAGCAGTATGCTGAAGGATCTGTTCCGCTGCACACATTGCGTGCGGACATTGACTACGGCACGGCCGAAGCGCTGACGACCTACGGGATCATCGGCATCAAGGTCTGGGTCTATAAAGGCGAGATCATGGAGCATGACCCCATGGCTCAGGACAAGAAACAGGAAGCTTCCGGCGAAGCCCGTGCGCGCTCTACGAGCCCGAACGAGCGCCGTGGCAACCGCGAAGGGGCAGGAGCGTAAATCATGCTGCAGCCAAAGCGCACAAAATTCCGCAAGGCCTTTAAGGGCCGGATTCACGGGAACGCCAAAGGCGGTTTCTCTCTGAATTTCGGGTCTTACGGTCTTAAGGCTCTCGAGCCGGAACGCATTACATCCCGCCAGATCGAGGCGACACGTCGTGCAATTACCCGTCAGATGAAACGTCAGGGTAAAGTATGGATCCGTGTTTTCCCAGACCTGCCGGTATCTGCGAAACCGATCGAGGTTCGTATGGGTAAAGGTAAAGGCTCTATCGACCGCTGGGTCGCAAAGGTGAAGCCTGGCCGGATCCTGATTGAAATTGATGGTGTCAACGACGATATCGCGCGTGAAGCGCTGCGTCTTGGAGCGGCGAAACTGCCGATCAAGACCAAAGTCGTGACCCGTATTGGTGAATAGGCGCGAGAGGAGATCGTTATGAAAGCGGAAGACGTTCGCGCTAAAACAGAAGACCAGCTCAAAGAGCAGCTGGTATCGCTGAAGAAAGAGCAATTCAATCTTCGATTCCAGCAGGCGACTGGCCAGCTGGAGAACACCGCCCGCGTGCGCCAGGTGCGTCGTGATATCGCGAGAATCCAGACGATTCTTCGTGAAAAGACGCAAACCAGCGCTGCGTGAACCTGAGGGAGCAAAAGCAATATGCCTAGGCGGATTATGGAAGGCGTGGTGGTNTCCACCAAGCANGACAAAACAGCGATCGTACGCGTTGAGCGTACCTTCCTGCACCCTCTGCTGAACAAGACCGTGCGTAAGTCAAAGCGCTATCACGCCCATGACGAAAACAACCAGGCTCAAGAGGGCCAGAAGGTTTCGATCATCGAATGTGCACCGAAGTCCAAGCTGAAACGCTGGGAACTGGTCACTGATCAAGCTGGTGGAGACGCCGCATGATCCAGATGCAGACAAACCTGTCAGTCGCTGACAACTCCGGCGCGCGTCGCGTCCAGTGCATCAAAGTACTGGGTGGCGCAAAGCGTCGTTATGCCAGCGTCGGTGACATCATCGTTGTGTCGGTGAAAGAGGCGATTCCAAAGGGTCGCGTGAAAAAAGGTGACGTGCGTAAAGCCGTTGTCGTTCGCGTTTCCAAGGATATCAAACGCCCGGACGGCTCTGCCATCCGTTTCGACACGAACGCCGCGGTTCTCATCAACAATAATGGTGAGCCAATCGGTACGCGTATCTTCGGACCGGTTCCGCGCGAACTTCGCGCCAAGAACCATATGAAGGTCATCTCGCTCGCTCCGGAGGTCTTGTAATGGCTGCCAAAGTGAAAAAAGGCGATCGCGTGATTGTTCTTGCCGGCCGCGACAAGGGCAAAAAGGGTGAAGTTACGAAAGTCATGCCAAGTGAAGGTCGTGTGATCGTTTCTGGCGTGAATATCGTCACCCGTCACCAGAAGCCGGGTCAGATGGACCCAGGTGGAATTAAACGCTTTGAAGCGCCGATCGACGTGTCCAACGTCTCGCACGTGGATCCGAAAGACGGAAAGCCAACACGTATTGGTTTCCGCTTTGACGACCATGGTCGCAAGATCCGCTTCGCCAAACGTTCAGGGGAGGCCATCGATGTCTGATGCCACCACATACGAACCACGTTTCAAGACGCTGTATCGCGAGAAGATCGTTCCCGCGCTTCAGGAGAAGTTCAACTATTCGAACCCAATGCAGATGCCTAAGCTCGACAAGGTCGTGCTGAACATGGGTGTTGGTGAAGCAGTTGCTGACTCCAAGAAGATCCAGACAGCGCTTCGGGACATGGAAGCAATTGCCGGCCAAAAGCCGGTCGCAACCAAGGCACGTAAATCGATCGCCGGGTTCAAGCTTCGCGAAGGCATGGCAATCGGCTGTAAGGTTACTCTTCGCCGTGAGCGCATGTACGAGTTTCTTGACCGGTTCGTCACGATCGCACTTCCGCGTGTGAAGGACTTCCGCGGTCTCAACGGAAGAAGCTTTGACGGTAATGGCAACTATGCCTGCGGCGTTAAGGAGCACATTGTTTTCCCTGAGATCAATTACGACCAGGTCGACTCGATCTGGGGTATGGACATCATTGTTTGCACGACGGCGCAAACGAACGAAGAAGCGAAAGAGCTGCTGAAGCTCTTTAACTTCCCGTTCCGTAACTAGGCGCTCGGAGGACGTAATGGCTAAGAAAAGTGCAATCGAACGTAACAACAAGCGCAAGGCGCTCGTTAAAAAGTATGCCGGTCGCCGTGAGCGCCTGAAAGCTATGGCCCTCAACGAGGACCTGCCGCTGGAAGAGCGTTTCGAAGCTCGGCTTAAACTTGCGGCTCTGCCGCGCAACTCGGCTGAAAACCGCATTCGCAACCGTTGCGAAGTGACAGGCCGCCCGCGCGCTTATTATCGCAAGCTGAAAATGTCGCGTATAGCTCTTCGTGAGCTGGGGAACCTTGGTAAGGTTCCTGGTCTGGTCAAATCGAGCTGGTAGGAGGGTATTAAATGAATATTTCAGATCCTCTCGGCGATATGCTGACCCGTATCCGCAACGCCCAGCTTCGCGGTAAAACGGTTGTTATCACTCCAGCATCCACACTACGTGTGCGCGTACTGGAAGTCCTTCAGTCTGAAGGTTTCATCCGCGGTTACACCGAGGTCGAAAAAGATGGTAAAAAGAACATCGAAATCGAACTCAAATATTATGACGGCGCACCCGTGATCTCGGAAATTCGTCGCGTGTCCAAACCGGGCCGCCGCGTTTATTCTTCGGTCAAGGATCTCCCGCTGGTCCAGAATGGTCTGGGCATTTCAATTCTCTCTACGCCGAAGGGTGTCATGTCTGACAACACGGCGCGTACAGAGAATGTCGGCGGCGAAATTCTGTGTCGGGTCGTATAAGGACAGGGTGAAGTTATGTCTCGTATCGGAAAACTACCGGTAGAAGGCGGCAAAGCGACACTGTCTCTCAACGACCGTGTGCTGACCGCTAAAGGGCCGAAAGGTGAACTGACGCTCGAGATTGTTGACGATGTAAATGTCGACTTCTCTGACAACGCAGTCACCTTCACGCCGAAAGATGAATCAAAACGTGCTCGCGCAATGTGGGGCACAATGCGTGCCCGTGCGCAGAACATGGTTCATGGCGTGACTGAGGGCTTTGAAAAAGAGCTCGAGCTGATCGGCGTTGGTTATCGTGCGCAAATGCAGGGTTCGGCAGTTAAACTGTCACTCGGCTTCAGCCACGACGTGATCTATCAGGCGCCTGACGGCATCACGCTCGCCAGCTCTAAACCGACTGAAGTCAAAATCAGCGGTGCTGACAAGCAAGCGGTTGGACAGGTTGCTGCCGAGATCCGCAAGTATCGTCCACCTGAGCCTTATAAAGGCAAGGGTATTCGTTATGCCGGCGAGCAGGTTCGTCGCAAGGAAGGTAAGAAGAAGTAGCCATGAAGACGCCACGCGAAAAAATGATGCGTCGCGCTCAGCGGGTCCGGACCAAACTGCGCAAGCAGGCCAATGGTCGTCCTCGTCTGTCCGTGGTGCGCTCCTCAAAAAATATCGCCGTTCAGGTGATCGACGACGAACGTGGTATCACGCTCGCAGCTGCCTCCACCCAGGAGAAAGATTTCCGTTCGAAGTCCTCCGGCGGTACGACGGAGGCTGCAGCCGAGGTCGGCAAACTGATCGCAGAACGTGCTTCCAAGGCGGGTGTCGAGGAAGTCGTGTTCGATCGCGGCGGTTACATGTTCCATGGACGCGTGAAGGCGCTTGCTGATGCAGCGCGTGAAGGCGGACTGAAATTCTAGGAGACGGTTATGGCAGATCAAAAACAAGGCGGCGGTGAGCGTCGCGGTCGTGGCCGCAACCGGGACCGCGATAACAGACAGGAAGAGCAAAGCGAATTCGTTGATCGCCTCGTAGGCATCAACCGCGTTGCCAAGGTTGTTAAAGGCGGTAAGAACTTCGGTTTTGCTGCACTCGTGGTTGTCGGTGACCAGAAAGGCCGTGTCGGCTTTGGTCATGGTAAAGCCCGCGAAGTGCCGGAAGCGATCCGCAAGGCGACTGACGAAGCGAAGAAGAAAATGATCCGCGTGCCTCTGCGCGAGGGTCGTACACTTCACCATGACGGCCGCGGCCGTTGGGGCGCTGGTAAAGTTGTTCTGCGTGCAGCACCTCCAGGTACTGGCGTTATCGCAGGTGGTCCGATGCGTGCGGTTCTCGATGTTCTGGGTGTCCAGGACGTTGTTGCCAAGTCGCTTGGATCGTCCAACCCATACAATATGGTTCGCGCAACTTTTGATGCGCTCAAAAATCAGAGCAGCCCACGGTCTGTCGCTTCCAAGCGCGGTCTGAAGGTTCAGGACATTGTCGGTCGTCGTACCGATGGTGCGTCTGAAGCGGGCATGGCTGACGCGACGAACTAGGAGTTCAATCAATGGCGAAGAAAACATTGACTGTTCGTCAAACCGGTAGCCCGATCCGACGCAAGCCGGATCAGCGCGCTACGCTGGTTGGCCTGGGCCTGAACAAGGTTGGTCGTGAGCGCGAACTTGAAGATACACCAGCTGTCCGTGGCATGATCGCCAAGGTTCAGCACATGGTGGAAATCGTAGACGAGAAGGCCTAACGGCCCGATTTACGGGACCGTACTGGCGAGGTTATCGACATGAAACTGAATGAACTTTCTGACAATTCGGGCGCTACGCACGCTCGCAAACGTGTCGGTCGCGGTGTCGGTTCTGGCACGGGTAAGACCGGTGGACGTGGTGTCAAAGGCCAAAAGGCCCGCTCAGGCGTTGCTCTGAACGGCTTCGAAGGCGGGCAGATGCCTATTTATATGCGTCTGCCGAAGCGTGGCTTCAAAGCACCGAACACGAAGAAATACACCTGGGTGAACCTTGGTCGTATCGCGAAAGCGATCGAAAGCGGTCAGATTGACGGCAAAGCCGAGATCACTGAAGAGGTTCTGGTTACGTCTGGCGTTCTGCGCCGCTCGCGTGACGGTGTGCGTCTTCTTGCGAAGGGTGACGCGCCGAAGGGTGTTAAAATTACTGTGACGGGAGCTTCCAAAGCTGCCATCGAAGCTGTGAAAGCAGCTGGCGGAAATGTCACAGTTACAGCCCCTGTATCAGAAGAATCCGAGTAAAGCTCAATTTCGGGCTTCACAAAGTTTATCGGGATGCCGATTTAGAGGCCTGTTGCTGTTTCGGCGACAGGCCTTTTATGTGATTGCGGCAAGGTAGTAAGGAGGCGCGTGTGGCGTCAGCGTCAGATCAGCTCGCGAAGAACATCAACTTCGGAGCTTTCGGAAAAGCCAAAGAACTCCAGCAGCGTATTCTTTTTACGCTCGGTATCCTCATCTGCTACCGACTTGGCACGTATCTCCCGATCCCGGGACTGGATCCAGCGGCATTCGCTCAGCTGTTCCAGCGCCAGGAAGGCGGGATTCTTCAGAACCTCAACCTGTTCGCAGGGGGCGCCATTGAGCGCATGGGGATCTTTGCTCTTAACGTGATGCCGTACATCTCCGCATCGATCATCATGCAGCTCATGACGGCAGCATCGCCGACGCTTGAGCGCCTGAAGAAAGAGGGTGAGACCGGCCGCCAGCAGATCAACCAATATACGCGCTATCTGACCGTCCTGTTCGCACTGGTTCAGTCCTTCGGTATTGCTCAGGGCTTGCCATCTGAGGATCATATTCCAGGCTGGTATTTCACGCTTTCAACGGTCGTGACCATGACAGGCGGTACACTTCTCCTGATGTGGATGGGTGAGCAGATTACCGCTCGCGGCGTCGGCAACGGTATTTCGCTAATCATTTTTGCGGGCATCGTCGCTGAGCTTCCAAAGGCCGTTGTGAACCTGATTTCGAATGAAGGGTATTCAGAAGGCCAGGTCGCATTTGTTGCCGGCATTCTGCTGATGGCAATCGCAATCATTGTTTTCATCGTCTTCATGGAACGCTCGCAGCGCCGGATTCTGATCCAGTATCCGAAGCGACAGCAGGGCAATAAGATGACCCAGGGGCAGACAAGNTTCCTGCCTCTGAAACTGAATACGTCTGGCGTGATCCCGCCAATCTTCGCGTCTTCACTCCTGCTGCTGCCGGCAACGGTTGCGAACTTTGCGGCAAACTCNGAAGAGGGCGCCACAGGCATGCTGGGTACGGTTGCGGCTATTCTCGGCCCTGGCCAGCCGGGCTTTATCATTCTGTACGCTGTGCTGATTATTTTCTTCTGCTTCTTTTACACCTCCATCGTGTTCAATCCGGAAGAAACAGCCGACAATCTTCGCAAGTATGGCGGTTTCGTACCGGGCATTCGTCCAGGCAAGCGGACGGCAGAATATCTGGACTATGTCCTCTCTCGTCTGACCGTTATTGGTGCGGCTTACCTGACCTTTGTCTGTCTCCTGCCAGAGATTCTGCGCGCCCAGGTTCCGTCCATCCCATTTTATCTCGGCGGTACTTCGCTTCTGATTGTTGTTTCCGTCACAATGGATACAGTAACCCAGATTCAGTCTCACCTGGTGGCGCACCAGTATGAGGGCATGATCAAGAAGTCTCGCTTGGGGGGAAGAAAATCATGAACATCATCCTGTTCGGGCCACCGGCCGCGGGGAAGGGCACGCAGGCCAANCGCCTGGTGGATGAACACGGCTTCATCCAGCTTTCAACAGGCGACATGCTTCGTGCAGCGCGCAGCGCTGGCACAGAGCTCGGNGAACGCGTCGCAGCGATCATGGATTCGGGCCAGCTGGTCTCTGATGCCATCGTTATCGAGCTCATTGAGGAGCAGCTNGACACNCATAAAGATGCTGCTGGCTTCATCTTTGACGGATTTCCCAGAACCGTGCCGCAGGCAAAAGCGCTCGACGAGACGCTCGANAAGCGTGGCATGGAAGTGGACTGTGTGATTCGGCTGCGTGTCGATGAAGCGGCGCTTCTTGATCGAGTGACCAAGCGCTATGAAGAGCAGGGGCGTGANGACGACAATCCTGAAACCTTCAANAAGCGGATTGAAGCCTACAATGCGCAGACAGCTCCGCTGCTGCCGATCTATGCCGAACGCAAGAAGCTTGNCGAAGTGGACGGTATGGGCAGCATTGATGCTGTCGCGGCCGAGATCGATGAAGCGCTTGAGCGCAAGGGCGGCGCTGAGAAGCCCGGNTTTTTCGCGCGTCTNTTCGGAAANAANTAGNCNGGCCTGAAAGGGNGGCTCGCACGTNGGCGGGCTTTNAGTCGAAATCACNNGACAGAAGCGCCGGAGACGGCGCTTTTTTGATTCTGCGCTGCCNTGTCTGTGGTGCGGGNAGGGGACAGAATTNGGCAGACCAAATNGTCTNTCNGGGACTCAGCCGCGGAGCCAGGCTTACCTGTTGAGTTTGCCGATATCCTCGCCGAAAAGCCCCATACTTGCTAAGCCTGAGACAGAGTTCTATCCTGTGTGAGAACTTTAGGGCTTCAGAGTCCCGAAAGAAGTTCGAATTTGAGCGACTTCTGTCAGACTCAGGTCTTGACCTGCTGGTTGTGCGCGATATAAGTCGCGGCTTCTGCGAGTCATGGAAGGTCTTTTCCGGCGGTTTTCGTCGCCCGGATGGGGCCCTTTGTCTCGTATCAATGGATTAACGGAGAATTAGCTTGGCCCGTATTGCTGGCGTCAACATCCCGACCAATAAGCGCGTTGAAATCGCGCTCCGTTACATTCACGGAATTGGTCCGGCTATGGCTAAAGAGATTTGTGAGAAGGTCGGTATTACGCCGGACCGCCGAGTGGCGGATCTGACGGATGCCGAAGTGATCCAAGTGCGTGAAACGATTGACGCCGATTATCTCGTGGAAGGCGACCTTCGTCGCGAAACTGCTATGAACATCAAGCGTCTTATGGACCTTGGTTGCTATCGCGGTCTTCGCCATCGTCGTGGTCTTCCCGTGCGTGGTCAGCGTACTCACACGAACGCCCGTACCCGCAAAGGTCCGGCCAAGCCGATCGCCGGCAAGAAGAAATAAGGCTGGGGACCTAACGATATGGCTAAAGATACCACTCGTGTTCGCCGCCGCGAACGTAAGAATATCACCTCTGGCGTCTGCTATGTGAACTCAAGCTTCAACAACACCATGGTGACCATCACCGACTCCCAAGGCAATGCAATTTCCTGGTCGTCTTCAGGTCACATGGGCTTCAAGGGCTCACGCAAGTCTACGCCTTACGCTGCACAGATGGCAGCTGAAGACGCAGGCCGCAAAGCTCAGGAGCACGGCATGCGTACACTGGAAGTGAACGTTCGCGGTCCTGGTTCAGGTCGCGAATCTGCTCTGCGTGCGCTTCAGGCTGTTGGTTTCACCATTACCTCGATCCGCGATACAACGCCGATCCCGCACAATGGTTGCCGTCCGCCGAAGCGTCGCCGCGTTTAATCTGTTCACCTCCCAGATCACAAGGATTTCGCGATGTCAGGCCAGATTGCCGTCGTAAACGACAAAAACTGGAAAGAACTCATCCGCCCGGCTCGCCCCGTGGTGGAGCATGGCTTTGACGCCATCCGCAAAGCGACCCTGGTCGTTGAGCCGCTCGAGCGTGGTTTCGGCACGACGCTGGGCAACGCCCTGCGCCGCGTGCTTCTTTCGTCCCTTCAGGGGGCAGCCATCACTGGCATGCAGATTGATGGCGTGGTCCACGAGTTCTCTTCGATCTCTGGCGTCCGTGAAGACGTTACGACGATCGTCCTGAACCTCAAGCAGGTCGCGATCCGCATGATTTCCGATACGCAGAAGCGCATGACGCTTCGTGCAAGCGGTGCGGGNCCTGTGACTGCAGGCCAGATCGAAGTCCCGGGCGATACNGAGATCCTCAATCCGGATCTCGTAATCTGCACGCTGGACGAAGGCGCTGAACTTCGCATGGAATTCACGGTTGAGACTGGCAAGGGCTATGTTCCTGCTGACCGCAACCGTGCTGAAGATTCGCCAATCGGTTACATTCCGATCGACGCAATCTTCTCTCCGGTTCGCCGCGTCGGTTACCGCGTGGAAGACACACGTGAAGGCCAGGTTCTCGACTATGACAAGCTGATGCTTGACGTTGAGACGGACGGTTCGATCTCTCCGGAAGATTCCGTGGCTTATGCTGCGCGTATTCTTCAGGACCAGCTGCGTCTCTTCATCAACTTCGAAGAGCCAGATGACAAATCTGACCAGGACGATGAGCCAGATCTCGGCTTCAACCCTGTCCTGCTCAAGAAAGTCGATGAGCTTGAACTTTCAGTCCGTTCTGCGAACTGCCTGAAAAATGATAACATCGTCTATATTGGCGACCTGATCCAGAAGTCTGAAGCAGAAATGCTGCGGACACCGAACTTTGGTCGTAAGTCGCTCAATGANATCAAGGAAGTACTGGCCGGAATGGGTCTGCACCTTGGCATGGACGTACCAAGCTGGCCGCCAGAAGACATTGAAGGTCTGGCCAAAAAATACGAAGATCAGATCTAACGGCGAAAGGCCGATAAGGAAGTTTAGTCATGCGTCATGGACTCGCACATCGTAAACTCAACCGGACGTCCGAGCACCGCAAAGCGATGTTCGCCAACATGGCTTCGTCTCTGATTGAGCACGAGCAGATTGTGACGACCCTTCCAAAAGCGAAGGAACTGCGTCCAATCGCTGAGAAGCTGGTTACGCTCGCGAAGAAAGGCGATCTTGCCTCTCGTCGTCGCGCGATTTCCAAACTTCGCAACCCGGATATGGCGAAGAAACTCTTCGACGTTCTCGGCCCACGCTATGAAGAGCGTAACGGCGGATACATCCGCATCATGAAAGCTGGTTTCCGCCACGGTGACAACGCACCTATGGCTGTCATCGANTTCGTGGATCGCGACGAAGAAGCCCGCGGCAAAGCNGACCGTGAGCGCGTGGAAGCTGAGCTCGAGCTTGCTGAAGATTGATCAGACCGGTCCCAGGACCAATTGAACTGAATTGAAAAACCGGGCCCGTCGTGCCCGGTTTTTTTGTACGCTGCCCAACGGAAGACCAAATGACGTTCGCCTGAGCCGTCGTGAAATTCTAAAAAGAGATTCATGAACGTGTCTTGCCCATTGAGCATGGAGTATACGCCGCATATGTGATTGCTCTCGTGCTGACATGCCAGCGTGGAGAAGTATGCAGTGCAAATTGCAGTTCGTCGTAAATCTGCCCCACTCGGGCCATGGTCGGAGACATACTCATGGTCATGACAAGACATATAAATAAAATCCTCTTTCTGGTTAGCGCAGCGCTAGCAGCACTTTTGTCGTTGGTGCTGGTTTCGCTGGTCGCCCCACCGGCAATGGCGCAGCTCTTGCCCAACTCCCGCGAGGAGATTCAGCTGTCTTTTGCGCCGCTGGTGAAGCGCGCATCTCCGGCTGTTGTGAACGTNTATTCTGAGCGTCTGGTGCGCCAGTCGGGGTCACCTTTTGCTGGCGATCCCTTCTTTAATCGATTTTTCGGCCCNAACGCCTTTGGCGCGCCGCGAGAGCGNGTGCAGTCATCTCTGGGCTCTGGCGTCATTGTTGGCGCAGAAGGCATTATCGTCACCAATAATCACGTTGTTGAAGAGGCAACAGCGCTGAAAGTGGTTCTGTCAGATCGCCGTGAGTATGAAGCTGAACTCGTATTGGCTGATGAGCGGACAGATCTTGCGGTTCTGAGAATTGACCCGGAAGGTGAGGCGCTTCCTTTTCTCGAATTTGCCGATACCCGGCTTACAGAAGTTGGTGATCTCGTCCTGGCGATCGGCAATCCGTTTGGTGTCGGTCAGACGGTGACCTCAGGGATCATCTCGGCAACGGCCCGCACGGATGTCGGTATTTCAGACTATGCCTTCTTCATTCAGACGGATGCTGCTGTGAACCCAGGCAATTCTGGTGGTGCCTTGATCGACAACGCCGGTAAGCTCGTTGGCGTGAATACTGCGATCTTCTCCCGTTCTGGCGGCTCAAACGGTATTGGGTTTGCCATTCCCGCCGAGATGGTGAAGCGCGTTGTCGACTCNGCGATCAATGAAGGCCGTATTGTTCGNCCATGGCTGGGNCTCAAAGGTCAGCCGGTGACGAACGACATTGCGAAATCTCTGGAAGTTGAGCGTCCNGGCGGNGTNNTGGTNACAGANATCTATCCNGANAGNCCTGCCGACAAAGCGAAGCTCCGAAAAGGCGATGTGGTTCTGAAGTTTGATGGCCGGGAAGTCTTTGACGAGAATGGTCTGAAATTCCTTGCGGCCACACTCGGCGAGGGCGANTCCGCACCTATGAGCGTTTATCGGAATGGTGAGGTTAAAGTTATCAATGTGAAACTGACCTCACCTCCCGGCGCAACCGAAGCGGATCTGACGCTGCTCGAAAGCGACAAACATCCGCTATCCGGCGCTGAAGTTGCTGATCTCTCACCAGCGCTGGCAGAATCCCTGCGCCGTGACCCCTTTGATCAGGGTGTGCTCATCAACCGGATTGTTCGCCGTTCGCTGGCCTATAACTTTGGTGTGCGTCCGGGCGATCTCATCATNGAGGTGAATGGTACGGCCATCAAGGATCTCAAGGGGCTGATGAAAGCGCTTGAAGCAGATGAGAATGACGGTGTCTGGCAGGTGGCTGTAGACCGCAATGGNCGGCGCTTGTCGCGTACCGTTCGTCTCTGATCGCTGTGTCGGATCTGTTTCAGTCTGCGGGCATGGATAGTGGCGCTCCGCGTCCACTGGCAGAGGCGATACGTCCCAAAAAGCTGAGTGAGGTCGTCGGACAGAATCATCTGATCGGCTCTGACGGCCCGCTTGGGCGCATGCTGGGCGAGGGGCAGCTGTCATCCATTATTCTGTGGGGGCCACCTGGCGTCGGTAAGACAACGATTGCCCAGCTGCTGGCCGATGGAACAGGGCTGCATTTCGAGGCGCTTTCAGCCGTATTCTCAGGTGTGAAAGACCTGCGTGCCGTTTTTGAGAAAGCCGAGGCGCGTCGGAGCACCGGGCAGGGTACGGCGCTTTTCGTAGATGAGATCCACCGTTTCAACAAAGCTCAGCAGGATGGCTTTCTTCCCTATGTTGAGCGGGGCGTGATTACACTGATCGGGGCAACGACTGAGAACCCAAGTTTTGAATTGAATGGGGCGTTGCTGTCGCGGTGTCAGGTGTTGGTCCTGAAGGCTCTGGACCGACCCGCGCTGGAAACGCTGCTGACCCGCGCCGAAGACTTTAAGAAACAAAAGCTGAAGCTCTCGCCGGAGGGGCGCGATTATCTGTTTCAGCTGGCTGGCGGCGACGGACGATATTTTCTGGGTCTGGTCGAGGATCTTTTCCGCATTCGGTCANATAAGCCGCTGGAAGTCGCTGAGCTGAAGCGTTGGCTGAGTCAGCGGGCGCCAGCTTATGATAAATCGGGTGAGGGGCACTACAACCTCATCTCCGCGCTGCACAAAGCCGTGCGGGGCTCTGATCCGGATGCGAGCCTCTATTGGTTTGCCCGCATGTTGAAGGGCGGCGAAGACCCACTCTTTCTCGGCCGTCGTCTGATTCGCATGGCGAGNGAGGATATCGGGCTTGCCGACCCGACGGCTCTGATGATCACGGCTGAGGCCGTTCGAACTTATGAGCGGCTGGGAAGCCCGGAAGGTGAGCTGGCTCTGGCACACGCTGTCGTGCATCTCGCGACTGCGCCGAAATCGAATGCGGTTTATTCAGCCTTCAAGGCGGCCATGGCATCGGCTGCGCAAACGGGCGATCTTTCCCCACCCAAACACATTCTGAATGCGCCAACCGGCATGATGAAGGATCAGGGCTATGGCGAGGGTTATCAGTATGATCATGATACTGAGCATGGCTTTTCCGGGCAGGATTACTTCCCTGATGGTATGAAACGTCAGAAATTCTACGATCCAAAGGGCGAGGGACGGGAAAAGGCCATTCGCGAGAAACTGGNNTATCTCGAAGACCTGCGTAAACAATTGCAATCCAAAAAGGGCGGAAAGCCATGAGAAACCGAGAAATCGTCTGGCTGCCGGATGAGGACAAGGCCTATATCCGCTCTCTGATACTGGACGAGGACGANGANATNCTCGTCTTNAACAAACCAGATGGTCTTGCTTGCCAGACGCGNAATGCAGAAGANCGAACCCTGGATAAACTGCTCTGGNCGTTTGCCAANTCNAACGGAAAGCGGCCACGGCTCGTTCATCGCATCGACCAGGATACGACGGGGATTGTCATCGCGGCAAAGACCCAGCCTGCTGCGGCAGCCTTGTCCAAGGCATTTGAAGACCGGGCCATGAAGAAGACCTATCTGGCTGTGGTGAGCGGCGATGCCTCGCGCGTGACACGCGTGGAGAGTCCCATTGGCACGGTTCGTCTGCCGGAAGGTGCGCTGATAGCCGGGGTTGGCGGTCAGAAAGGCGTGAAGGACACCAAGGCAGCTGTGACCCGGTTCAACTGTGTCTCAACCGATGGGAAAACCAGCCTGATCGAATGCCGGCCCGAGACGGGGCGTATGCATCAGATCCGTGTGCATCTGGCGCATGCGGGGCACCCAATTCTGGGTGATACGATCTATGGAGATGGCGGTGATGCGCCGCGTCTCATGCTTCATGCCTTGAGATTACAGGGGCCACATCCTTTAGGCGGCCAGTTTGATTATTCCGCACCGGTGCCGGAGGATTTTGAGCGGTCAGCAGCGTCGGCGGCATCGTCGTCTTCGGACTGAGAGCCAAGCTTGTATTCTTCGACCGGCGATTTGCCAAACCAGGCCGTCTCGAGAAGTCTGAGCGGAATAAACACAATCAACGCTAAGGCGGCGCCCAAAAAGCCGAGGAGCAGAAAGCCTGTGCCGCAGGCCAGACCCACAGCGCCCGCCAGCCACATACCTGCGCCTGTCGTCAGCCCTTTTACCGAGCCACCGGACTGGATGATCGTACCAGCCCCAAGAAACGCGACCCCTGCCGTAATGGCTTCGACGACGCGTATTGGATCGAGCTGCGTTCGATCTGAATCGCTGCCGAAAACCGCCATCATTTCAATGGTGATCAGGGCAAAGATACATGCCGCCACAGAGACCATGACATAGGTTCTAATTCCGGCAGGACGGTCTCGGACCTCTCGATCAAAGCCCATAATGGCGCCAAAGACAAATGCGCAGGCCACGCGCAAAAGAAGTGATCCGATTGGGATTCCGCTCGTCAGGCTTAGCTCAGGCATCAATCTCTCGTCAGGCTGTTGCGGTTTCCATTTTGGAATCGGTTTTCTCTCCGATCTGGCGCTCTGTCACGATGAAGAAGCCGTCATCGCCCTGTTTCTGATAAAGCGGCATTAAAAGACGTCCTGAAACCGGAGCGCGGACGGTGCCATTCGTATTATCGGCCAGGATTTCGTTTTCATGCACTTGCTGAAAGCTAACAAAGCCGGGGCGCATAACGAATTCATCTGTCGGTGAAATCTCATGTCGATGACAGAATTCATAGGTCGAGATCGTCGGCGATTGCGCAGAGAGCGAATCAGACAAGCGTTCACGGTCGCTATCCGTCAGGCTTACCAGCCCCAGATCATCCGCGATTAAGGAGAGCAGCGAGATGCCATTTTCGACAGAGATTGGCGCATGGAAACAGCCGGCCTCATAGGTGATTGATTTCCAGCCCTTCTCGATCGCCCGCTCCACAAGCGTTCCCGTAAACATGGATTCGAAATTGGTGACCGATGGTACCGGCAGTGTCTTCAGCAGTGGGAAAGTGCTGATGTCCTTCATCGCACTGAGATACGGCGGCGCATGTGCAGACGTGCCATGAAGGTCGAGATGCCAGCAGGCCTCGTGACCATAGCTGGCTTTAAGCTCGCTCATGCATTCCAGAAGCTCATTTGCTTCTTTCGCTTCCTGAGTGTCCGAGGCGAGACCTTCCTCTGTGAAGACACGGTTCATATCGCGATCAATGTATCGCTTTCCGTGAGCCATGGCTTTGATATTGCCAAACAGGATCGCCACGGTGCCGCAGCGCGGTTCGAGACGGTCCAGCCATTTATCGATCGACGCCACGCCATTCAGTTCATTGCCGTGGACACCGACGGTGACAACCATTAGCGGGCCAGGGTTCTCACTCTTGCGGATAGCGAACCGGCGATTGAGATAGACCGACCGGTCAAAGGCCTGAAGGCGTGCTCCGCCGCGCTGACGGGCTTCAGTCAACTCTCCGGTCCGGAACAGATCTGCGACAACCAGTTCGTCTTTCTTGGCGTCGGACAATCGCGCCCGATCCAGCCAGAAAAGAACATTACTATCGAGCCGCACCGGCAAAGCATCGCGCTCTTCCCAATCGAGTCTGTGTCGGGCGAGCGAGAGCGAGTCTGTGCCGCGGAGCGGCGTGGGTGTTGTTTCTTTCGGGGCAATCTCGGCGGGTGAGTAGAGTTCGCGGCGTCCATAGATTGGCCAGCTGTGTACGGGCTCACCGGTCTCTGAAAAGTCAGCGATCGCTTTGGTCAGGCGTTTACTCGCAACTTCCGGACTATGATTGGCAATTAATGCCTCATAGCTCGACAGCTGCCAACGGCTTGCTGTCTGGCCTGTGCGGGCGCGTTCTAATATGGGCTGAAGCCAGGCTTCGGCATTTTCGATTCCACGCTTTTCGAGCCCTACAATAGCCAGAGGGACAAGAATGTCTTCGAGCAACTGACCGGCAGAATAAGCGCGGCCATCTCGCCAGATCAGCTGGCTCTCCATGCCATCGCGCGCAGCACGCCGGAAATTTTCAATAACCCGGTCAAATGACAGATCGTCTGCGAGGCCTTCCCCTAGCGTGTCTGCATTGGACATGAGGCCGAACCACAGCGCGGAATTAGCCATCTCATCAATCAAAGTGAGACCTGCAGGCATGTAGCGGGACTCAATCCGCAAATGGCAGCTGCCCTTGCCTGCGCCATAGCAAAGCCGGTTCCAGCGATAGACCGTTCCATTGAAGAACTGCAGGGCGGATAGCTCTGGCAAGCCATCCGCGTCGGACGAGTCTTCTTCCTCTTTCAGGCCGAGCAGAGGCGGATAGACGCTAATATCGTGTCGCCAGATATCGTGAATGTGCTCGATCCACCGATTGCCAAGAAAGGCGCGCGGTGGGAAGGCCGCATCCTCTTGAAATTGAAGCATGCGCGTATCGCTGGTCTGTTCAAACAGCGGTATCCGGGTTTCGTGCCAGAGGCGCTTTTGGAGAAAAATTGGTGACGCACAGGAGGCCGCCAGACACGGAGCAGCGATCAACTGTGCCCAGTTATAACTGTTGGCTGCAGTTGTCGGCTCGATCTGGATGTGAAGCTGGAGGCTGGTAAAGACTCCATCCAGCAGCGCATCGGATTCGCGTAGTGTCAGGCTGTCTAGACCGTGGAAATTATACTCATAATTTGCACGGGTCTTGCGCCAGTGGCGAGCAGCATGAAGGCTGCGATAGCGTGGTTTGGGAGTCAGCGCTTCTTCGCTGATGTCTTCGAGTTTGACGGAGGGCACGATCCCGCAGAGCACAGGCTTTCCGCCATGTCGTCGCGCATGACCGCGAATAGTGGTCAGGTGACCATCCAGCTGACTGCGAATATCGGAGAGGGCCCCAGTTTCAAATGGCGTCGGCGGCAGAACGATTTCGAAATTGAAGCGCGCCAGCTCTTCGGTATATCTCTCATCGTCGAGTTCGCTCTGAACTTCTTCGCCAATCCAGGCCACGCGATTGTCAGATCCGATGAATTGGAGCTCCTGCTCCACGCCAAGATGCTCGCCGTGGGTTTCGCAAAGGCGGCCACTCTCGATCAGTTCCTCCAAGAGATCGAGATCTTTCAGGACGCGGTCCTGAAACCGTGTCCGGCTCTCTCCATCGAGAAGTTCTTCAATCTTCATCGCGCAGGCCCATTCAAAACGTGTTCAGGTTTTCAACGGGGCTTTGGGGCGGAAGTTCCTGACGAGTGAACGGTACGGGACCCGAGCCGAATGGTGTNATATTCGGCCAGAAAGNGCTCCNGACGCGCGATGGCATTGTCTGACAATAGGAAACAATGCCAATAGAAATACATGTTTGCTCAGCATCTTGCTCTGGCCGCACTTGGCGGCGCGATTGGTTCAACCCTGCGGTTTTCGACAGGCGCCATGATGCTGCGCATTATGGGCACTGGCTGGCCNTGGGGCACGTTCACCGTCAATCTGTTGGGCTCATTCCTGATGGGGCTGGTTGTTGGCTGGTTTGCTCATAAAGGCGGNGCCAGCGGAAATGCGCAGATCTTTCTGGCGACCGGTGTTCTGGGTGGATTTACCACCTTTTCTGCGTTCTCGCTGGAAACCGCTCGCATGATCGAAACGCGCGCTTATTCGCAGGCTGCAATTTATGCCGGCGGTTCTGTTATTCTTGGTGTGATCATGATATTTGCCGGCCTCTTTATCATGCGAAAGGTGCTGATGTGAGCGGAGATGTTCTCAACATCGAAGTGACTTACGAGGAGTCTGGTGCGCGGCTCGACCGCTGGTTCAAGCGACGCTTTGAAGGCGTGACGCAGGGGCAGGTGGAAAAGTATCTGCGCACAGGACAGATCCGGGTCGATGGCGCGCGCGCAAAGTCTTCTACACGTCTGGAGCCGGGGCAGGTCGTCCGGGTGCCACCTCTGCCCTCAAAGGCGGAACGAGAAGCGGANAAAGANAAGAAAAAAGCACAAAACGCCCGNCAGNTTTCNGCCAANGATGAGANNTTCNTCCGNGANATGCTCATCTATCAGGACGATGACATTATCGCGCTGAACAAGCCNGCTGGNCTGGCNGTGCAGGGCGGTACNAATACCTCNCGNCANATTGANGGTATGCTGGANGCGNTNGGNGATGGNAAGCANCGTCCNAAGCTNGTTCACCGGCTCGACCGGGANACGTCTGGCGTNCTTCTGATNGCCAAGCANCCNCGCGCNGCNGCAGANCTNGGCGANATGTTNCGCGAGCGNACNNTGAANAANGTCTATTGGGCNGTNGTNGCNGGCGTTCCTGTNCCGCATCGNGGCCAGATCCGCAGNTGGATGATCAAGGGCACAGGGCCCGCCGGTGAAAANGAACGCATGATGCCGGCGGTTCAGTCGGACAAAGGGTCTCAACACGCTGTGACCGAGTATGCCGTGGTTTCGCCNGCTGCGCAGCGCGCAGCCTGGGTGGCATTGTCGCCGCTNACCGGACGNACGCATCAGCTNCGCTTCCATATGGAAGAGATGGGCAATGCCATTATCGGTGATCCGAAATATCCCGGCCGCCGTGAACCATTGAATGGTCTNGGGCAGGGGCTTCACCTGCATGCCCGNGCGCTGGTNATNCCNCGNAAGACCGGCAAGGACCTGACNCTGATGGCGCCGCTGCCAAAGCATATGGTCGAGACATTCAACGCTTTGGGNTTCCTCCTTGAAGAGGCTGGAAAGGACCCCTGGGAACCGTTTGAATGAGTTTGAACGACCAGCTGCAGACAATCCATGGNCTGTACCAGGCCGGGCGTATGGCGGATGCAGTCAACAGCGCGAATAGNGCGCTCATGGCTTACCCGGGTGATGCCAATCTGCTGCATCTGAAAGCGGTCGCTTTGCGGCGGATGGGTGATCTGGNCGGTGCGNTTGCAGCCATGAGACAGGCTGCTGTCAGAGCGCCTTCCAATCATGAGCTGCAGAATACGCTGGGCAATATGCTGAAGGCTGCCGATGGCATGGCCGAAGCGGAGACGGCGTTCAGACGATCCATTGAGCTGAAGCCTGACTATGCGCCAGCCTACAAGAACCTCGTGACGTTGTTGCTGGATGAGAACCGGAGCGATGACGCGATCCCGGTGACGGAAACCTATCGATCTCAAACAGATAGTAGCGACCCTGATGCTTTTGAGTGTCTCGGTCGGGCACGCAAACAGGCCAAGGCGTGGAAAGCGGCACAGGCCGATTTTCAGGAATGCGTAAAGCTTAGCCCAAAGCATGTGGCGGGCCGTTATGGCCTTGCCTCATGTCTGGTTGAGACGGGTGATCTGAAAGCAAGCGAAAAGCTCTGCCGCGAATTACGCAGTGAAGGCCAGACAGCGCCTCAGATCCTTCGGCTCCATGCGCGAGTATTGATGGAGCAGTTACGGCTTGANGANGCNGAGCCNCCGCTGAAGCAGGCGATAGCNGCAGGCTCNGCNGANGCNCTCAAGGACTTCACCAACCTTCTCTGGATGACGAAGCGTAATTCAGAGGCGAACCAGACGCTNGAAGGTGCCTTGATGGCNTCTCGNGAGCGTCCAGCNCAAGCGCTGACGGCACTTGATGAATGGCTGGATATGGAAGCGCCTGACAAGGTGGTTGCCCAGTTCGATCGCCTGCAGCCGGAGCAGAAACAGCACCCTTTGTTCGCCATTCGCCTATCCATGGCGAAGGACGACCTGGGTGAGGTCGAGACGGCATACCAGCTGGCCGAGCAGGCACATGCAGAACTGCCGGCCCACCGTATTGTGGCCTACCAGTACATNGTCGCTAGTCTCATGTCCGGCCGCTATGATCGCGCGCTGGAGGTTGTGCGGACGTGGCGGGCAAAACAGCCGCAGGATCAAGATTGGGTTGCGCTTGAAGCAGATGCCTTGCGCATGCTGGGTCAGGCGGAGGCCTTCCATACACTTTATGATTTTGACCGGTTCGTGAAACCTGCCCAATTGCCGGTGCCGGACGGTTACCGTTCGCTCGAAGACTTCCATGCTGACTTTATCGAGCAGGTGCATGGGCGAAGCCCTTACAAGACCCATCCGCTCGGCCAGTCGGCACGGCAGGGCATTCAAAGCCCGCTCAACCTACTGTTTGATGACCGGCCCGTGGTTCAAAGCTATATCCGGGCTCTGCATGAGCCGGTCCAGGACTTTGTCAGCCAGATGGGTCGTGATCCGGCAAACCCGATGACGGCGCGGAATCAGGGTGAATTCTTCATTGGCGGGGTCTGGTCGATCTTCCTGCTGGCAGGCGGACGTCACGTGAGTCACACGCATCCGAATGGCTGGGTTAGTTCGGCCTATTATATGGCTGTGCCGCCAGAGGCTGACACCGATCCGAACCGCGCCGGCTGGATCAAATTTGGCGAGCCGCCCTATAAACTTCCCGACGAGGCTCCGGCGCTGCATTGGGTAAAGCCGACCCCCGGCACACTGGTTTTATTCCCTGCTTATATGTGGCATGGCACGGTTCCAATTTCCGGGGCTG
>PABS01000119.1 GCA_002699325.1 Ponticaulis sp. | reverse complement strand
ATATCTCCAGAGCCGACCTTGAAGGCTTTGAGAACCGGATCGACCAGTTCAATCGCCTCCATATCGTAAGGGGTGGTCATAAAATCAATTTCGGCTTTTTCGCATTCAACCACCAGCTCGCTCGTCCAGTCGCGCGGTGTCTGATAGCGCTCAAAGATCTCATAGACAGACTCTTTCCACTCAGCCTGATGCGCCATTTGACCGCCTAGCGCCCTGAAGCCTTCGTCCGAGACGATATCCTTGGCGAGAAAATGCTGGAATTTGGCGCAGTCAGCTCCTGCTTCCTTCGCCAGCCAGATCAACTCTTTTGCGCGCGACAGCTGACCGTCGTGCGAAGAAGCAATGTCTGCGATGAAATAAGTGGGCTCACCCAGCCCTATACGGCGGTTGCCAAGTTCGAAGTCGTGGGCGTAGCGCATCGATTGTCCTCTGCGACAAGTATTCTGACAGTTTCTTTGAGCGTCGGCATGGGGCGCCCTAAAAGATCTTCAACACGGCTCACATCCAGACCGCATGACCGCGCCCTCACAGGTTTGAGGCTGGCGACCGAGCGTTCCTCAAGCCAGTCTGCCTTGGTCTCCAGCTCTTGTGCGACTGCGCGAATGAAGCGCGCCTTGGAGCTGACCTCACACGAACCGACATTGATGAGACCAGTTGCATCACTGACCAGCAGATCGGCCAGGGTCTCAGCGCAATGATGCGCATGCATGGTCGACGTGAAATAGTCAGTAAAAACACCCATCGGGGCGCGCGTTTTCAGACTATCGATGACCCAGCGACCAAAGCCTTTCTGCGCGCCGCAGATATTTGTGCGCACAATCAGGCTGTTTTTTGCTTCGCGTGCTAGGCATTCCCCGGAAAACTTGGAGGCCGCATAAGCATTCGTCAGGCTAACCAGAGCACTTTCATCATGTTTTTCAGGCAGATCGCCCATGAAATAATTGTCTGTCGAAACCTGTATATAGCGGCCATCGGTTTGCTGGCTCCAGGCGGCAAGCACCGCCGCTGGCGCGCCATTGATGCGATAAGCCGCCTCCGGATCGAGCTCACAGGCGCCAACGTCAACGCAGGCAGCCGCATTGATCACGGCGTCACAATCCACGCGGACGAGTAGCCGAAAGAGCGCCATCTGATTGGTGATATCAATCTGGAGATCCGCTCCTGAACGGGCTGCGCCAAGCGCACGAATGCCGCGGTCTTTCAGAACCTGCATCACCTCACGGCCCAGAAGACCGGTCGCGCCGAGCACAAGCACCTTCATCAGGCGGCCTCAGTCCGCAGCATCATCGTGTCGTTGCGAATGTCTGCGATCTGCTCGGATTGCAGTCGGGCTGGGTCGTGGCGGTTCTGATTGAGTGCAGGAATATCTGGTCGCCGCAGGCAGAGCGCCAGATAATCTGCTGCCGAAGCGAACGGTGCCGCATCGCCCATCTCTTCATAAATGGCGCGAAACATCTCGACATCTTCCGGGTAGTCCAGCGTCCAGCGCAGCTTCTCCATGCCGCCGCCTGGCCCCTGGATGGAAGAGCGCTTCATCTTGGCGTTGGTTCTGATCCAGGGCGTCACATGCTCGCGCTCATAGGGAAGCACTGCCAGCTCTTCAGCGGCAAACAGCGCATCCGCATCAAAGACTTCACAATCGAGGCCATGCGGAAAACCGGGCGGCATGTTGTTGCAGCCGTAATCCGCGCCAGACTGCTGCCAGAAACGGATCGTCTCGCCGCAAATCTCAGGATCAATCATCGGACAGTCCGACGTGACACGCATCACAGCATCGGCATGCACTTCACGCGCCGCCTTGGCATAGCGCGCCAGAACATCGGTTTCAGAGCCCCTGACAACGGCATAGCCCCAGCTGTCTGCGGCCTTCGCAACCGGATCATCCTGGGGAAGATCAGGCACAGCAACGACAACGAAGTCTGTTCCCGGGATGCGGTCACAGCGATCCAGACAGCGCTTCAGGAAAGGCTCGCCACCAAGATCCATCATCACCTTGCCGGGGCAGCGCGACGAACCCATGCGCGCCTGAACGATCACAGCAAATGTCATAGGGCGTCTCCTGTTTTTGGAGTGGGACGGGAGGTACGCTTGAATACTGAACTGATCCGCTTCCTGAGGACGATGCCGAGCCGTGTGCCACCACACACCCAGAAATAAACCGCAGCGCGCGGTCGCCCTGTGAACAGGGATTTCAGCGGACGCCAGACAGGATAGCGGAAGAAGAGGTGGAAATACATGGAGTGAGCGCGATCAGGGTGCGTGCGGATAAATTCGGCGTCCCGGCGGCCATACCAGCGGAATTTGCTCATATATTCGGCAAATTCGGGGTGGTGATATTGCGGAACGACCGTACGACCGACACCGAAGGTAAAGCGACCGGTATCGACAATCCGTTTGAACAGGTCCGCATCATCAGACTGATCCTTGTTCTGCTCATCAAAACGAACCGCCTGCAAAACCGCTTTCTTATAGAGGGTTGGTGCTACGCCGATCATCAGGCTACGTGGGCCCGGCTGATGCTGGAACACTGCCATGGCGTCATGCTCAGCGCGGTTCCAGAACCCATTATCCTCAATACCGACGCCAGCCTGAACAACATCGAGACCGAACTCTTCCATATCGCGCTTCAGCGACTGAAGAGCGTCCGGTGCAGGCCGGTGATCTGCGTCGATAAAGGCAATCAGATCATGGCTGGCATGATCCGCACCAAGCTGACGGTCTGGCGCAAGTCCCTTGCCGCCCGACCGGATCACGCGTGTTCCAAGGCGCTCTGCAATCGCGACGGTGTCATCGGTGGAGCCACCATCAACCACGATCAACTCGGCCGGAAGGCACGCCTGAATCGCACGGATGGAGTGCTCAATCCGACTGGCTTCATTGCGCGCGCACAGCACGACAGAAATGGGTGTCGACGTCATACAATGGATTAAAGCGGTCAGGCGCTAAGGATTGGTAAAGCAAACCCGGTATAACTTTAATGGAAACGTTGAATTTCATCGGAATTAAAAGGCTTCAGGATATGAGTCTCGCGTCTGATACTGAGTTTTCCCTGCCCGGCTCCAGCCGAGGCTTCGACACACCATTTCCGAATCTTAATGGCGCAAGCATTCTGATTACCGGCGGCACAGGTTCGTTTGGTAAGCAGCTGGTCCGTACCATCACGGAAAACTGGACACCGCGCCGGCTGGTCATTTTCTCACGCGATGAGCTCAAACAGTATGAGATGGCGCAGGAATTTCCGACCAAGGATCACGAGTTTCTGCGGTATTTCATCGGCGACGTACGGGACCAGGCGCGGCTGGAAATGGCGATGCGAGACATTGACTACGTCATTCACGCTGCGGCGCTGAAGCACGTCCCCATTGCGGAATATAACCCGATGGAATGCGTCAAAACCAATATCATGGGCGCTGAAAACGTTGTGAACGCATGCATCCGCACCGGCGTGAAGCGCGTGGTCGCGCTTTCGACCGACAAGGCTGCAAGCCCGATCAATCTCTACGGCGCGACGAAATTGGCGTCGGACAAAATTTTCTGCGCCGCGAACAATCTGTCCGGCCGAGAAGGATGTCGTTTTTCTGTCGTGCGCTACGGCAATGTCGTGGGATCACGTGGCTCGGTTGTTCCGTTCTTCCGTAAGCTGGTCGCAGATGGCGCAGATCACCTGCCAATCACTGATGAGCGCATGACACGTTTCTGGATCACACTGGAGCAAGGCGTGAACTTTGTTCTCTCCAGCCTTGAACTCATGCATGGCGGTGAGATTTTCGTGCCGAAAATTCCATCGACCACTGTTGTGGACCTGGCGCGCTCTGTCGCCCCTCACCTGCCGCACAAGATCGTTGGCATTCGTCCGGGCGAAAAACTTCACGAAACCATGGTGGCCGAAGATGATGGTCGCTCAACGATCGAGATCGCTGACCGTTTCGCTATTCTGCCGGCACTCGACGAAAAGCTGATGACAGCCTGGCTCGACCAGGGCGCAAAAACAGTGGAAGAGGGCTTCTACTACGCTTCAAACCGGAACCCGGAGCGCCTGGATGCACGCGGGCTCCTGGCCATGCTGATTGCAGCTTTCCCGGAGTTTACGCAGGAAGATCTGCCAGCTGCAGCGCGAGAAATGCTGAACAAATCGGCCTAGCCGAGATTAAATGCGCCTTTGATGCCGTCGATCAGAAGCTGAATGGAGAGCGCAGCAAGGATGACACCCAAAATCCTTGTCAGCGCACCGGCAACGCTGTCACCCATAAAGCGGATGAGGGGTCCTGCGACCAGGAAGATCAGCAAAGTCAGCACCATGTTGACGCCGAGCGCGGCCAGAACAATGCCTTGCTCGGCCAGGTTCCCGTCTGAATTCCCCATATAGAGCATGGCGGTCGCGATTGTGCCCGGACCAGCCAACATGG
Source organism: Ponticaulis sp. (assembly GCA_002699325.1). GTDB lineage: Bacteria > Pseudomonadota > Alphaproteobacteria > Caulobacterales > Hyphomonadaceae > Ponticaulis. Next base: position 33,275 of record PABS01000119.1, on the reverse strand, counting down.
GAATACCCAGCGGAAAGACTGAAATGTCGTCCATGGTCGTATGTTCGTCCATGTAATCTTCCGCACGCTGTTCGCGCCGTTCTGTTCGTTTCTCGAACACCATATCGATGGCGATAAGGAACAGAAGCGCCCCGCCAGCAGCCCGGAAGGCATCCAGCGAAATGTGCATTTTCTCAAGCAGCCACGCACCGCCGATCGCAAATGCAAAGACAATCAGCGTGGCCACAAAGACTGATTTGATGGCCATCTTCCGCGCATAGGCCGCCCCACCCGGCGCTGTCATCGCAGCGAATACGGGCGCAACGCCAAGCGCATCGATCAGCACAAAGAACGTTACAAACGTCGCTGAGAAAAGAGAAATCAGTTCGGCACTCATGCGGGCCGCCATGACGCGTTCTGCCCCGAAAATCAAGCGCCAATTCACTCAGCACTGACTGCGAGACTCCTTCCCCGTTGACCAGCAAACAACTTTGTGTTTCAAAGTTTATATACACTTTGATTTTCAAAGTTGTTTGTCAGAGAAAAGGAAAGATTATGAAACACACACTTTTTGCCGCCCTCACCCTCGGCACACTTTGCGGTGCAGCGTCTTATGCGGCTCCCGTAACCCTCGAGATTTCAGGCGTTCAAGCCAGAGGCGGTCAGTTTCTGGTCGGACTTCAAACCCAGGATCAGTTTATGCAAAATGCGGGCATCGCTGGAGAAATTATCCAGAATCCAGAAGCTGGCACACATAAAGTGACGTTCGACGTGCCTCCGGGCGAATACTCTGTGTCCGTCCTCCATGATGAAAATATGGATCACCAGATGGCCATGGCAGAAAACGGAATGCCTCAGGAAGGATGGACGATGGTGAATGCATCCAGCCTCCGCGGTGAGCCAACCTTCGATCAAGTCAGCTTCAAAGTCACAAAAGACGGTGCCGACCTGACACTCCCAATGATATATCCTGCGCCAGAATAGCCTCTCAGAATGGCCGGAGCGCGTCAGAACCGCTCCGGCCTTCACTTCTGCTTAAATCTCGGAGAGACCTGAGCTAAGCTATGCGCAGACAGGGGAATAAGCAGAGATGGCAGCAGGACACGGGCAGGAAATTCTCATCAAGGACACGCTTGTGTTCCTGTTCGCCGCTGGTGTTGCCGTTCCTTTCTTCCGATTTCTGAAGCTCCCCGCCATTGTCGGCTTCATGCTCTCAGGTATCGCGCTCGGCCCATTCGCCCTCGGCGCTTTGAGTGACGAGTTCCCGATACTGGAGTTCATTTCGATTTCTGATCCGGGAGCCGCTGCGCCCTTCGCTGAACTTGGCGTTCTCTTCCTTCTATTTTTACTTGGACTCGAATTCTCTTTCGAAAAGCTCTGGGGGCTGCGCAAGATTGTCTTCGGCGCAGGGGGCATTCAGGCCGGACTCAGCGCCGTCGGCATTGCCGGTTTTGCCTGGCTTTTAAATCCTGACCCCATCTTCGCGATCATATGTGGCCTTGCCCTCGCCCTCTCCTCCACCGCCATTGTCATGCAGCTGCTGGTCGAGAATAAGGATGCAACGCGCCCCGTGGGGCAGACGACGTTTGGCATCCTTCTCTTTCAGGACATTCTGGTCGCGCCGATCCTGATTTTTGTCGGTCTTGTAGATATTGAGGCAGGTGAAAGCCTGACAGGCGTCCTGCTTGGCGCGCTCATTCAGGGCGTCATTGCGATTGCAGTGATCTTCCTGATTGGCCGCTTCGTCTTGCGCCGCGTGTTTCGAATGGTTGCCGCTGCGGGTGGCCGTGACTTCATGATGGCGCTGACTTTGCTGACACTTGTTGGCGCCTCAGCCATCACCGCCAGCGCCGATCTGTCCCTTGCCCTGGGCGCATTTCTGGCTGGCCTTCTACTCGGTGAAACCGAGTTCAAGCATCAGACAGAAGTCGATCTTGAGCCCTTTAAGGGCATTCTACTGGGGCTATTCTTCATGACCGTGGGCATGGGGCTCGATCTTCCTGCCATTATTGCCCGTCCCGACATGATTGCCATTGGCATTCTACTGCTTCTGACGGTGAAGCTTGCTGCGGGCTATCTCGCGGCCCGACTGATGACGGGAAACAAACAGATTGCTCTGGAGACAGCATTCTATCTCGCTCCTGCGGGTGAATTCGCATTTGTTGTCACCGCAGCGGCCAGTGCAACGGGTATCCTTCCGCCCAATATCGCCGCGCTGCTAACCGCAGTCGCTGGCATTTCCATGTTCATTACCCCCGGTATGGCCAATCTTGGCCGCTATCTGAGTCGACGCAACAAAGTAGCGGTGCAGACACCTGTGAGCGAGGTGGATGAGGATTTTTCTTTAAAGAGCGGGCACATTCTTCTCGCTGGATTTGGTCGGGTCGGCACTGTCCTTGCTCGCGTTCTGACGTCCGAAGGCGCAGAGGTTGTTGCCCTTGACCGTAACCCCAAACTGGTCAGCAACGCGCGCCAAACTGGCCTGCGCGCTTATCTGGGAGACGCCTCCCGCCCAGAAATCCTGATATCTGCCGGTTTGGATGGGGCGGCAGCCTTCATTGTGACGGTCGATAATCCCGCAATCGTGGAAACCATGGTCAAGTCCGTTCGCTCACTGCGTCCGGATATTCCCATACTGGCGCGCGCACATGATTCGGGCCACGCCGCGGCATTGGAGGCGGCGGGCGCTGATTATGTCGTTCCCGAGGTGGTTGAAACAGGGCTGCAATTGGCCGGACAAGCTCTGTATCGCTTTGGTTACGATACCGAAACGGTCCGCACCCTGATCGCAACGGAGCGCGATGAGGAATATCATTCGGCGGATCCCGAAGCAGAGAGTGAAAAAAAAGACCCGGAGCAGAACTCCGGGTCCAGTAAAGCGACTAGGGAAGACCAGATCCGTAATCGCCAAAACTTGTGAGCGTCGATCCTAGCCGCCCTGGAAGAGCGAAAGGATCGTCTGAGGGTTCTGGTTCGCAATTGAGAGCGCCTGAACACCAAGCTGTTGTTTGACCTGCAAGGCTTGCAATCTCGCGCTCTCCTTAGAGAGATCGGCATCAACCAGATTACCGACACCGGAGGTCAGACTATCTGCGAGTTTTTGAACAAAACCGGCATGTGTGTCGAGACGATTTGCCTTTGCGCCGAGGCGACCGAGCGCGGCGTTCACATTGTCGAGGCTCGCGCTGAGCGCGCCAACCACAGCAGAAGCCTGAGTGGTGGTGCCGAGGCTGGCGGTTGTTGCCAATGTGACGATAGAGCCGCTGAGCGACATGTTTTCAGTATCAACCGTCAGCGCTGACGTCGCATCAGCATCTGCTAGGAACGCAATACCATTGGTCAGTGATCCGTTGATGAGATTCGCACCATCGAATTCGGCTTCGTTTACGATTGTCGCGATTTGCTCAAGGAAAGACCTGAAATCATTATTATAAGCTGCGCGCGCAACACCATCGATTGATGGGTCAGTCGCAGCCACAGCGACGGCGCGCATCTGTACGAGAAGGTCTGAAATCGCCTCGCCACCGGCAAGCGCCACATCTGTGATGGAGTTTGCCCTGTTGAGACTGGTCTGAACTGAGGTGAGCGCTGAGATGTCCCCGCGCATGTTCTGTGCAACCGCAAAAACCGATGAATCGTCCCGAGCACCAGCTACCTTATACCCTGTGGAAATCCGCCCCTGGGTCGTCTCCAACTCGGAATTGGTTCTCGCAAGCTGTTGCAGCGCACTCATGGCGGCCGCATTCGTATGAATACTCGAAACCATTTAACATCTCCCGGCAGTAAACCGTTAATAACTACTGCCTCGGAGGAGTTTTGGCCCCGTATCGTTAAGGAAAGGTTGGCGATATCAAAAAAAACCGAACGGTGTTTCCTCGCCTGCTGTCAGACATTCCGATCGACAAGCAGTCCATACGCCTCACCCATCTGGCGTGCAAGCTCTAGAAACTTCTCTTCTGGCCACTGTTTCAAAACCTTGCCAGACTTCGGATCGATCACCTTTTGAACGTACTTTCCGGTTTCCTGATCGCGCTCGATAATCAGACGGCCGCTCGGCTCTTTGCGCTCCGAGACAATGGCTTTCTCTAATGCCGCACGTCTTTCTTCAGAACTGTCCGCTTTTTCAAAACTCGAGTCACTGAGCTTCTGATATTGGGGCTCGTCTCGTTTTTGCTTGGTATCGACCTGCGCTTCCAGCGGGAAGGCTGGCGATACGGGTCGTAGATTCAGATCTCCTGCCATGTTCCGTCTCCCTTCGCGTCAGGGGGAACACGGGCCAGCGCATTTTCATGCGCCAGCCCGCGCCCTTGCCTTTAACGGAAGAAGGACAATGCGATACCAGCTGAAGAGTTCGCGATAGACAGAGCCTGTACACCAAGCTGTTGCTTGGTTTGCAGGGCCTGCAGTTTCGCAGATTCTTTTGCCAGATCCGCATCGACCAGGTTGCCGATACCTTTCTCTGTCACGTCATTGAGCTTCGTGATGAAGTCAGAGTGCACAGAGAGCGACTTAGATGCCGTACCAAGACGCGCGAGCGCCTGGTTCAGGTTGTTCAGAGATGTTTCAATTGTTGAAACAGCCGCAGAAGCAACACCAGCAGAGCTCAGAGATGCCGTGGCTGCCAGCGTGATAACGCCGCCACCCAGAGACAGGTTCTCGTCCTGTACTGTGATGCTTGAACCACCGTCAGCAGAAGCCAGAGCCTCAATACCCGCTGTTGAGTTGTTGATCAGGTTCACACCGTTGAATTCAGCGTTGCTGACAATGGTCGTGATCTGATCACGAAGCGCTTTGAAGTCTTCGTTGAACGCTGAGCGCTGAGTGGTGGTCAGCGAGCTGTCAGCAGCGGAAAGCGCTTTCTCTTTCATGTCGATGAGAAGATCAGAGATTGCTTCACCGGCAGCAATGCCGACATCGACAGTAGAAGAAACGCGGTCGAGTGATTCCTGGACAACACCGAAGCCTGCTACGTCAGAGCGCATGCCCTGAGCGATCGCAAAGATAGCGCCGTTGTCTTTTGCAGAACCGACCTTGAGACCGGTATTGATCCGGGACTGAACCGACTCCAGTTGAGAGTTCGTGTTGTTCAGCTGTTGGAGGGCAACCATAGCCCCGTAGTTTGTATTCACGCTCGCCATTTTGGCATTCCTTTCTGGTCATTCGGCCCTTAGCGGGCACTTGTATGAGCATTTTGCTCTTCGGGATTCTTCCCTGTGACTCAGAAGGCAAAGCCGGTGCCAAATGGTATGGTTAAACCCAGAATCTGGCTTGCGCCGCGACGGTTGAGCGGCGTTGGTTAACGGAAATTTCATGTGCGTTATGGCGTCGCAACCAGACCGGCAAATCTTGCCGCCCGGCATGAATTTCCGGTCGCAACCTGCCCACCTGAAAGAAGAAATTCGGAAGAAGAGCATACGAGTGCTACAAGACGTCGGCAGCACCGGGCTCGTCATCAGGTCCCTCCCAAGGCTACCGCCAAAAAAAAGAAAAGCCGGGCACAAAGGCCCGGCAGTCTGGGGTGGAACCCAATATTTGTATTATCGTCTTTGTGCGCGTTCGCCTTAGCGGAAGAAGGAGAGCGCGATACCGGCAGAAGAGTTGGCAATGGACAGGGCCTGAACACCAAGCTGCTGCTTGGTTTGCAGGGCCTGCAATTTCGCCGACTCTTTAGCCAGATCGGCATCCACAAGGTTGCCAATACCTTTTTCTGTCACGTCAGAAAGTTTGGTGACAAAGTTCGAGTGAACTTCCAGAGATTTCGACGCTGTCCCCAGACGGGCGAGCGCCTGGTTCAGATTGTTGAGCGATGTCTCAATTGTGCCCACAGCCGAAGACGCGTTTGTCACAGTGTCGAGTTGAGCAGTAGATGTCAGCGTCACAATAGAACCGGACAGGCCGATGGCCTCATCCTGAACTGTGATCGTTGAGCTACCGTCAGAGCTTGCAAGCGCTTCAATTCCCGTGGTTGAACCGTCGATCAAATTCACACCATTAAACTCAGCGTTCGAAACGATCGTGGCGATCTGATCACGAAGTGCTGTGAAGTCTTCGTTGAACGCCGAACGTTGTGTCGATGTGAGAGACGCATCAGCTGCGCTGAGTGCTTTCTCTTTCATATCGATCAGAAGGTCAGATACGGCTTCACCGGCCGCGATCGCAACATCGACTGTTGAGCTTGCGCGGTCCAGAGATTCCTGAACTACACCGAAGCCTGCTACGTCAGATCGCATTCCCTGAGCGATCGCGTAGATCGCGCCATTATCTTTCGCAGACGCAACTTTCATACCCGTATTGATCCGGGTTTGAGAAGCTTCGAGCTGGGAGTTCGTGCTATTCAGCTGCTGAAGCGCAACCATTGCACCATAGTTTGTGTTAACACTCGCCATTTTAGCGGTCTCCTGTTTGTATCCCGGGCATTTTGCCCAGGAACAGACAGCGCAAACCGCAGGCCAGTATTATGCTTAACGCGCTCTATACCATACGCCCATGAACACGCGATTTAAGCTTAACGACCGATGCCGTAATGCTTGAAATTTCATGCAACTGGTCTGTTTGTTGCCGGGATAAAAATCTTGCCCTGCATATTTTTCTTACCGTCGAAATATTGACGCTATTTCCGTGAAATTTAGACGAAAAACTGGAGCCAAACTCAACAAATCGTCGAATCCGAAACGAGTGAACTGACTGCAAGAGTTCTTGTCTGCCTATCTCCAGCAAAAAGTAATCATCTCATAAAATTTTGGACACCCGAAGATTGACTCATTTTCCAACAGGTGGCCATGGTTGCAAAGTCACATTGGCTTTGGCTTGGGCGGGGGGAGTCTGTTCTGGTGACTGAAAGAGCAAATGAGCTTTCTCCGGGCGCTCTTCATGACGCCCTGCAAACCTTGCCGGAGGATGTTCGCGTAAGCGCCCTCCGCAAACATGGCTTGATGCCGACAATTGACCAGAAAGTTGATCAACTGCCGAAGTTTCAAGGCGCACCTGCCAACGGACTGATGATTTCCATGGTCAGGCTTTACCGAAAACTCCGACCACGCCAAATCGGGGACCGCTGCGTCTTCGAACCAAGTTGTTCGCGCTATGCAGAATTAGCTCTCCGCCAGCACTCAGTAGCAAATGCTGCGCGGCTTATCTTTTCGCGGCTTGGCCGATGCCAGCCTGGCCATGGCGGAACTGATATTGTTGGCATCAAACCACCGGAGGGGTAACCATGGGGCAATATGTTGTAGAAACAATCGGAAAGCAGTTCAGCGATAAGGGAATTGCAGCGCTGGAACAAAATCTCAGCGCGAAATACGACTCTGGCTATCGGTTTCACAGTGTATTTGAAGTAACGCAACCGGGCTGCGCAGGAATGGGGCAACCCAGTATTACTTATGTTGCGATATTCGAAAAAATGAGCTGACCGCGCTGAAATTAAATAGAGAAAAAGCCGGATCTCTCGATCCGGCTTTTCCATGAACTTTCCCAGAGGCGTTTGCTCTTCTCCGATTAACGGAAGAAGGAGAGCGCGATACCGCTTGCCTGATTGGCAATGGACAGGGCCTGGACACCGAGCTGCTGCTTGGTTTGCAGAGCCTGAAGTTTCGCGGACTCTTTAGCAAGATCTGCGTCGACCAGATTGCCGATGCCTTTCTCGGTCACGTCGGAAAGCTTCGTCACAAAGTCAGCATGAACAGACAGCGACTTGGAAGACGTACCAAGGCGAGCGAGCGCCTGGTTCAGGTTGTTCAGCGATGTCTCGATCGTACCGACAGCAGCAGATGCAACACCAGCAGAGCTGAGTGACGCAGTTGCCGCAAGCGTGATGATTGAACCACCAAGGCTGAGCGCTTCGTCCAGAACCGTAATAACGGATGAGCCATCAGCAGATGCAATTGCGTCAATGCTGTTGGTCGTACCGTTGATCAGGTTCACGCCGTTGAATTCAGCGTTAGAGACAATCGTCCCGATCTGATCACGCAGCGCTTTGAAGTCTTCATTGAAAGCAGAACGCTGAGTAGATGTCAGAGATGCGTCAGCTGCGCTGAGGGCTTTCTCTTTCATATCGATCAGGAGATCTGAAACGGCTTCACCGGCCGCAATTGCAACGTCCACTGTCGAAGACGCACGATCCAGCGACTCAGAAACAACGCCGTAACCAGCGACGTCAGAACGCATGCCCTGGGCAATAGCATAAATAGCGCCATTGTCTTTTGCAGAGGCAACCTTCATGCCCGTGTTGATACGGGTCTGTGTAGATTCAAGTTGAGAGTTGGTGGAGTTAAGCTGCTGAAGCGCAACCATAGCACCATAGTTTGTGTTCACACTCGCCATTTTAGCGATCTCCATTCTGGTTCTTTATGTTCCGAGCTTTTTGCTCAGACGGGCTTTTTGCCCGCAGAATGGCATCGCAAATTCAGGGCCAGACTGGCGGGTTAACGCCGATATCTTTTTCCCTTTTATTTTCGGGCTTCAGGCGTTAACCCGGCAGAGCAATTCCACATAAATTGAATGCACTGCAGGATTTTCCTGCCGCGTAGGAATGCTTTGCCGGGCAGTTTATCATGCGACAATACGCGCATGTTTTTATTAGGTTTTTTAAAAATCTCAAAAAGAAAAAGCCGGGTCATTTCTGACCCGGCAGTGATAGAAGGCTGCCACCTTCTAATGTATTCGATTGGCGGTTTAAGCGCCTCTCCTTCGATTAACGGAAGAAGGAGAGCGCGATACCGCTGGCCTGGTTGGCGATAGAAAGCGCCTGAACACCAAGCTGCTGTTTTGTCTGAAGCGCCTGGAGTTTCGCGCTTTCTTTTGCGAGATCTGCATCGACCAGATTGCCGATACCTTTCTCGGTGACGTCCGTCAGCTTCGTGATGAAGCTCGAGTGAACTTCCAGAGACTTTGAAGACGTACCCAGACGCGCGAGCGCCTGATTGAGGTTGTTCAGCGATGTCTCAATGGTCGTGACAGCGGTAGAGGCGTTTGTCACAGTGTCGAGCTGAGCCGTAGATGTCAGTGTGACGATAGAACCCGACAGAGACAGGTTTTCGTCGAGAACGGTCAGAACGCTCGAGCCGTCTGCATTCGCCAGAGCGTTGATGCTGGCAGTCGAGTTATTGATCAGATTGACGCCGTTGAATTCCGCATTGGAAACGATTGTCGCGATCTGGTCGCGCAACGCTGTAAAGTCTTCATTGAACGCTGAACGCTGTGTCGATGTGAGAGACGCGTCGGAAGCAGACAGCGCTTTTTCTTTCATGTCGATCAGGAGATCAGAGATTGCTTCGCCAGCCGCAATAGCAACATCGACAGTTGAAGACGCGCGATCGAGTGATTCAGATACAACCCCAAAGCCGGTGACGTCCGCACGCATGCCCTGCGCGATCGCATAAATGGCACCATTGTCTTTTGCGGAGGAAACTTTGAGGCCCGTATTGATACGGGTTTGAGTTGTCTCGAGTTGAGCGTTGGTGGAATTGAGCTGCTGCAGCGCAACCATAGCACCATAGTTTGTGTTCACACTCGCCATTTTAGCGATCTCCATTCTGGTTATGTCTTGCGAGCATTTTGCTCACCCAGGCATTTTGCCCGTGTCCTTAAAAAGCAAGACGAGTGCCAGTTGGAAGCGTTAACGGCACAGGCCTACAGCCCCGCCAATGCGGACTAAAAGGTTACCATTTTGGATGCAATTCTCCCGTGCCGGCCTGTTTGCCGGGCAAAACTTTCCCGTACCGGCAAAACGTGCCTGCCGGGCCAAGAAAAAACCGCCGGGGATTGCTCCGCCGGCGGCTGCCATGTGTTTCTGATGTCGTGTCTTCGACACGTCTCACTCCTATGGTGCGCGATCAAAGTACGGAGGCGGACGAGCCGCCTCCGACATTTGAGTGGTCTTACTGGAACAAGCTGGTGATGATCTGAGGCGCCTGGTTCGCAATAGAGAGCGCTTGCACACCAAGCTGCTGCTTTGTTTGCAGAGCCTGAAGATTGGCGCTTTCGCGAGCCATATCCGCATCGACAAGATTGCCGACGCCCGCCTCAAGAGAGTCTCTCAACTTCGTCACGAATTCAGTATGAATTGTGAGCGCCTTCGACGACGTCCCCAGGCGGGCAAGCGCCTGGTTGAGGTTGTTCAGTGATGTCTCGATTGTGGTGACAAAGCCAGATGCAACCGATGCGGTATTCATCGATGCAGTGGCTCCGACAGTCACGATCGTTCCACCCAGAGACAGATCTTCATCCAGCACCGTCATGGTGGTCGAACCGTCAGCGTTGGCAAATGCCTGGATTTGCGCCGTCGATCCGTTGATCAGATTCACGCCATTAAATTCGGCATTGCCGACAATGGTGGCGATCTGATCGCGGAGCGCTTTGAAATCCTCGTTGAAAGCCGACCGCTGTGTCGTGGTCAGTGACTGGTCGGACGCTGCCAGAGCCTTTTCCTTCATATCAATCAGAAGGTCAGAAATTGCAGAGCCCGCCGCAATCGCGACGTCCACAGTGGAATTTACTCTGTTGAGGCTGTCCTGCACAACGCCGTACCCCTGAAGGTCGGCACGCATACCCTGAGCAATGGCGTAAATAGCGCCATTGTCCTTGGCAGACGCGACCTTAAGGCCGGTGTTAATGCGTTCTTGCGTGTCAGACAGAGCCATGTTGGTGCTGTTCAGTTGTTGCAGGGCGACCATCGCCCCATAGTTGGTGTTTACAGAAAGGGCAGCCATTTTGATTTCCTTCCATTCTGGATAGGCTTTTTTCTGACCATTTTAGTCAGCTGGACATTTTGTCCTGCCGGGAGGATCGCAATTCGCGTGCCTTTTTGGTTAGCGAGCCGTTAACAGGCAACCACCCTATTTCATTGAATTTTCTGATGAATTACGACTTTTGATCTGTAGGCTGGGCACGAATTGCCGGTGAATTCTGGTCTGCTGCTGCAAGTGTTGCCGAGACAGAAAATCGCACCCTCCCCCAGCGATATTCGCGTCGTGCCCTTGATATTTTCTTCGGGTTGCGTTCGTCCTTCTCTGAGATCTGGAGGGCGATTTGGGACAGTTTCAAAACGCAGAGCTTTTTGGCCTGCCACACTCGTATTACACGCTCATTGCGCGCGCTTATCTTCGTAAACAGACATTCGCTGTTAAGGAGGTGTCATCGCGCCGGGCAGATTTTGTCTCGGAGATCGTGCCCGCCATCGGGCGCGGTATCATCCCGGTACTCAGGCTCGAGGATGGTCGCCTGATTCAGGACAGTCTGGACATAATCGAAGCTGGCGAGACGAACGGCGCCACGCTCAGCGCGATGCCGACAGGCGGCAAACAGGAGCTGATCTCCCGGATATTTTTCCTTTATGGCAGCCAGGCGCTTCTCAAGGCGGCCATGCATTATCGCTGGACATTCTATGATGATCAGAAAGCCTTTCTGGATCACGCCTTCGGCCTGACCGCCGGCGATGAGGGGTCAGCGCGCATCATGGACAAAATGAAGAGTTATCTGCCCATTCTCGGCGTCTCGGCAGACACAATTCCTGAGATCGAGCACTCTTTCGAAACGCTCCTCAAACTCCTCGACACACACTTTGCGACTTATCCCTACCTTCTGGGCGGCCAGCCATGTCTTGGCGATTACGGCATGCTGGGCCCACTTTGTGCGCATCTCGGACGCGACCCCGTGCCTGAAACCATCATGAAGCGGCTCGCGCCAAATGTGTTTCGCTGGACCGAGCGCATGAACTGCGCGACCGCCGATATGCCAGAATATGACGGAGCCGAAGCGTTTCTGACCGATGACGTGATCCCGGAAACCCTGCTCGCGGTCCTTTCCTTCATTGTCGAGGAATATGGGCCAGAACTCGCAGACCGTATCGCCTTTATTCGCAAACACCAGCAAGAGACAGACCTCGCAGATGGCATGCCTGTAGGCGCAAAGCCGTCACAACGCGCGATCGGCATTGCGCCCGTTCGTTATCGCGGTGTGACGACAGATGTCGCTGTTCAGCCTTACCTGCTCTACTGCCAGAGACGCGTACAATCCGCCTTCCAAACGCTCGGAGAACAGGATCGGAACTGGGCAGAAGAGAGGCTGTTCTCCGGAGAATTCAGAAGCGTAATTGCGCCTGAGCTGGCTTTTACTGTCGGCCGAAAGAACAATATCGAGGTTTGGGAGAAGCTCTGATCAGCTTGATTTGAGAATGCGCTTCGTGCTGGCAGGGTATTTTTCCAGCATGGCGCCTTCCCGCTTTGGTCTGAGATGAAGCTCACCGCCGCAATTTGGGCAATCGCCATGCAATTTCTCGATATTGCAGGACGTGCAGAAGGTGCATTCAAAGCTGCAAATCATAGCACCCCCTTCATCAGCGGGCAGATCACAGTCGCAAATCTCACAATTCGGGCGCATTTCCAGCATGGCATCTCTCCGGCAGATAATACCGTGCGCGCGAATCCAGCATAGGTAAAGCGCTTGTGTTTGGCTGTTCTGAGAATCGAATGCTAGCGTTCATCAATCAGAATGAAACGAGGACACTCCAGATGAAGCGCATCACCGCCCCCCTGATCCTTTCAGCCCTGACGTTCTGCGGTATCGCCAATGCGGAAGGCATCAGAACGCCGGATGAAGTGGTTGCGCATATGGTTGAAGGGGTAGACCACGTGGACAATGCCTATGTTCAGGAACGCATGAAGGCAAACCCTGATCTGCTTCTTCTGGACGTCCGCACCGTGCCGGAATTCAAGGCCGGTCGTATTGAAGGTGCGACGAATGTGCCGCGGGGTGTTGTCGAGTTCCGGATGGCTGATGGAAACTATTCATCAGACCAGGAGATCATCGTCACCTGCTCTATGGGCTATCGTGCCGCTGACGTAACCAAAACACTGGAAGAAATGGGTTATACAAATGTCCGCGCACATCGGGGCACCCGGTCATGGCAGGAAGCCGAACTTCCATTCGATCCACCGCCAGCTGAAGATGACGAGTAATTGGCATTCCGGCGAGCTTACTCGCCGGACAAGCCCTGCATAATCAGGCGATTGATGTCGATCAGGTCCTGAATGTCCTCATCTTCCCGCATGATTGCGGAGGTGTGTTTGCTGACGAAAATCGACAGCGAAATGATGTTCGCACGGATCTGCGCAGGAAGGCCGTTATCCGGCGATGCACAGTCCATGGAAAGAGCTGACCAGACACGCCGATTCCAGTCGAGCGCGTCCATCAGCTTTTTAATGTCAGACTTCCCTGACTCCTGAGCCGAAATCAGCGCAGAAGTGACTTGAGCAAACAGTCGGTACTCGACTTCACGCGGATTCTCTGTCCGCCTTGCTGTTTGCTGATACGCCCTGATCGACATACCCCAGACACTCCTCTTCATAACCCATTATTGTCCGGCACCTTGAAAGTGCCTTGTAGTATTGGCCCGCCATCACATCCTTGGAGCAGGAGATACATTCTTTGAGAATTTCAGGATTGCGAATCGCTGACATGAACTCTGTCATGCGCATCACAAAATCCTCATACGGTTCTGAGACGTCTGATGGATCGAGGTACATCATCATCACCGGGAAGTAGATACGGCGCGCTGGCGTCGAGGCTTCATGCGGCTGCATGATATCTTTTTCACGTAGAACTGAGGCTTTGTTCTGCAGGAGCAGTACGCCGCGACGATCACCGTTCTGGATGACGGCACCGTTCACAACGAATTTTTCGCCCGGTTTCAGCGACAATTTCAACGGCATGGTCTTCTCCTGCCAGCTTTGGTTCGAGTTACAATTACACCCATCAGGTTAATGCTTGATTGCACTCCGTGAATTCCAGGTTAGCCGTTTCTTAAAGAGAAAATGTCAATTCAAAGGTTCAGAACATACGGAGCCCCTCATGACAGACGCCGCAAAAGCCCCGTCATTGGAAGATGCACTCAACGCCGCACAGCCGCCCCTGCCCGTCCCGTCGGACTCTGCGGGAGATGCGGCAAATTCAAAGGCACTCGACAAAGTGCTCGGCCAGAAGTTTACCAAAGCCGATGCGAAGCTCCGCAAAGCGCTCCCACTTCTGAAGCGCGCCGTTCGAAAGATTAATGAAGGCGCTTATCGCGATGCCGCTCAGCTTGGTCTGCAGGCGCTTGATCTGTCGGAAGATCTGGCGCTTGCAAATCATGTGACAGCAATTGCGCTGGACAAGCTCGGCGCAGCTTCGCTCGCGCTGGAACTTTATGAGCGCTCTTTGAAGCTCGACCCGAACGAGCCGGAAGTCTACCAGAACCTCGGCCTGCTGGCCTGGCGGATGGAACTGCTGGATGTTGCAGAGCAATTCTTCCGGATCTTCTGCCGTATGATGCCGGACATGGTGGAAGGCCCAAACAATCTTGCCTGCGTTTTGCGGGATAAAGGCCAGTTCAACGATGCCATCGAAGTTCTGCGCGCGGCGATTTATACGAATCAGGAAAGCTCGCTGCTCTGGAACTCGCTCGGCACCGTCATGATGGAGCAAACCCAGTTCGACCAGGCCATCCTGTTTTACGAACAAGCACTGCAGATCTCGCCAGATCTTGCGCGCGCCTTCCACAATATCGGTTACTGCCGGGCCACGGAGGGCAATCATGAGATTGCATTGGAATGGCTGGATAAAGGCCTTGCGATCGGCAATCTGCCAGATAATGAAAAAGCCGAAAGCGAACACGCACGAGCCGTCTCGCTGATTGGCCTCGGACGGCTGGATGAAGCCTGGGAAGCCTATGAGTGTCGCAATAATCCGCGTTATGCCGGTTCGACATCCTTCAACATTCCGGCCAAGCGCTGGGATGGCGAAGAGCTGACCGGCAAAAAAGTTCTGGTGGTTGGTGAGCAAGGTCTCGGCGACGAAGTCATGTTTATGAATATGGGACACGACCTGATTGACCGTCTCGGCCCGGATGGCGCACTGACCATTGCCTGCGTGCCGCGTCTTGTACCGCTATTTGAGCGCTCTTTCCCGAAGGCCCGTGTCACGAAGCATGCGACCATCCGCTCCAACGGGCTGCCATTGCGCGCCTGCCCGCTGATCAAGGACTGGGAGAGCTATGACTACTGGATGCCTATGGGAAGCGTCCTGCGCGCACTCCGGACCGATATCAATGATTTTGACAAACCCGGCGGCTTTCTTACGCCCGACCCGGAACGCGTCGAACACTGGCGAAAAGAAATCGAAGCGCTCGGGCCCGGCATGAAGGTCGGACTGCTCTGGAAGTCCATGCTTATGTCAGCCAAGCGCTCGAAATACTATTCGCCGTTTAAACAGTGGAAAGACACACTGAAAACAGACGGCGTGACCTGGATAAATCTTCAGTATGGCGACTGTTCAGAGGATATTGCGCGGGCTGAAAAAGAGTTCGGCGTAAAAATCCACCAGCTCGATATCGATCTGAAGGACAATCTCGATGATCTCGCAGCGCTTTGTGCTGCGCTTGATCTGGTCGTTGGCCCGATGAACGCGACCACAAACATTGCGGCTGGCTCAGGTGCTAGAACGGCGATTATCGGTGCGCCAAATGCGTGGCCGTATCTCGGGACAACCCAGCTTCCCTGGTATCCAACAGCAAAAGTGTTTTCTCCCGAGACGATTTCTGACTGGAAGCCTGCCATGGCGAAGTTCAACGACTGGCTCAGGGAACAGGTCACAAACGCGGGTCAGATCGCTGGCGCTGCCTGATATCTGCGATATTTTCTGGCCTCAACCATTTGCCGGTCTAACTGACGCGCTGTGTCAGTGAGAGCAAGTAAGTGAAAATAGCAATCATCGGAGCGGGAATCGCGGGCCTGGCCTGCGCTGAAGAAGCCGCAAAAGCTGGGCATGACGTCGTTCTTTTCGACAAAGCACGCGGCGCAGGCGGTCGTTTGTCGACCCGCCGTGCGGAAACTCACTCAGGCATTCTGCACTTCGATCACGGCACGCTCGGGTTCAGCGCCCAATCGGAAGCCTTTTTCCACGCCGTTTCGGAATGGCGCAAAGCGGGATTTGTCGATGTGTGGTCGCCACGCGCCGCCAAACTCTCAGTCGATCAGGCTCCAGAGCCCACCGATGTCAGCTTTTGGGTCGGCATACCGGGCATGAATGGCCTCCTCAAAGGGCTTGCCAGCGGCAAGAATACTCATTTTTCAAAGCGCGCAGTGGCGCTTGAACGCAAGGGCGCTGGATGGTCTGTACACTTTGAAAACGGAAGCGCGCCGCATGAATGCGATGTGGTGATATCAGCCATTCCGCTCGAACAGGCGAATGAGTTCCTCTCTCCGGTTGCACCGGATTTTGCAAACGCTGTTTCGGGGTGTCACTCGCTTCCGGTCTTCTCGGTCATGCTAGCCTTCGAAGACACTTTGGATATGCCCTTTGACTTCGGCATCTGCGATCATCCCACTCTAAAAACGATTTGCCGCAACTCTGCGAAACCTCATCGGAATGACGAGGTCGAAACCATCGTCCTTCATGCAACGACAGACTGGTCCGGTGCGCATGTGGACGACGACGAAGAGGCTGTCACTGCCGCACTGATGGACGACTTTTTCGAACTAACCGGAATACCGACCCGAAATCCCACCCTCGCCATGGCCCATAGATGGCTCTATGGCCTGAACGGTGCCGCCAAAAACAAGCCCTGCATCTGGAATTCACAGGCGGGTCTCGGGGTCTGCGGAGACTGGCTGATTGGCCCGGATGTCGAGCATGCCTGGCTGAGCGGCACAGCACTCGGCAAGGCAATCTGAAGCAAAAATTTTCGGCGCGAGTTCAGGCGATTTCCGTTTGTGCGGCCATGTCCGGTTTAGGCAGTTCGGCAGGCTGGACTCCGAGAGTCTCTACCGGAATCTTCAATGTGACCTCGGTCCATGCACCAAGCTCACTGTCGATGTGCATGCTACCACCATGCATTTCTACCAGCTCACTCACAAAGTTGAGGCCGATGCCCGTTCCCTGGATACCTGCTGAAGTGGAGGCTCGGAAGAAGCGTTCCGTCACGCGCTTAAGCTCGTCTTTGGGAATACCAACCCCATGATCCCGGACGACGAAACTGGTTACATTATCCTCAGTGAATCCAGTCACATCGATGACCGGATCTTGCCTTCCATATTTGATCGCATTGCTGATCAGGTTTGCGAGAATGTGGTCCATGAGGCGGGGATCGCCCGTCATAGCAGTCGCCAGTTGTGACGTATCCAGATTAAAGGTGAACTCCTCGCCAATGTCTTTATGACGAATAATCACCTCCTCGATCAGTTCTGAAGGATTATAGGTTTCTGCATTGAACTGGATCTTGCCTGAGGCCAGCCGAGACGCATCAAGCGTTCGCTCCACAAGGCCCGAAAGCCGGGAGACTGAGCTGCGAATGCGCCCCATCCGATCATGAATTTCTGACGCCGTCATGTCCTCGCCACGTCGCTGGATACGTCGCGCCATACCATCAATCACGGTAAGCGGTGTCCGAAACTCATGGCTTACCATGGAGACGAATTCGTTCTGCATGGCATTCAGCTTGCGTTCGGCCTGAAGCGCCTCTTCAAGTTCAAGCGTTCGCTTCTGGACTTCCATCGCGAGATTGTCCCGGTGATACTCGAGGTCCGCATAGAGCGTTTTCAGCTCAGAATTGGCGCGCGCCAGTTCTGCTCCCGATGCAAGGAGTTCCCGAAGCGTGCGGAAATATTTCCAGCTCAGCACGACACAGATGGCCATGACCGGCACCGAATTGATAGCCATGACAATCAGAGAATGACTGGCTCCAAAGCTGAACTTGATAACGAAGACAGTGCCTGAGATCAGCATGGCCGCAATAGCGGCAACAGGAAACTGTATCGTTGTGAGTAGCGCAGCAATCAGGGTGACCACGATAAAATAGGCCACATGAGTCTGTTGCGCGACAGTGCCATAGTCCATCAATGCCGTGGCCCAGGAGATAAGAATCACGGCCATTGTGGTTGCGAGCCCGGTGAGCACATTAAGACTGAGTGTGAGCTTACGAGGTTCGGTTGGCAGCACGACGTTCGATGAACGTCTGAGCCACATGGCTGACCGGAGGGTGCACAACACAATAGCCACCCCTGGAATCCACAGGGTCATGTAGTCAGGCGCTGTTCCATAGAAGGTCCAGCTCAGCGCTGCCATATTCACACAAATGATCAGATAGAAAAACGGGACTTGCTGAATCATGGCCCGCAATTGCGCTGCCATCAGACGAGGTTCGTCTGAGTGCACGCGCAGAAGCTCGCGGATATTTGTAAAAACCGTCATGGCAGGCACTTTCTTGCCATACCAAACCAGAAAAAATTTAATGCCGCGTTCAAGATCAGTACAAATACTGATCAATAACGAGCTTCTCTGATGCGAGTTTATCGCACAATAGCCGACCGAAAGGACTGCACTGAAAGTGCACTTCAGGCAAAATCAGGCTGCACGATCGTGGCTTTCTTCAGTCGCTTCGATTGCAGCAAGTGTTTTGCCTGCTTCCTTCGGCGTCTTTATTGGCAGAACGATTGTAACTTCGGTCCACTCGCCCGCTTCGCTGTCAATCAGAAACTGCCCGCCATGCATCCGCGCCAGATTGGCGACGAGATTCAGCCCGATACCTGTTCCCGCAATACCTTTTGAGGTCGACGCCCGGAAAAAGCGATTGGTGATGTTGGGAAGCTCAGCCTTTGGGATACCCACACCATGATCCCGAATGCTGACACGCACATGTGAGTCATCCCGGCCGGCCCGCACATGAATGTCCGGTCTGTCTTTGGAATACTTGATGGCATTCGAAACAAGATTCGAAAATATGTGGTCAAGCAATCGGGGGTCAGCCTCAATCGTCTCAGGCAATTCGTCGAGTGCAATGCTAATGTTGTAATCAGGCGCAATCTCGCGGTGTCGCTCGACAATATCGCAAAGAACGACGCTCAAATCGATGTCGGACGGCACGAACTCGATGGAACCATGGGCAACCCTTGAAGCATCCAGCGTGCGCTCGACCATACCTGAGAGCCGCGTCACCGACGCCCTGATTCGGCCAAGTCGCTCTTTTATTTCGTCAGGACCTGAACGCTCGAGCGTTTTGTCGATCCTTCGCGCCGTACCATCAATGATCGTTAGCGGCGTTCTGAATTCATGGCTCACCATGGCGACGAACTGGTTCTGCATTTCATTCAGCTCACGCTCCTGAGACAGCGCCAGCTCAAGCTTTATTTTCTTCTCTTCCAGTTCAGCGGTCCGCTTCGCCACTTCATCTGCAAGATTGTCGCGATGGTAGAGGACTTCATTATGAAGACGCTCGGTTTCAGCAAGATTTGCTGCGAAATAATCAAGAACACTACGGATATGTTCCAGTTCGTTTCGCGTATTCTTGCGCTCCGGCGCAGGAATACCTGTCGAATTTTTTGTCGACAAAGCCAGCATATCGTCAGCCACTTGTGCAATTGGCCCGACAATTGAACGCCCGATCCAGATGCTGAGAAGCATACCGCCAGCAATCAGCAGGAGAACAATCGACCAGAGAAAGGTCGCCGTCTTTCGTACAATCGTCTGGTGCGACACCATGAACCGCTCCGCTTCTATTTGAGCAGTTTCCGCAAAACGCCTCAGCTCTGCAGACAGTGTCAGCAAACTATCCTGTGCCTGGCTGGTTTGCGCATCGAGCTCAAGCCGCGTTGCCGACCATGTCAGAAACTGATCACGGTAAACCTTCAGAAGGTCGAGAAAGACCGCTTCTTCAGCCGCGCTGTAGTTTGCGCGCTTCAGCTCGCCCCTGAATTCGGTCACCCGGTCTGAAAATTGCGAGACATAGTCTTCTCTGAGACGCATCATGAAGTCTTTCTCATGACGACGCATCATCAGCATGAGCGAAGTCAGTTCGACATCGCCGTGCTCAGCCAGTCTGCGCTCAATATCGTGAACCGCTTCGCGAAGCTCACCCTCCAGCCCCTTATCTTCGGTCAGGCCAAGGCGCACACGTGTGCGGAAGGCTTTCTCCATGTTGGAGATATAAGTTTCTGCCAAATCAAGGACATGAAGCGGGTCGTATTCACTCGCACCGAGCTTGCGCAAAGTGTTCTTGAAATAAAGCGCGTCTGAGCGGAACTTCATCTGCGCCTCGGGTTCCCGTTGCGTCAGGAAATGATGGGCCGAAAGCTCTAATTTAAGCAGCAATGTCTCAGCCTGACGAGCGGCATTTGCCGCTTCGGAGTATCCGACCTCCTGATCATTCAGCCTCTTGCCGATCACGCCTGCGATCTGGAAAGCTGCGGTCACCCCAACCAGCGATATAAAGGCCAAAATGGCGAGTAATCTCACCCGGCCCCGAACAGAGAGTCTTTGAATAGTCACGACACACCCGAAACTTACGCCCCAGGCTAGATACGCATCAACACCTTAATATTACTTGATTGGAATTGACGAAAATAGACGTTCCATATGCTGAATACAATGAATACTGTCATAAAACTGTCGTTTAACTGACATCTTATAGCAGAAAATGCGCCGTTAGCGTTGCCACCGGACGGGCACGCTCAGACTGCCAGGCTTCCGCGTGAACATTGGCAATACGCCGCCCCTGTTTCGTGACGGTTGCGCGAGCGTATAGGTCTTCAGCTCTAGCCTGACGCANATAATCAATGGANAGATTGATNGGNTTNGCGAGCTTCGGCATCTCACTCAGAAGNAAGAGCTGNGCCATNGCCGTNAGCTCAAGNAANGCGCCNGTNACNCCACCATGCANNGCTTGNATAGATGCNTTACCAATCAGCTTTTCATCAAACTTCAGAATGGCCGTCATCTCGTCGCCCATCACATCGCATCTGATACCGAGAAATGAGGCGAACGGCGTCCGACTGAGATAGGCCTGAAGCTTTTCCTGCCGATCCTGAATGTCTTCACCCATTTGGCGTGGCTCCTGTCGCCAGTTGCGAGAGTCCCTTAATGTCCGTCAGTGCAAAAGAGCCTGAAGCAGCCGCAATCACACGATCTTTATTGTCATGATAGGCCCAGGCCCGGGTAAAGGCGACGGTGCGAGTCATGTGATAGCACTTTGCCTCGGCAATGATATCGCGGCCGACATCCGCAGGGCGCATGTAATCAATTCGCAGGTCGAGCGTCGCCGTGGACTTCATCTCCTGGAGGGCCGCAATAACTGAAACGCCCGAGACATTGTCGAGCAGGGCCGTGATGACTCCTCCGTGAATGATCCCGGTTTCAATGTCACCAATGGTTTCTTCCTTGTACGGCGCTTTTGCCACGGCCCGACCGGGCTCAAGATCAACGAGCTCGAAACCCAGCGTGCGCGCATAAGGGACACTATTGATTACGCGGGGGGCGTATTGGCGAATGAGGTCAAAAAAATCAGGATTCTCTGTCATGTAGTTCGTCTATACTGACTGCGTGTATGAAGGGNAAGAGGTTCNTTACGCTTGAACATTCCGCTTCACTTTGCCAACGAATTCTTTCACGCAAGGCCTTGATGACTTGCATCGCACCGAAGACGTGACCAATCATGTCGTTCCAATCGTGCCGGGATCCGCTGTGACACTATCCAAGACCAGTTCAACGCAAAAGGAAACCGCTATCGGTCGCCGGGAGCGCTCCAAGGCTGCAAACCGGAAAGCCATTCTGGATGCTGCTCGGCTGGTCTTTGCTGAACTCGGCTACGACGCCACAACNGTCCGCGACATTGTCCGCAGAACAGACCTCGCCAGCGGAACATTCTATAATTATTTCCGCTCCAAAGAAGAAATTCAGAAAGCCCTCGTCAGCGAAACCCTGATCGAATTCAGTGAGCGTCTGCGGGAAGCAAAGCAGCCTGATATGTCTTTTGAAGACTATCTGCAGTGCGCATTCGGCGCATATTTCAGCTTCCTCTCACAAAAGAACGCTGAAGTTCTGAAGCTCGGCGCACCATACCTTCCGCAGTCACAAATCATGACCGACACACCTGAAATGCGCGCTATTTTTCAGGAAATCCGGAAGGATGTGGAAGACGCACTAGAGAAAGAAAGCGGAATTGGCACCCTGGATACGGAATACCTGACAGCCGCAGCTATCGGGATTGCGCGTGAGATTGGCGACTGCATGTTACATCGCTTATTCAAAACACCCGATGGTGATGCTGTTGCAGAAGCGACNAAATTCGCAACACAGCTGACGATTAGTGGATTTCGTCATAACACTGCCTCTTAGAGACACGAATACTGCGAGTCCGTGCGGAACTGGGAAATACTATGAGTTTGAAACAATCGCTCTCCCGGGCAGCTATGAAGCTCATGCTGAGCCTGCCTGAAAGCTGGCTGATCGGAATGTCCGGCAAGCGGCCAGTCCGCATCGGTGGACGGCAACTGGACCCGCACTTTCAGTTCATTGCCTATCAGGCACGCAAACAACCTTCGCTGAACACTTTACCCCCAGCAAAGGCTCGCGAAGTGGCGGCGCGGGGAACAGAGCTTCTCAAGGGGGAGATGGTTGATGGCGTCACCTTTGAGGACAGTGAGATCAAACTCGCCAAACGCAACCTGCCGATCAGGATTTACCGTCCGTTCGGACAGGATCCGAACATGCCGCTTATGGTTTACTTCCATTCCGGGGGCGGCGTAATTGGCGATCTGGACACCTGCCACGAATTCTGCGGCCTTCTTGCTCATATCTGCAAATGCCCCGTCGTGTCGGTTGATTACAGACTGGCACCCGAACATAAATGGCCAGCCGGCCTGGAAGACGCGATCGCAGCCTATGAATGGGGCATGCAGGAGGCTGAGACCTTCGGCGCGCCACCTGGACAGGCTGCTATAGGCGGCGATTCCATGGGTGCAAATTATTGCGCAGTGATTGCGCAGGAAATGATGCTGGATCATAAGCCACAACCGGCGCTCCAGCTTCTGATCTATCCCATGACAGATGCGGATTCAGACACACCAAGCGTGCACCTGTATGGCGACACTTTCCCACTGAACTCAGAAATGATGGCCTGGTTCAAGGACTTACTTCTGCCGTCCGATATCGATCCTGAGAACCCTCGTCTGTCACCGTTGTGCAATTCAAAGCTTGAAGGGTTGGCGCCGACGATCCTCGTAACCGCCGGCTTCGATCCGCTCGTCGATCAGGGTAAAGCCTATGCTGATCGTCTGCATGACGCCGGTGTGGACGTGATCTACAGGTGTTACGACTCCCTGCCACATGGCTTTGTGTCATTCATGGGCGCATCATCAGAAGTTCGTCGGGCATGCAATGAGATTGCGATTGAAACGCGAGACGTTCTGAGAAGCTGACAGTCAGGCTTCACTCTCAATTGCAGCGGGCAGGATGAGTTCTAGTGCGAGCCCGCGGGCATTCGCGTCATCGCTCGGCTCAGCAACGCGAAGCGAGCCGCCATGTAGCTCGGCAATTCGCCGTGCGAGTGAGAGGCCAACTCCGAGGCCGCCAGGATTGTTCGGATGACTGATCTTATGAAACAGATCAAAAATCATCTTGTGGTGGCTCTCCGGAAGGCCTGGACCGTTATCACGAATTGTTATGACGAGGCCTCCATCTGTTTTGCGACTCCGGACCCGGATCTTCGGCTGAATCTCAGGCCTGCCAAACAGGACTGAATTTTCAAATACCTGATAGAACAGCTCCAGGAGCTGTATATGGTGGCCGTGAACCATGGCCTCGCCTTTAAACGCAAAATCAATCGCTTCCACTTCAGTCGCAAGGCGGACGCGGTCAATTGCGGTCTGAGTTAGCTTTTCCAGATCTGCATTTTCTGGCGGGTCCAGATCTCGCCCAACACGCGCATAGCCGATGAGGCCGTCAATCATGGCGTAGCTTTGCACCACACTTTCCTTGACCACGGCCAGATAGTCAGCGGCTTTCTCGATATTTCCTGCCGCCAGCTCCCTTTCATAGAATTCCAGAAACTGAGTCGTGTGGCGTAGCGGCGTCCGCACGTCGTGAGACAGAGCCGACGCAATATTGTTCAACAAAAGAGTTGGATCGGCGTGATCGAAAGGAAACGAATCGCTCATACAGGCCTGAACCCACTTCCTGGCAACGAAGAATGTTGTGAGCCGATCAACTCATCCCCAGACTATTTATAATCACCCAAGTGCATCATCTCGCAATGGCGTAGAATAGTCAGGCTGGCCTGAGTCGTTGTTTCGGTTCAACCATTGATCCAGCCAACAGGTGGTAGTCGTAATAAACGTAATAGTACTGACCTTAACAATTTTGCATCCCCTCTTCCATATCTACAGAAGTCTGTGGAAGATTTACCGGTATTGATTGCGGGTAATGAAAGACAACAGTATATTACTCTTACAAGTGTAAGGTACAACATGCGTATCCATTATGTTGAGGACAATCTCCGAGACGCTGAAGCGCTGACCGATATGGTCGGCGCGGATAGCGATATTCAGCTCAACATCAGCGAAAAGATCAGTGATTTCTTTTCTGCCTCTCAGGAGGGAGAGACTGACTTTGTACTGCTGGATGTCCGGCGTCCTGACGCAATTTCTATCGAGGACGATATTCGACGTGTACGGTCTTTCACCAGCGCACCCATCATTTTTGTAACTTCTGACAACGCCGCAGATATGCGCCAGGAAGCCTTTTCGAGCGGCGCAGATGCCGTCATCGACAAGGGTGACCTCAATCCAAATCTTCTGCGTCAGCTCTATTTGAATTCTTCGATCCGTCATCAGATGAAAACGGAAATCCCCGAAGGGCGTCTGTCGTCCCGGGAACTCAAGACATCTGTAGAAGCGCTCGTCGGCCCCTTCTCTTATCTTGAGATGAGCCTTCAGACGCTACTGGAAACCATGGAGGATGCGGGGCGCTCAACGACCGCAGATTATGTTTCCCACCTTCTGGAAACTGTACGCGCCATCCGGACCTACTCTCAGGACGATTTCAGCAAGTCGACCAGAACGCCGATCCATGAATTGCTGGTCGATACTGCAGAACGTGTTTCGCGAACGGCAAAATCGCGCGGCGTTGATCTGATCATGGAAACAGAAACCTCCTGGTTCACTCAGATCGGCTCAAGACCACTCGCCTCTCTGGGCATTCAGCATCTGATTGCAGGCCTTCTGCGCGCCTGTCAGTCTGGCGACCGTATGGCCGTGCGCTCTGAACGCGATGAGAACGGCATTGCTCTGAATATCTTCGTCAGTCGCGCTATCATCACGTCGAAAGAGATGTTGTTCAATCTGAATGCTGCAGCCCCAACGCTTGGCCTCGACTCTAAAGCGTCGCTACAGCTGGGCCTCACCCTGCTTGGCGTCACATCCGCGCAGGCAGACGTGCACGTGCACAAGGGCAACCTCTTCATTAAGGTTCTGGTCTGATTATCTCAGCGAAGACTTCCGCGCATGCATTTGCGAGCTGCGCTCATCAAATCCAGCCTGTTCAGCCTGTTCAGCCGCCTTTGCTGCTTTCAGTTTTTGCTGTGCAAGCAAGTATTCAAGCTTCTTCAGCTCAGCATAGGCTTCAGATAGCGCTTTGGTGCATTCTTCATGGGCGCGCTCGGCATAACTGAGCGCCTCGTCAAGTTCTGCCTGCCTGGCTTTTTGTCGCTCCAGATAAGGTGCAAGTCCGAGCGCCGAGAGCGGGGACCCATCGAACTGGGTGGACTCAACCTCCGTAGAGGCCGCACAGCTCGCCTTTTCTGCCAGAATGTCATTCCGCGCACTGACCGCACGGCCAACCTCAATCGACAACGCATCAATGTCGGCCTTGACCCGTTTGACGAGTGTTTCAAGCGTCTTCATGCACTGGCCTCATAAATGGCTTTTAGCCCTTCGAAGACACCCTCAGGCGGGGTCGGGTCGCTTTCACTCTGGGTCAGAAATGCCGACAATCCATCGTGCAAACGGATCGCCCTGTCCGTCTCGGCATCGGCGCCTGAATTATAGGCCCCAATCCGGATCAATTCTTCCATATCGGCATAAGTCGCTTCCAGCCGTCGTACGCTTCTGACCAGTTTAGCCTCCTCTGGGGATTGCAACTGACTGGCCAGACGCGACAGCGATTTAAGAATATCCACCGCTGGATACCGACCCCGTTCACCGATCTGGCGCGACATCACGATGTGCCCATCCAGAATACCGCGTACAGCGTCGGCTACAGGTTCGTTATGATCATCGCCGTCCACAAGCACCGTGAACAGCCCCGTAATCCCACCCTGCCCGGCCTGGCCCGGACCGGCCCGCTCGAGAAGCTTGGGTAACTCAGCGAAGACAGACGGCGTATAGCCACGTGTCGTTGGCGGCTCACCCGCTGCGAGCCCGATTTCTCTTTGGGCCATGGCAAACCGCGTTACGCTATCGAGAAGACACAAGACCTGCTTGCCGCGATCACGGAAATACTCGGCCACAGCCATGGCCGATAACGCTGCGCGNCGNCGNGCNGGCGCNGGCGCNTCAGANGTNGCNGTNACGATNACAGATCGCGCCAGACCAGAAGCCCCAAGCGCGTCNTCNACAAATTCNCGAACCTCACGGCCCCGCTCACCNACCAGACCAATCACGATCACATCGGCATCTGCGCCCTTGGCCAGCATTCCCATCAGAGTGGATTTACCCACACCGGAACCAGCAAAGAGGCCAAGACGCTGGCCCCGTCCGCACGGCGTGAACAGATCCATAACCCGCACGCCCAGATGAAGCTTTTCATCAATCCGTGTTCTGGCATGGGCTGGTGGCGGCGGCGCCTCGACTGGTCGCGCATAGGACCCGCGTGACAGTGGCGGCCCTGCGTCTACAGGATTGCCGAATGGATCAACGATCCGCCCAAGCCAGTTCTCGTCAGGATACAGCATGGCAGGCTGGCTCTGGAAGAAGACTGACGCGCCAGGGAATACATGTCCACCATCCTCACAGAGAAGAAGAATGGCATAATCATCTCGGAAGCCGACAATTTCAGCCAGGTTGCCGTCCGGNCCGCCAATTCGCGCAAGCGCACCAAGTCGCAGGGCGCCTCGCGGGCCGCTGGCTTCAATGCGAAGCCCTTCCAGAGCAACCACCTGCCCTTGCGCCTGAACGACAGGCGTGGATTTTACGGTTCTGATGAGGTCTTGAAGCATGGAGGGCGAATCCGCTCGCGTGTTTATGGACGTAAGTTCACGCTTTCCGGCTAAGCAATCGTTAAGTTCTGAGGCAAGCACTGTAGAATGCCGGACGCTGGACACTGTGACGCAGCAATTGCATTGCATACGCCCTTGCGTTCATATGCGCCCGTCCAGCTTCTGACTATGAAAGAGCATTTGAAATGAAAGCAGTTTTGATCGGCATAGGCGGCGTGATTGTCGGCGCCATTGGCGGATATGTCGTCGCCACGAGCATGTCGCCAGCATCNGGTACGACTTCTGGCGTCGAGGGCGCTGAAATCAACCTGGANAGCGACGAAGATATCGTCGTCTATTCCACNGTTTATCAGCTCGCTGACGAGATCAACAATAGCGACCTTGGCGTGCGCGACGACGTGTTCCGCCGCGCGATCTCAGACGCCCTCAATGGCGAGGAGCCTGTCGTATCTGAAATCGAAGTTCGCGACGCTTATCAGCGCTTCCAGCGAGCTCAGCAGGAGAAAATACAGGAAGAACAGGCGGCTCAACTTGAAGAAAACCTGGCTGCCGAAAACGCCTTCTTCGAGGAAAAGCAAAACGAAGACGGTGTCGAGTTTACCGAATCCGGCCTGGCTTATAAGGTACTGACCGCAGGCGACGGCCCTCAGCCGACAGCGAGCGATACGGTTCGTGTGCACTATAAGGGCACCTTGCTCGACGGCACNGTCTTCGATTCCAGCTATGATCGNGGCCAGCCTGCCACCTTCGGCGTNGGCCAGGTCATTCCCGGCTGGACCGAGGCGCTGCAACTCATGAAGGTTGGAAGCAAGTACGAGCTCTATATCCCGCACGATCTTGCTTATGGCGTTCAGGGACGTCCTTCCATTCCACCTGGCGCAACTCTGGTTTTCGAAGTCGAGCTGCTCGGCATTGAAGGTGAAGAGTAAATCTTAACAGGGAAGCGGGACGAGTTTGTTTGCGCTTCGCTTAAATTTCTCTTCTTTAAGCCTGCCGCAAATTCGACCGCAGGCTTTTTCTTATTTTCCCACAACACTTGCAGCCTGTGGAGAATCGGCACCCTATGCGGCTGTTTTCAGGCGATTTCGCGGCGCATCAGGCCTTTACGGTTAACAGACTGCGAGATGAAAACAGGAATCTTCGTTAAAATCGAAGAGCCCGAACGGACTCTATGTTAACCATTTGGCAACCAACTCCCGGTTTATCTGGAGAAGAAGCCTTTCACGCGTTAAACTGTAAAGTGATTCGGGAGACGACTTGATGCGCGTACTATTGATTGAAGACGACAACGCAGTCGCTCGCAGCATCGAGCTGATGCTGAAAGCAGCAGGGTTCAACATCTATCAAACCGACCTCGGTGAAGAAGGTGTCGATCTCGGCAAGGTCTATGAGTACGACATTATTATTCTGGACCTCACCCTCCCCGACATTTCCGGCTTTGATGTCCTGAAACAGCTTCGGATGAGCCGCGTGAATACACCGGTCCTCATTCTGTCCGGTAACCCGGACATTGAAGCCAAAGTCAAAACGCTGGGTTATGGTGCTGACGACTATCTCACCAAGCCTTTCAATAAAGATGAGCTGATCGCCCGCATCACGGCAATCGTTCGTCGCTCTAAAGGNCATGCTGAAAGCGTGATCCGCACNGGCGACATCATTGTGAACCTCGATGCCAAGACTGTTGAAGTGGGCGGAAACCGCGTTCACCTCACCGGCAAAGAATATCAGATGTTCGAGCTGCTTTCTCTGCGTAAGGGCACGACCCTCACCAAAGAGATGTTCCTCAACCACCTTTATGGCGGCATGGACGAACCAGAGCTCAAAATCATCGACGTGTTCATCTGTAAGCTCCGCAAGAAGCTGCAGCAGGCGACCAAAGGCCAGCACTATATCGAAACNGTCTGGGGCCGCGGTTATGTACTGCGCGATCCTTCGCCAAACGCTCAGCAGCTTCGCGACGAAGAAGCCGCTTAGGCCCACTACCGAATTCACCAACGAAGAAACCGGCACCAAAATGGCGCCGGTTTTTTTGTGTCCGGGAGTTGAAGATGCACGTGTACCGCCGCAGAGGGATCCCTGGGGCGTTATTTGTTTTGCTCGATGCTATGCCAGCTGACGCTGGCGCATCTACGCCTGCGCGGTCGCTTGTGAGCTTTTTGTTTGATCTCACGCCATTTCGCTGCGCTCACGGCTCCCCAATTTAAGTTCTCGCGAGGCAAGCCTCGCATAGAACTGGCTCAAGGCTGTGGGGCGGCACTATTTTTTTCGTTTTGACCACCCGCTTCGCGGCTCTCGCCGCTCTCACGATGGGTCGCGCTCAGGCCTGTCACGCTGAACTGAGATGGGGTGCACGTTTCTTTCCGACGACACCAGCAAGGGCTGCTGTCCATGCCTTTGCTGATAGAGCGTGCCCACTGCGGGTTCTGAGGCGTGGATCCCAGATCAAGTCTGGGATCGGCGGAGAGGGCGGCGGCCATTGGTAAGGCAGGCCTTCGCCCATTAGAGCGATCAAAGATGGGCGGGAGCCTGATGTCAGCCCCAGGTCTGCCGGATGGGCATAGTCGGGCACCTCCCGCGTTTCTGGGGTGAGAAAGCTAAGCGTATAAACCACCATACGGGCCATTACGGTTGCGAGCGCCTCGGTTCGTTCGAAATTCTCGATTGTGATCTGGAGGCGCGAGAGAAGCTCGGCAGGTGTTGCACCGTCGTGGCCCTGAGCCTGATCTATGCGAACCACAGGTTCGCGAGCGCAGATAGAAAATTCGGCTTCGGCTCGTTCGTACGGTGGTGTCCGCATGGCACGCGCTGTCTCAGCGTATCCGGCCCGCTCAAGTTTGGCCGCGGCGCGCATGCGGATGAAGGCGTACACCAGCGCGTCAGCTTTCGCGACGTTCTGCGCAATGTAATGGGGGGCGACCCGGACGCCAGAGCGTTCGAAGCGAATGAGCCAGTCATAAAGCTGCGCCAGAAACAGTCCGATGATCTGATCGAGGCTGAGCGCGGCATGAAGATTGGGTTTGGCAGGCACGAATGACATGCTGCGAGTATGGGCTCATGCATGTATGCGATGGATAAGATTTTGGTCCGACATTCTTTCTGTTGCATCCGGGCATCGCCCTCAATGCACCGTACCCGGTTTGGAGTATCGGTTTTCTGACACCCAGCCATCGGTAAATGAAGCCGCCGAACACTCACGGCAAACAGAACCTCCTCTTTGCAATTGACTCGCATATTCATTCTCATTAGACAGCCGGTCTTGAGAATGATTTGCATTAACGCAGCTGAGGAAATTGATGTTCACACGACGTTCGGGCATGGCCGTCAGTCTGTTCGCTCTCGCATTCGCGACGAGCCTTGGATGTGTCGCCAACGCGCAGGCAACCAGCAACGAAGAGGACGAAAGCCGTCAGGAGACGATCGTCGTAACCGGTCAGATAGGTGCCTTTGGCGCAACGAAATCGGATACCCCCATCACAGAGACGGCGCGCTCTGTCAGCGTCGAACCGGCAGAACTCTTTATCGACAAGGGCGCGCTCAACCTTTCCCAGACCGTGACTTACACAGCAGGCGTCACCGGCGAGACCTATGGTTTCGCGACACGTGGAGACTCTGTTTCGTCCCGCGGCCTGAGCATCCCCCGCTATCGCGACTCCATTCAGGAGCTTTTCGGCAGCTATAACACCACTCGTGTCGATCCATGGACCGTGGAACAAGTCGAAGTCCTGAAGGGTCCCGCATCTGTGCTCTATGGTCAGGGATCTCCAGGCGGATTGCTCAATGTTGTGTCCAAGCGCCCGCGGGACGCATTCGGCGGGGAGATCGTTGGCGAAGTTGGCAACTTGGATCGTTACCAGATCGCAGGTGACGTCACCGGGCCCGTAAGCGGCTCAGACGGCAAACTGTCCTATCGTCTGATCGGCCTGTATCGCGATACCGGTTCCCAGGTCGACTATGTAGACGAGCGAACTCAGCTTCTGATGCCTTCCCTCACCTATGCGCCGACGTCTGATACCACTTTGACGGTGATTGGCCTCTGGCAAGACACAGACAGTGATACGGGTGCTCAATTCATTCCGGTTGAAGGCACGCTTTTCCCGCACACTGTTACCGGCGAGTACATCGACCCCGATCTCTATGTCGGTGAACCGGACTTCAACCGCTACAATACTGATTCAACACAGGTCACGCTGCTCGGCGAGCACCGCGTGAATGACAGTTTGAAGCTTGAAGCCACCGCGCTCTGGCGCTCAGGCGAAGCCGACTATCACCAGGCCTGGCCGACCTTCACGGGTGGCAGCCGCTATATCAACCAATATCTGGGCCTGCCCGCGTCTGTTACAGGATTCACGGATACAACCGTTCCACGCACCTTCTACCAGGGTGACAATACCTTTGATCAGCTTGCTGCCGATATCCGGGCGAAGGTCGATTTCATGACAGGTCCGCTTGAGCACAATGTGCTGGCAGGCCTTCAGTATCAGGATGTCGAAACCGACAGCAATTCCGCTTACTACTTTGGAGGGGGCGCACTTCAGGGCGATTTCAGATACGTCTTTGATCTTGCGAATCCGGTTTATGGTAACTATCCGGACCAATCGGTTTTCGATGCCATCTATAACGATGCGCCGACACAGACTGTTACCGATCTGGGCCTTTATGTATCTGATCAGATTTCACTCGATAACTGGCGGTTTACGCTCGGCGTCCGGGCCGATCAGGTCGATAATGACAATGGTACAGATACCCAAAAAGATGATGCCGTCTCTACGAGCATAGGCGCTCTCTATCAGTTCGATAACGGCATCTCGCCCTATGTCAGCTATGCCGAGAGCTTCGAACCCGTCATCGGTATAGACCAGATCACAGGCAACGCGCTGAAACCACGTGAAGCCCGCCAGTATGAAGTTGGCCTGAAATACGAGCCAACCGGCATTCCGGGACTGATCACCCTCGCTTATTACGATATCGAGATCTCGAACCTTTCGAACCCGAATTCACTGCCTGGCAATCCAAGCCAGCAGGAAGGCATTTCCACGCTGAAAGGGATTGAGCTGGAAGGCCGTCTTCAACTGGACGAGGTTTATCTGCAGGTGGCTGCCTCCTCTTCTGAGAACGAAGACCAGTTTGGTCTGCCGCTGTCGGCCATGCCTGAAGAAAGCGCGTCTGTCTGGGCCACCTGGCAGCCCGAGGGCATGTGGGAGGGCTTCAAGCTCGGCGGCGGCGTCCGCTATGTTGGCGAGACAGTGTCAGGCCCATACGAAACGCCTTCTTATACACTCGCAGACATGATGATCGGCTATGAGTGGGATCGCTGGGATTTCCAGATCAATGCCAGAAACCTGACCGACGAGGAATATCTCACCTCCTGTCTTGCGCGCGGTGACTGCTTCCCTGGTGTCCGGAGGACTGTCGTGGCACGCCTCGCCTATGAGTTCGGTTCATGACCGTTTCTCATTGGCTGATTTTCTGTCTGAGCCTGGCCGCGGGAGCGGCTGGGCTCAGCCTGCTTTATGCCACATGGAAAATTCGGGCAGGTGGTTATCGCCTTCTGCTCGGCTGGGCGTGTCTCCTGCTCGGATGCGTGTTCGCAACCCTTGCGAACGGGGATCGTGGGCTTGCGCAGTACACGGTCGGCGTCATGCTGATCCTGTCCGTGTTCTTCACCGTGGCAGTGGCGCGCGGTATGCCGAGACTCGATTTCGCAAAACGCCGCAGAAAAGAAGCCGTCGTGCCGGAGCCGTCGCCTACCAGGCCGGGCAGCGTCTTGAGCAGCATTTGTACATTTTTTCTGTCGGGGCCGCTCGCCGGCCTGATCGCAGCTTTCGCGTCGGCTGCGCTCTTCAAACTGATCCGGCCTGAAACCGGCAATCCGGCAACGGCTGGCATTATCGCCATCCTGTCGACTGTGATCCTCTGGGGCTTGATCAGCACACTTCTGCTTATTGAATGGCGCCTGTCGCGTCGGGCCATTTATACGGTTGCCGGAATAGCGATTTCCGGCGCTGCGGCATTTATTTAGGGAGATCTGGGGATGGGAAAACCGATCTGGCCTCGCGCCTCAAGCATTCGGGTTGATCGCTCACTGGCAGCGCACACCGTAATGGGTCTGGTGATCAGCGCCATTCTCTACATTATCTGCGTCAGCGGCACGCTCGCGGTTTTCGAGGATGAACTCGGCTGGTGGGAACGCCCCTCTGCGCCTGCCGTGGAAACCGTCACGCCGGAGGCTGCCCAGACCGCAGCTGAGAACGTTCTCGCAAGTGATCCGGATACAACCCATCTT
>PABS01000118.1 GCA_002699325.1 Ponticaulis sp. | reverse complement strand
GTAGCGCAGTCTGGTAGCGCATCTGGTTTGGGACCAGAGGGTCGGGAGTTCGAATCTCTCCACTCCGACCATTTCTCATTTTCTACCGTTCAGTCAGAATGCCGCAGTTCCCTGTGATGCAAATACACCCATATTTCATATTTAGATGAAATAATTCACACGCCTGATACGCAATAAAATATCACAAAAACAGCTAGATGCAGCATCATCTGCGACATTTCATCCCTAGGCGGATAAATTTCTTGCATATTGGGCTTAGGAAGGGTATTTATCACTCAACGGAAACGGGCATCCCCCTCCCCATTAGCTCGTTTCTCGTCATACCCACCCACAGCCAGGTGTCGCGGCTTCCGCCAGCGTCCCCCTCCTTCCCTCCCGGCGGTTCATTCCCGGTTCTCCGGAAATGAATGCGACACCTGGTTACCTTTCCTACAGACAGGACTTGCCAAATCGCCGTCTTCCGACGACATGAGCGCTATGGCACAGCCCCCCGTTCTCTCCCTTACCGATATTCAGCTCACCTTTGGCGGCAAACCCGTCTTCGAGGGCGTCACCCTTAGCATTGGCCCCAATGAGCGCGCGGTACTCGTCGGGCGTAATGGTGCGGGCAAATCCACTTTGATGAAGGTGATAGCTGGACGTATCGATCCCGACGAGGGAGATGTCTGGCGGCAACCCGGTACACACGCCGTCTATCTGTCTCAGGAGCCGGACCTGTCGGGATTTGACAGCCTGCTGGACTTTGCAGTTCAGGACCTGCCCGCCATTTCAGCAGAAGACCGGCACCTGGCCGAAGCTGAACTTATGGCAATGGGGCTCGACCCGTCTGCTGACCCGGCAAAGCTTTCGGGCGGGCAAAAGCGCCGCGCCGCGCTGGCACGCGCCTTTGCGGCTGACCCGGATATTCTCCTGTTAGATGAGCCCACAAACCATCTCGACATTCCGGCTATTGAGCAGCTTGAAGCCCGTCTCCAGGGATTTCATGGCGCGCTTCTGATGGTAAGCCACGACCGCCGCTTCCTTGAGAAGATATCCTCCTCCTGCTTCTGGCTCCGCCAGGGCAAAGTGCGCCGTTTCCATCAGGGCTATGCCAAGTTTGATGACTGGGCAGCAGAAGTCGAAGCTGAAGAAGAAAAAGCACTCGACCGCCTCAACACCCAACTCAAAGCCGAACAACGCTGGCTCGAGCGCGGTGTGACGGCCAGGCGCAAGCGTAATCAGGGTCGGCTCCGCAAAGTCATGGATATGCGTGCCGAGCGTCAGTCGCGAAAAACCGGCCTCAATGAAATTCGCGCCACCTCAGACATGACGCTGGAAACCGCAGAGGGCTCCGGCAAGCGCGTCATCGAGGCACGCGGCATATCCAAAACCTTTGATACACCGGCAGGCAAACTGCCTGTGGTCCAGGAGCTGAACCTGCGCATTCAACGCGGTGACCGGCTGGGTCTTGTCGGTCCAAACGGCGCAGGCAAATCCACGCTCATCAAGCTTCTGCTCGGAGAGATTGAGCCTGACACGGGATCAGTGAAACTCGGCACAAACCTCGAAATCGCCTATCTCGATCAGAACCGGGCGCGTCTCGATCCTAACGACACGCTCTGGCAAGCTCTGGCACCTGAAGGCGGCGACCAGATTGTCGTGCGCGGAACACCGCGACACGTTGCCTCATATGCCCAGGACTTCCTCTTCAAATCGGAGCAACTCCGTCAACCTGTTTCGGCCCTGTCCGGCGGAGAGCGGAACCGGCTACTGCTGGCTATCGCGCTTGCAAAGCCTTCAAACCTTCTGGTGCTCGACGAGCCGACAAACGATCTCGATATGGAAACGCTGGATCTTCTGGAAGACATGCTGGCCGAGTATGACGGCACACTGATCCTGGTCAGCCACGACCGTGCATTTCTGGATGGCGTTGTCACATCCTGCCTCTCGCCTGTCGGCGATGGCAAATGGGTTGAAACACCCGGCGGTTATTCCGATGCGGCGAGACAACTCAAGGAAATCAAAGGGTCACGGGCCTCCGGCACGGACACAGGCGGGAGCTCATCGCGCGCATCAGGCAAATCTTCAAAGCCTGCGGCGAAGAGCCAGAACAAGCTTTCCTTTAAGGATAAGCACCGTCTGGAAGAGCTCGATAAGCTGATGCCAAAGCTCCAGAAACAGATCGAAGCGCTGGAAGCGGAACTGGCTGACCCAGCCCTTTTCAACAAAAATCCTGATCGGTTTCACAAAGCAAGCAGCGAGCTGGAGACCACGCGTGATACGCTGGAGGAAGCTGAAATGGAGTGGCTGGAACTCGAGGAAAAGCGAGAATCCCTCGAAGGATAATCTACAGTCCTGACGCGAATTTCCATAAAATTAAGCGATACCCGCAGAGAGTTTTTAACGAAGCCCGCGCTATTCCGGAAGTCAGGGAAATTTGCGGGACCGTTCCATGCCTTCAACAGAAAATGTTTCAGCTTTTGCGCGCCTTAAAGATCTCGCCAAGGAAAACTCAAGCGATAACCGACGCGAGCTTCTTCGCAGCATTACAGACATGTTTCTCGGCGACCCCTGTCAGCGCAACCACAATGAATGCATTCTTTTTGATGAAGTCGTCGGCGCTGTAGTTAAGGATATGGAATCCTCCGTCCGCGCCGAGCTTGCTGAAAAGCTCTCAACGGCGAAGGCGCCTGTCTCGCAAACACTCAAATCCTTTGCCTTGGATGACGATATAGCCGTGGCAAGACCCGTCCTCGAAAGCTCAACCATGCTCAGCGACGAAGACCTTATCGAGGTCATCACGACGCGCACGCAGGAGCACATCCTGGCGATCACGAAACGCGTCGGGGTCAGTGAGCTGGTATCTGACGCCATTGTCGACCACGGTACTGAAAACGTCATCGCCTCACTCCTGGAGAACCACACGGCCAGGATCGGGCGGGAATCCATGGAAAAAGTTACGGACAAAGCGCTCAGCTCTGCCGTGCTGCAAAAAAGCTTTGTCAGTCGCGATGATGTGCCGCTTGATCTGTTGAACGAGCTTGTCATGCTCGTCGAAAAGGACCTGCGCAAAGAAATCATGGAGCGTTTCTCAGGCGTTTCGGAACAGGAACTTGAAGTCGCACTGGCTCGCAGCCGGCGCGTCGTAAGACAGAATTTCGGCAAGGAATCGCGGGAACAGAAAAACGCGATTGTCGAGATTGATCGCCTGGTAAAACTCGAAGCCCTCTCTCCGAGTCATTTCCATCGCTTCCTGCAGGCCGATAACATCGGATGTTTTGCAGAAGCCATGAACCGCCTGACCGGAATTGGCTACCACACAGCGCTCAACATCTATAAGAAACGCGACGTGGACAGCCTGGCCCTGGTCATGAAAGCGCTCGATGCACCCCTGCCGCTCTTTGCAACAGTCGCCGCTTATGTCGCCGGCAAGAACGATGCGATCAATCTCGTCAGTGAGTATGCTGGCGTCTACCGCGAAGTCTCATCAGACGCCGCCGCACGCGCCCTTCGCTTCTGGAAAGTCCGGGGCGCGACAGCGAGAGCTGCCTGAGCGAATTCGGGCAGCCGCTATTCGCTATCGTCAGAATCCATGCCGGAGGCTTTTTCATAAGCCAGCTTCTCAAGCCGTGCACGCTCCACGCGGGGCGATAGATCGGGCGGAGACATGATCTCTGGCGGGTCCTGTTGTTGCATGTAGACTGTGCGGCTCGGGAAAGCGAAACCTGTCCCGGCCTTCTCTATAATGTCCATGATCTCGAGCGCGAGCTTTTCCTTCAGTTCGAGCCATTCGCCCCAATTGGTGGTGTTGGTGAAGGTATAGATCAGGAAATCGATTGAGCTCGCATTGAACGTATCCACCCGAACAAACAACGCCGTAGCCGGCGGTTTGGCGAAGTCAGAATTCGACCAGAGATAAGCTTCAATCTCATCGCGAATATATTTCAGCTGCTCGACTGTGGTTCGATACTCAACGCCGACCACCCATTTGATCCGGCGGTGTGTCATCCGCGAAAAGTTGGTGACTGCATTGTCCGAGAGCTTGGAATTCGGAACATACATCGGGCTTTTGTCGAAGCGACGGATCAGCGTGGAGCGAAAATTGATCTTCTCCACTGTGCCTTCGCAGATCCCGTCAACGGCGATCCATTCGCCTGGCTGGAACCGCTTCTCCGTCAGGATGAGAATTCCGGCAATGAGGTTCTTGAACAGGTCCTGCGCGCCCAGACCAACCGCAATACCAAATACACCGAGACCGGCAATGATCGGTCCGATCGGGATCGTCCAGATTTCAAGGACAGCGGCCGCGCCGATAATCAGGAACAGCACCTGAAGTGTCTTCACCAGCCAGTCGACAATTGCGCCTGACAGGGTTTCACGCAGGCCCGTAAACAGAAAGGAAAACGCGCCAACCGCCCGGTTCAGCGTCCAGAAAACAGAGATCGCCACCATGGACCGCACAATCCGGTCCGCGAATGTCTGCAGGTCGTCGGGAAGGTCTACGATCTGTACGGCAATATACACGCCAACAATCACCGGTACGATCTTGAGCGGCTCGGAAATGGTCTTGACCAGTGCATCATCAAGATTGGTCCGCGTGCCGGACGCCGCCTTGGAAATCGCGCGCACAACGGTTCTGGCGAACAGCCCCCGGATCATCAGAGAGATCAGAATAATTGCGATGGCCGAGAGCATTTCGCCATAAGACAGTCCGAACACACCCTCTTCCCAGAGGAAGGAGACATAGTCGTAAAAGTCTCTTCCCCAGGCCGGCAGCCGGTCCACCCACTCTGGCTCGGTCAAGACAGGTGTCGTTGTCATCGCGGTCCCTTTCCCATGGAATCGCGCTCGTTTTTTATGACCCGGCTGACAAGGTCAACCGTGAACAGTCCCGACCCGGTCAGATTCCCGTTTCGACTTTGGCGATAGCTTACTCAATTGAACTGGACGAAGTCCCGGGAACACTTCACAATGTTCAGGCTCATCGCTTTGGGAGGAAGAGTAATGAATTTAAAAGTTTCAGGTATTGCCCTGTTGATGGCGAGCCTTGCGGCGTGTGGCGGCAGCGAAGAACCAGCAGCGCCGACTGCAGAAGCGCCACCGGCCGCTGAATCAGAAGGTGCCAATGTCGAAAAGATTGCGACTGAAGCAGCCGAAGCTGATCCAACCGGCATCACGCCCTCGGACTATTCCAACGAAGCCAACTGGCTTTGCCTGCCAGGCAAGGAAGGCGACCACTGCGAGACCGCAGACCTCACAACAACTGTCGTTGACGTGCAGGATGGCGAAGTGGTTGTCTCTGAAGAGTTCTACGAAGCGGCCGCCGATCCGGCGATTGACTGTTTCTACGTCTATCCGACCTCTTCAGTCGACCAGACTGGCAACTCGGACATGATTGCTGATGAAGCAGGCGAAATTGTCACAGTTGTCGGCCAGTTTGCGCGCTTTGGCTCTGTTTGTAAGACCTATGCGCCAATGTATCGTTCTGTCACATTGAAGGCGCTGCGCGCTCGCATGGCCGGACAACAGGTCGATGCCGACCCGGCAATTGCACAGGCTGACGTGGTTGCCGCATGGAACTACTATCTTGAGAACTACAATGACGGTCGCGGCGTCGTGCTCGTCGGACACTCTCAGGGATCAAGCGTTCTTCAGGGCGTTCTGGCGACCGAGATCATCGGCAAGCCATCTCAGGACCTGATTGTCTCTGCCATGCCAACAGGCATTACCTACCCGGCAGACGAAAATGGCGGCTTCATGGGTATGCCAGCCTGCGAAAACGCATCTGACACAGGGTGCATCATCGCTTATTCGTCATTCCGCGAAGATGTGCCGCCTTCGAAAGATAGCTTCTTCGGTGTGAATTCCTCGCGTGGCGACGCCATGTGTGTGAACCCGGCTGAAGTTTCTGGCGATGATGGCATGCTCATCCCTTATCTTGCGAACGAGCCAGACCGCGCGGGGAATGTGACTGAGTTTGCCAAGGGCGTGGAGATCGACACGCCGTTCGTGAAGCTGCCTGGTTTGATTTCTGCCGAATGCGTCAGCAATGATACCCATAACTGGCTGGCCTACACCACAATGGCTGATCCGACAGATGACCGCACAGACACCTATGGCGGCGACATCTTCAACGCAGATGGAAGCATCAATACGGGTTGGGGCCTGCACCTGCTCGACATGCACGCGCCAATGGGCAACCTCCTGAAGATTGTGGAAGCCCAGTCCGCCGCATGGGAAGCCAAAAGCGAATAAGGCATTCGCCTCGCCAAAACAAAAGCCGCCGGCCCCAGGGTTGGCGGTTTTTTTTGCGCACCTGACAAACACACTTGTCACCCACGTTGAAATATGACAAGTATACTTTGCATTATGCAAACTATCTTTTGCGTCGTTTAGATTGAGGGCTTCCGATGTCACAGATGCTGTCTGCGAGAAATAAGAAACGAACTCTGCTTGCCATAGCGTGCGGTGCGCCCGTGTTATTCGCTATCTCAATGGCATGGCTGAGAGATCTGCCTGACTGGCTAGTATTTACGCTCGCGATCATGATGGGGCTGACGGTGATGTTTTCAACGCTGAGTCTTGCCGCAGTCAGCCTCGAAAGCACTGACGAATGGCATCGGGAGGCAGCTAAATTTGGCGCGCAGTGGGGGTGGCCGATGGGCGCAGCACTGTTTCCGTTCGTTTTGATCCTACCGCCCGCAAAAAAGCTGATTGCAAATTTTGCCTCGTCCCTGGACCAAGGGATTTCGATATCGCAGGAAGCCGCGCTGATGATATTCATGATGGGTTTCATCTGCGTAGTGGTGTTACAGGCCGTCTGCACCATGGTCGCGGGCCTACTATGGCGACTATGGATGTCACGGGCGGTGTGATCATTGAAAAATCGTATCCGTGTGCTTCGGGCTGAACACAAATGGAGTCAGGCAGATCTGGCAGACCGTGTCGGCGTCTCCCGCAACTCTATCAACTCTATAGAGAATGGACGCTTCGACCCGTCTCTTCCGCTCGCCTTCGAAATCGCAGACGCGTTTGGCCTCCGTGTCGATGAAGTTTTTTTTCGCGAAACGCCTCAGAATGATGCTGCAGACTGAACCCGGCATTGTTCGTCTAATCGCAAAGAAGGCTTGGGTTAACCCGGAACTCTATTCAACTCACGCTGTTATCTCTGTCGTTTGACAGGAGATACGCATGGCCAAGCAGGCGAAATACAAAGAAGGCGACAAGGTCGAATGGGACTGGGGCAATGGCACCGCCAGTGGCGAGGTGATAAAAGTCTACACCCAGAAACAAACCCTCAAAATCAAAGGCGAGGACGTCACTCGCGACGCAAGCGATGATTGCCCCGCCTATCGGATCGACACCGGCGATTCCGAAGCCCTGAAAAGCCATTCAGAAGTCCGCAAAGCATCTTGAGCAGATGTCAGTTCCGAAAAAGTACGAAGACATTGATTTCACGCCGCCCAAGTCAGCAGCTGATGCCGCAGAGAAGGGTCTGAAGCTGCGCGATGAGTTTGATCGCGGCGGCACAGATACGGGTGTGGCGCGCGCCAGAGATCTCAAAAACCGCAAGTCACTATCGCCCGAAACCATCAAACGGATGACAAGCTATTTCGCGCGTCACGAAGTCGATAAAGACGCTGACGATTTCGGAAATGACGACAATCCGAGCGCCGGATACATTGCCTGGCTTTTATGGGGCGGAGACCCGGGACGAGACTGGGCAGAAAAAGTGCAATCCGAAATGGAAGAGGCCGANGCTTAAACCGCTTACCTGCTTGGCGCGGAGACGTCTTCTGGTCTAATCAGATCCGATGAACGAACTCGCCATCAGACAGCTCCGCGCACAGGCCGAAGCTTTTTCAAAGGCCGGACGTCTTGGCGACTCCATCCGCGCCTATCAGCATTTATTGCAAGCCGCCCCCCGGCGGGCCGATGACTGGTACAATTATGCGGTGGCCCTGCGGCGGGCCAACCTCGATACTGAAGCGCTCAAAGCCTATGATCAGGCGCTCGCGCTCAATATTGAAGGCGCAGAAGATGTCCACGTCAACAAGGCTGTCATTCTGCTCGAAGCTTTCCGGAACAGTCAGGCGTGCGAGACCGAGCTGAACAAAGCGCTTGCACTCAAGCCGGGCCACATGCCCGCGCTGAAGAACCTGGCCAGTTTGCGAGAGGATCAGGGTCGGCAGGATGATGCCCGCACGCTTTACGAAGACATGCTCGAACAGTGCTCAGAGGATGTCGATGCGCTTTCGAGGCTCGCAGCTCTGCACAAACCGAATACAAAAGACGATCCGATCATTCTCCGCGTGCGCGACGCCATGGCACGGCCGGGCCTCAACGAACTGGACAGATCAATACTCGGCTTTGCGCTCGGTCGCCTGCTGGATGCCTGCAGGGCGTTTCCAGAGGCGTTCAACGCCTATCGAGATGCAAACGAAACCACGCGACGGACCAGCCAGTTACCGCCCTATTCGCCGCAATCTGATCTGACCATCTTTCAAAAGAGCCGCGAAGCTTTTGCTGAACCAGGCAAACCCGGCATTCCTGCGGCGAACGAGCCGGAAGTCCGGCCCGTCTTCATTCTTGGCCTGTTTCGGTCCGGCNCCACACTGGCCGAGCAGGTCCTGGCAAGCCATTCGAAGGTCGCTTCAGGTGGCGAAATGGAGATGATCCCTCAGATCGCCATGGCGCTCGGCGGGACACCCGCAGCGATTGCTGCTGCCAGTCCCGAAGCGCTGACGCCTTTTCGAGCACATCTTCTCAGGAGGCTTCAGGCGATCGGCCCGACGGCAAGTCTGGTAACGGACAAGCGCCCGGAAAACTTCTGGCATATNGGGCTGATCAAGCGGCTCTTTCCAGAGGCCAAAATCATCCATACGCGCCGCCACCCACTGGACAATTGCCTGTCCATGTATTTCCAGCAGCTCGCGCCCACCCTCAGCTTTGCATCGGATCTGGTGGGGTGTGGCCATCATCTGATCGCAGAGCGCGAGATGATGGCGCATTGGAAAAAACTCTGGCCAGACGATATTCTGACCCATGACTATGAAGACATGATCGCTGATCAGCGCGGCATGACCGAACGCCTGCTCGACTTTCTCGACCTGCCCTTCGAAGACGCCTGCCTGGAGTTTCACAAAGCCGATTCAATCGTGCGCACAGCCAGCGTCTGGCAGGTTCGCCAGCCGGTTCACACCAGTTCAAAGGCGCGATGGCGCCATTATGATGCCTATCTGGATGAGCTGAAGACGTTACTCGCCCAATCGAACGTGAGTTCAGAGCTGGACTGATCTCAGTCCTTTTTCACAGAATCAGCTTCAGAAGGCGTTGGCTTAACCTTTGCAGGTCGTTTTCGCAGGAAGCCGACGCGGTCATCTCCCTCAATCACCGGCTTGGGCTGGGCGATTTCAGGCTTAGGCTTTACGNAGGCAATGTCTGGCTTCTCAATCTTGCTGGGACGCTTTCTGAGAAAGCCAGCACGATCATCTCCTTTGACCGCAGGCTCCTGAAGCTGAGGCACTTCAGGCGCAACACGCTCCTGCAATTTGACATCCGGCTGTCTTGGTGGCTCCTGCGCGTTAGCGGCGCCACTACTCATTACGAGGACAAGGCTGAGCGTTGAGAGCTGTATCAGTTTTGGCATAGCGGTTTCCTTTCAAACTATCGTCTGAAAAAAGAAAACGAGCTCAGAACGGAATACCGGACACTCCGGTCCGCGCAAATCTAAGCCGCGACTGAGCCCGCGCCCGCCTCAGCCAAATGTGGCATACGCCTGAGGGCGAAGAAGAAATCGCTTTCCATAGGGCCGGGATCCCATTGGTCGAGAATACCGCGGTCTTTTGCATGAACATGACAGGAGTCGTAATTGCGATGCCGCACCCGCCAGCCTTTTAGCCCGGATAGCTGCGCCTGCATCCAGTTTGGCACCCGTCGCATCCGAACACGCGCGAGCCGCATTTGTCGGGCAAAGGCCTCAGGGATACGAAGCAATGCAAGTGGCGCCATACGCATACCCGGCGCAATAGACATATCCTCAATCTCGAGGCAGGCCGGACTGAATTTCGTGTCCTTGCCGATTGAGACGGCCACGAGCGCAGAGAGCCGGCCTTTATCTTTCAGACCATAAAGAAACATGGCGCCGCGATGGTCCGGATCACTCTGACGATATCGCCAGATGCGCGCGCTCCGGTCGGGCTGAAAGACTTCGCTCTGANACATGCGATCGCTGAAGTCNTCGAGTATCTCCGCATCTTCAGCCGCTTCCGGATCAAGAAGACTAAGCCCCTCTATTACTGGCGGCGCGTCCGATGGCGTGACGCTCTGCAGGCCGTATTCCGGCACCGAGCGAAGCGCTTCCTCGCTGTCTGCCCTGGCCATCTTGCGTCGGGCAGATCCCGTCAGAACCGCCGGCCAATCCAGAGTACGCTCCAGCGCAACACGGCCGGACTCACCGAGCCAGGGTTCCATCCCAATACGAGGATAAAGCGGCGCAGAAAGTGCGTTATTGTTCAGGGTTACCACAACGTCGGCGCCATGAGCTTTCAGCGTATGTCGCGCGAGTTTGAAGCCGATGCCCGGGCCATTAAGATCGGTGATCAGTGTATGACCGGCAACAATCGAAATTTTTCTGTCGCCAGCGCGGAGTATGCGACGGTGGGTTCCGGTGAAACCGACTACCTTGCTCTTGCGAATGGCCACATAACCAGCCGGCTCATCGCCCTGTTCAGGATTGTCGAACAGCACCCATTTCCAGCCCTCCGGGCTGCGCTCAGGAAAACCACATACCCGATTGATCTCGGCGATAGCAGTCAGGTGTTCTGGCGCGACAGGTTCAAACACAATGGCTCTCAGTAGCTAAGCGACTCCGGACACTTAACTCTAAGTGTGTTAATTTTCGGCGGACAAAACCTGAAATCCCGACAGTTTCGGTTGGGGTTTGCGCCACTACCGTCTCTGACAACGCTTCACCCCGGAATCCGACATCTCTACTCTTCCGAATCCGACTCATCCCGGTTAAAGAGCGGCTATGACACAGACAGCCGACCTCTCCGCTAAAATCACTGCCGCCATGCAGGCAGAGCAAAACCAGTCCGATGCTGCAGGGCACGGCATTAATGCCGAAGAATGGGACCGGTTGGTCACCCGCCTCGGCCGCCATCCGAACCTCGTCGAGCTCGGCATTTATTCGGTGATGTGGTCAGAGCATTGCTCCTACAAATCCTCGCGCCGC
The DNA here is from genome assembly GCA_002699325.1 of Ponticaulis sp. GTDB lineage: Bacteria > Pseudomonadota > Alphaproteobacteria > Caulobacterales > Hyphomonadaceae > Ponticaulis. The sequence continues at coordinate 16,702 of PABS01000118.1, read as the reverse complement.
CATCTCGGCAAATTCCCGACCAAGAATGCCTCTGTTATTCAGGGCCCGGGCGAGAACGCAGGCGTGATCGATATCGGTGATGGTCAGGCCGCCATCTTCAAGATGGAGAGCCACAACCACCCGTCATATATCGAGCCTTATCAGGGCGCGGCAACCGGCGTAGGCGGCATTCTGCGCGATGTTTTCACCATGGGCGCACGTCCGATTGCGCTGGTGAACGCGCTGCGCTTTGGCGATCCGTCTCACCCGAAAACACGCTCGCTCGTGTCTGGCGTGGTTGCCGGTATTGGCGGATACGGCAACTGCGTTGGCGTACCAACCGTTGCTGGCGAAACCCAGTTCGACGCGGGCTATAACGGCAATATCCTCGTCAACGCCATGGCCGTTGGCCTCGCCGATCAGGACAAGATTTTCTACGCCCGCGGCGCAACGCCGGGTAACCCAATCTTCTATGTCGGCTCCAAGACGGGCCGCGACGGCATTCACGGCGCGACCATGGCCTCAGCTGAGTTCTCTGAAGGTGATGAAGAGAAGCGCCCAACCGTTCAGGTCGGCGACCCGTTCACCGAGAAGCTTCTCATNGAAGCCTGTCTTGAGCTGATGGAAACCGACGCCATTCAGGCCATTCAGGATATGGGCGCNGCTGGCCTCACCTCATCATCCGTCGAAATGGCGGACAAAGGCGGCATCGGCATTGAGATGGACTTGGATAAAGTCCCTCAGCGCGAAGTCGGCATGACAGCTTACGAGATTATGCTGTCAGAGAGCCAGGAGCGCATGCTCATGGTCCTCAAGCCCGGTAAGGAAGACGTAGCTAAAGCGATCTTTGACAAATGGGACCTCGACGCAGAAGTCATCGGCGTCACCACAGACACCGGNCACATGGTNCTCAAGCAATTCGGCGANGTNGTNTGCGACATCCCNGTNCCACCGCTGGCNGAAGACGCNCCAAACTATGATCGNCCGTGGGANGAGCCCGTNAAACGCGCCCCNCTCGACATCAATCGNTTCCAGAAACCGGCTGACTTNACNGAAGTCCTGGTCAANCTNATGTCCTGNCCGGATATGGCCTCCAAGCGCTGGATCTGGGAACAGTATGACCGCCACGTCATGGGCGACACGGTCGACAGTTCATCCTCTTCAGGTGACGCGGCAATTGTCCGAATTCACGGCACCAACAAGGCACTCGCCATCTGTTCAGACTGTAATCCGCACTATGTCGCCGCCGACCCGTTTGAAGGCGGCAAAGGCGTGGTGGCTGAGAGCTATCGCAACCTGTCTGCCGTCGGCGCAAAACCAATCGCCATCACCGACAACCTCAATTTCGGCAATCCGGAAAAGCCGAAAACAATGGGCTATATCGTCAAGGCGATTGAGGGCATGGCCGAGGCCTGTAAAGAGCTCGATTTCCCGGTCGTTTCAGGCAATGTCAGCCTCTATAACGAGACCGATGGTATTGCCATCCCGCCAACCCCGGTGGTCGGCGGCGTTGGCCTGATCGAAGATGTCTCCAAGGTCGCGACGCTGAAAGGCGCTCAGCCGGGTGACGCCCTCATTCTGGTTGGCAAAACCACACCGCATCTCGGCGCTTCACTCTATGCCCGCGAAGTGCTTGGCCTGACAGGTGAAGACCTCGGCCCTGCCCCGCCATGCAATCTGGCTGACAACAAGAAAAACGCAGACTTCGTCCGCACCGCGATTGAGCAAGGGCTCATCAACGCCGCCCATGATGTCTCCGATGGCGGTTCAGCCTGTGCAATCGCCGAAATGGCACTGGCCGGCAACGTCAATGTTCAGATGCTGTCCCGGAAGGAAGACGCGCTGTTCGCCTTCTTTGCAGAGAGCCATGGCCGNTTCATGCTCGCNCTGCCNANNGACAAGGTNGANGACTTCAACGCNCTTATTAAATCGCACAATNTNGTGGCNCANCACGTTGGCGACTTCCTGNANGANGANGTNNATNNNGGNCCGGGCGTCTTCCTCGGCCTNGANNCNATCGACACNGGCCATTTCGTCTCNCTNGCAGACCTGCGNGNTGCNCANGAANGCTGGCTCCCGAACTATATGAAGGGCGAGTAGCNCGCTCATCTCCGTGTCTGCGGGGATCTGGTTCAGCGTGCGCGATCGACAATTTGATCCCCACCTCAATCCTCCCCTTTTCAAGGGGAGGAGGCGTTGTGGAACGGCTGGCGCTTCACGCTCGGCGCGCTCTCCCCCTTGAAAAGGGGGAGCTGGAGGGGGATCAAGCCCACAAGTCAGTACGTTTGTCTGTGCCCGGATTTTCGCTCAAGCAAATTCCGGGATGACAAATTTCCAAGACAGCATCACTGTCATCCCGGGCTGAGTACAGCGAAGACCCGGAACCCAGAATGACGCTCGACATCTCGAAATATCCCGAACCGAATGACTATGGCGAAGTGTTGCTTCGCCTCATGGCTCCTCGCATCGCAACCCCGCGCCTGCCTTTCCCGGCGCAGAGACCCTTCCCAGCGCTCAGCCTGGTGATGTCTTGGTCCTTGTTGGCGAGACCATCCCAGACCTATCCGGTTCTCTTTACGCTCGAGAATGGTTAGGCTTGCAATCCAGCGCTCCTCAGATTGCGCCTGACGCTGCTCAATACGCTGCGAATCAAGTGCGCCATCCAATCTCTGATAAAACAAGGCGAAACCCACGCTGCGCATGGCATGAAGGGCGGTGGTCTCGCCTGCGCCCTGTCAGATATGGCTGTCTCAAGCAGTCTTGGTATGCATCTTGTTGTCGACGACTGCGTGGTCGACTTAGATCAGCCATATCCGGAACTTGAGATCTTCTCTGAGAACGGCATTTTCTTCTGAGCGTTCCAGAGATCATGACCAGATCAACTCAGGCCGCGCTCACAGCGCATGGGATCCGCAACACCATGTGTGGCTGGATGGCCGAACAAACCGACATGCTTGAATTCTGGGATGATGATGTGGAAGGAGCGGAGCTTCTCTTCTCCGTAGCGCTTTCAGCAGTGAAGCAAGCTGATGCACAAGCACGAACAAGCATCCCCTCACGAAAACGCTAGCGCGAACCCGCTTGCGGCCAGGCGCACTCCTCCTCATACTCGCCTTCATAAGAAGGAAGGCTCGGCACAAGCCGACGGGAGGAAAATCGAATATGAAATCAGCACTTTCAAAAGGTGTGGCGCTCGCCGCTATTCTCACATTCACTGCGGCCTGCGCACCGGCAGAAGATGAAACCGATATGGCTGAAGCACCACCAGCCGCGGAAGAGACGACATCTGACGCCACTGAAATGAGCGAAACCATGACGCCCGCCACCGTGGATGGTATCGAAATCGTCGATCCGGAAACCGTCGGCTTTTCCGCAGAAGGCCTGCAGGCGCTGGATTCAGAGCTTGAAGCGCTGGTCGATGATGGAAAGCTCGCCGGCATTGTCTGGCTTGCCTCTCGCCATGGTCAGATCGCGACGCTGAACACACACGGCGTACTCGACTATGACACGCAGGCTGAGATGCAGCCGGACACGATTTTCCGCATTGCCTCCATGACCAAGCCGATCACCGGCGTTGCCATGATGATGCTCTGGGAAGAAGGCAAGTGGAAGCTGGATGATCCTGTTTCCAAGTACATTCCGGAGTTCGCTGATCTTCAGGTGAAGACAGAAGATGGGGGCACAGAGCCCATGGCATCCGAGATGACCATGGCACAGCTGATGTCGCATTCGGCGGGTTTTGGTGTTTCATCGACCTATGCGGGTGAAGGGCTTTCTGACAGCGACCTCCAGGGCATGATCGATAAGTTGGCAGCACTGCCGCTTGAAACACAGCCCGGCACAGCCTGGGATTACGGTCCGAGCGTGAATATTCAGGGTTATATTGTAGAGAAGCTGTCAGGACAGTCGCTAGACGAGTTCTTTGAAACCCGCATTTTCGAGCCGCTTGGCATGGATGATACGGGTTTCTGGGTGCCAGAAGACAAGCAGGACCGCCTCACCCGCGTGTTTGACTATGACGATGACGGCACCCTGTTCATGATGCCAGACACTGTGCGCACTGGTACTGAGCCCCCAGAATTCCTGTCCGGGTCTGGCGGCCTGTTCTCAACCGCAATCGACTACTGGACCTTCACTCAGATGCTTCAGGGCGAAGGAGAATATAACGGCGCCCGCCTGCTCAAGCCTGAAACAGTGGCGAAAATGCGCGAGAACGTTCTGAATGACGGCGTTCCGGTGGACCTTTACGGTCCGGATATGCCGGGGGTTGGCTTCGGTATGGATTTCGCGGTGGTCATGGATAAAGACGCCGCCCAAACCAAACAAAGCAATGAGTCCTATTACTGGGGCGGCTTCTTCGGCACAAGCTTCTGGATCGATCCGGAAGCCGATCTCGTCTTCGTCGCATTCATCCAGAACAATAACGGCTCGAACCCTTATGAGGGCACACCGCCAGTTCGGGAAATGGCGATAGACGGCCTCTATGATGCGCTGGTCGATCCTTCGAAATAAGGCCAGAAACACACAGAATATGATCGGGGCGCTGAGAAATCAGCGCCCCTTTTTGTCTCAGAATTTGCGCGACAGACCGACTGAAAGAATGTCAGCTCCGCCTGTATATTCGCCTAGAACCCGCTCTCCGTAAGAGCCGACCTGATCGAAGCTCGTGTCATCGATCTCGACACGGTTATAGGCCGCGTCCACGGTCCAGGCATCCGTCGCATTCCAGCTGCCACCGAGGGCAAATATCTGGCGGTCATTGTCTGGAATCCGCGCGCTTCGGAAATCTTCCTGCACCGGCGTCTCGTCCGCCGCATAACCTGCTCGAATGACAAAGGCGTCGTTCAACTGATAGTCCGCGCCAATGGCGTAGCGGCCCGCATCCTGATAGTTCAGCTCCTCAACCGCATCGGGCTGTACCGGATTATCGAAATCCACACGCAGCTCTTCAAGGTTGGACCATTCTGTCCAGATGGCGTCGCCATAGATAGTGAGCCGATCTGTTGCCTGCCAGGAAACACCAAGCTCCGTCGATCCGGGCAGGTTCAGCCCGGCCCGCCCCGGGGTATCCACAAAAGCCCCCGTCATGGTCAGCGGCTGAGCCTGAGCCGGCACGGTGAAGTCCGCATCGCCTTCAAGATCATGCTCCATCTTAGAGCGGTAATGCAGGCCAACACGCACTGTCGGATCTGGCGTCCAGGTCAGGCCAGCATTCCAACCATAGCTCCAGTCATCGCCTTCAATGCTGGACAGGCCATCAGCACTCTGTGGTGTCAGTCCGAGGCCGGCGCAGTTGGCAGGGCCAAGACGGGCAAAGCAGACGCTGCCAAAGTCTATGGCGCTGGTCAGCTTTGCATCCACATATTGTGCGTTCAAACCTGCGCCAACCGAGAAGGTATCCGTCACCGCAAAGGCGAGACTTGGATTGATATTGATGGCCTGAAGATCAGATTCGATAGCCTGATAGCGCCCCGGCCAGTCCGGCTCATACTCCGTCGCCAGGCCGAATGGCGCCGTCACAGACAGACCTGCACGCCAGCGATCATTGATCACAAAGATTCCGTGGGCTGCAGGCACCGCTGCATCCTGCAGAAACCCGCTTGTATCGCCACCGAGCGGCGCGCCGAGAACATCCTGAGATCCCCGGTCTTCAAAATTCGACTCGCCGAAAATACCGCTCACGCTCAAGCTGGCCTGATGTCGATCAAAGGCCGTCATCAATGCCGGGTTACCGAAAGCCGCTGAAGCATCCTCCGTCTGAACAACACGTCCCGCATTTGCGCGCCCCAGGTCAGATGCGGAGTATTCGTTGATCGCGAAGCTGTCGGCATGCGCCAGCGGAACAAGGCTGAGCAACGCCGCAGCGCCTGCGCCAGTGAGTAATTTTTTCATGGGGCATTTCCTCGAAATCAGTCAGAAACAGAGTGTTTGGGCGATTAAAACGCAGCTTTCGAAGTCATGTTCCGCATTAATACTGCAAATACTTCACGGTAACGAACGCTCCGCACAGCCAGAATCCGAGGAAACGCAGGAACCGGTTGGGCGCCGATAGCGTACACATATTAACAGAAATCGATGTTCACCCTCCCTGGAAAGGAAAGATCATGACTGCTCGCAACTCCGCCCTGACGGCCCTGTCCGCCATCGCGCTGGCGACGGCCCTGCCAGCCTGTGCCGAAAATCATAATGAAGGCGCGATGGAAACGCTCTCCATCGAAGGGAGTGACGGCACCATGCTCACGGGCACCGTGCTGGAAGAATTCGGCGCGCCTTGGGCCATGACCTTCCTGCCGGATGATCGTGCGCTGGTTACTGAAAAAACTGGTGAGCTCTGGCTACTGAATAAAGACGGCTCCAAGGCCGGACAGATCACCAATGTTCCAGCCGTTGATCCTCGTGGTCAGGGCGGGCTTGGCGACATCGTCCTCGGCCAGAATTTTGATGAGACCGGAACGGTCTATATCTCCTATGTCGAGCGCGACGAGGAAGATGATGAGCTGTCTGGCGCTGCGGTTGAAAAAGCGACGCTGACACTGACTGAAGATGGCGGTGAGCTGTCTGATCGCGAAGTGATCTGGCGTCAGTCCCCAAAGGTCACCGGCAACGGCCACTACTCCCACAGGCTGGCAGTCTCTCCGGATGGCTATCTGTTCATCACCTCCGGCGAGCGGCAGAAATTTACGCCCGCTCAGAATATGGACATGAATCTTGGCAAAATTGTCCGTCTCACGCTGGATGGTGAGCCGGTGGAAAGCAACCCATTCTACGGCAATGGCGGCGTGGCGGATCAGATCTGGTCTCTTGGCCACAGAAACTTGCTTGGCATCGACTTTGACGCTGAAGGCAATCTCTGGACCCATGAGATGGGCCCACGTGGCGGTGATGAGCTGAACTTCATCGTGAAGGGCGAAAACTATGGCTATCCTGAAGTGTCGGACGGCGTGCACTATAGCGGTGAAGAAATTCCGGATCACGATACGAACCCTGCCTATGAAAATCCGGCGATTTCATGGGTGCCCGCAATCAGCCCCGCCGGCCTGATCATTTATAAAGGCGACATGTTTGAAGACTGGAAAGGCAACGCCTTTATTGGCGGCCTTTCATCCCAGGCACTGATCCGTGTCGAGATCAGCGAAGCGCCGGTCGATAATAACGGAGCAGCTGGCGAATCTGAAGAGATGGAACTCGTAGGCTCTGAAGCGGCACGTTATGAATGGGATAAACGTATCCGCGAAGTCGAAGAAGGACCTGACGGCGCCATCTATGTGCTGGAAGACACACGACGCGGCTCAGACATTGGTCGCCTGATNAAGCTGACNCCCGCCGGGTAAACACACANCTGNGTCAAAAAGCCCCGCAGGCGATCCACCTGCGGGGCTTTTTGTATTCGCAAACGATTCAANGCCTACTCTGCNGCCACCGAGGGCTTGTCCCCAAGAAAGCTGATCTCTGTCGTCACACCAACTTCGGGNTGGTGATCGGTGAGATTTGCCTGCAGGATTTCCCATCCAAACTTCACAGAGCTGTCCGTCGAGGCCCAGATTTTGACGTTCTCNAGATCGACAATCAGAAGCGTCATATTCGGATCTGTCTTGCCGTCAAACCAGGCTGCGACAACCGCGTTCCAGTGTTGCTCGNTCAGGNTTTCATTCCGCTCAGCGCGGATNGGNCCNGTCAGNCANGCATGNTANTCNTGGTCNCTNCCGATNAGGCAGAAATGTGCCCGGTCACCCGGCTTNAGNGTNTTNACCAGCTCACTGTCTTTCTGAGTGAAGAAGATCAGACGCTTTCTNTCCTGATCCAGAATCTGGGCCATCGGCTGCATGTGCAAGCCGGACCCATCAACGCCCAGCATGCCAGCATTCACTTCATCCAGCTTCTTCCAGAGCTGTTCCTGCGGGTTTTCTTTTGTCTTGGAGAGGTCGGTCATTTCCTGGTCCTTTCATTGCCAGAAGACGACGCGCAATACGTCCGCTTGTTCCCGAGCGAACACACACACAAAAACGCCCCTCCTGCAGAAGCGGGAGGGGCGCGTGGGTCAGATAGTACAGGACCAACTAGAACTTATAGCCTGCACCAATCATGACGCCATCTGTATCGGTGTCTTCAAAGGAGTAATACGTATAATCTCCCTTGATGTACCAATCTTCGGTCAGTGCGTAAGACAGACCTGCCCCCACTGCTGGGCCATTTTCAGAATCTGAGATGGTTGCGAGGTTCGTACCGCCCGGTGTCTGAACCTGAGAGTCAACGTCGATATAGGCATAGCCGGCGCGGGCATAAGCATCGAGACGATCTGTAATCGGNACCTCTGCTTTACCATACAGGCCAACCAGATAATTCAGCTCAATATCGCCCGCGGCGGCGATCGTGTCGTTGAAATCACCGTCATCATTGTCGTCGAGATTGAACTCATCTTCATCGACATTGAAGTCGAACTCACCGTCATCAATCCCGGTTGCGAGCTCACCTTCCAGAGAGAAGATGTTGTTGAACTGATAACCGGCCCGCGCCGCGATACCGTTCGTGTCCACGCCCTGATCAGCACCATCAGGCTCAATATTCATGTATTGATAGCCGCCCTCAGTGTAGAATCCGGTCTCGTCCACGGATTGTGCCTGAGCTCCAAACGCCAGTGCAGATGTCGCTGCTGCAGCAATAAGAAACTTATACATACGCTTTGCTCCATTCAGGATCTGTCCGCCAGTTATTAGCGGGATGGCTGGGGAAACGAGCTGAATCGAGAAAGCGTTCCGGTTGCTTTTGCCGCAAAAACATATGTGGCTGCCAGACCACACAAACCAGCGAAAAACATCCTCTTAGGAACCTTATTTTTACTTGAAATAACAGAACATTACAGTGCTTTGCCTCAGTTTCGCCGCAGACATTTCACCCCTGTAACAAAGGTAAATTACGCCGATTTAAGATTGATGGCAGGCGCTCTNTCTGGCGTGAAACNGCTCAAGCCAATGGTCCACGCTCGCACTGGCGCTAAGCGACCCGCAATTTCTTGCCGGTTTTCAGCATCTGAATGCCATATGTTTGCGCTTTCCTATTGACCCCCACGCAAAGCTGTCGCTTCCTTCGCGCAAATGGAGGGTTTTATGACTTTCAGAACACTTATGGCGAGCGCCAGCATTGTATCTCTGGCCATGATGGCCGGATGCGCTCAGGACGATACCGAAAAAGCAGAAACACCTGCGGTCGAAGAAACCAACGTACCGACAGTAGAAGAAGCCCGCGCTTTTCTTGACGAGGCTGATACTGAACTCGCCGCGCTCTCCAAGGAAACCGCCCCGGTCTACTGGGAACANGCGACAAACATNACNGACGANACNAATGCTGCAGCCGCTGAAGCTGGCGCACGCTCGACCAAGATCGGCGTNGAGTATGCCAATGCGACGAAGCGCTTCAAGGATGTCGACCTGCCGCCAGACCTGCGCCGCAAAATGCAGCGTCTGCAGGGTGGCCTGACGCTCCCTGCGCCATCCACAGAAGGCGCTGCTGAAGAACTCGCAGAGATCACCACCGGTCTCGACGCGACCTACTCAACGGGCACCTATGGTTTCAAGAATAACATTGAAGAAGTTGAAGCCCTGCTCACCGAGGTGAACGGCGCCGGCTCATACGATATCGACGCGCTGACCCTGGATCAGCTGTCCACCATCATCGAACAGTCTCGCAACCCTGAAATTCTCAAGGAAGCCTGGGAAGGCTGGCGCACCGTTTCTCCGCCAATGAAAGACGATTACGCCCGCATGGTGGAAATCGCGACCGCTGGCGCGAAGGAACTCGGCTATAAGAATGTCGCTGAAATGTGGCTGTCTGGCTACGACATGCCAGCCGACGAGATGGAAGCCGAAGTTGAGCGTCTGTGGACCCAGGTCTCTCCGCTCTATGACGAACTTCATTGTTTCGTCCGCGGCGAACTCAGCGACTTCTACGGCTCAGACGTCCAGCCGGATACCGGCCCGATCCGCGCCGACCTGCTTGGCAATATGTGGGCGCAGAGCTGGTCTGAAATTTATCCGCTGGTTAAGCCGGATGATCTGCCAGGTCCGTCTTACGACCTGACCCAACAGCTTCGCGACAATGACTACACCCCGATCAAAATGGTCGAGACCGGCGAATCCTTCTTCTCATCACTGGGCTTTAAAGAGCTGCCGGAGACCTTCTGGGAGCGCTCCATGATTGTCCGCCCGGATGATCGTGAAGTGGTGTGTCACGCGTCCGCATGGGACGTGGATGACGAGGAAGACATCCGCATCAAAATGTGTACCGAGGTCAATGCTGAAGACTTCCAGACAGTCCACCACGAACTCGGTCACAACTATTATCAACGCGCCTATAAAGACGTCGATCATCTCTATAAGGATGGCGCGCATGATGGCTTCCATGAAGCCATTGGCGACTTCATCGCGCTCTCCATCACACCGTACTATCTCCAGCAGATCGGCCTCATTGATGAGAGCCAGGTGCCGGGCGAAGATGCAGACCTCGCACTGCTCCTGAACACCGCGCTCGACAAGATCGCCTTCCTGCCCTTCGCCCTCACTGTCGATCAGTGGCGCTGGAGCGTTCTGGACGGCTCGACTTCGCCAGATCAGTATAATGACAAATGGTGGGAGCGTCGCCTTGCCAATCAGGGCATCATGCCACCGGCCCCACGCCCAGCCGACGCGTTCGATCCAGGCGCGAAATATCATATTCCAGGCAACACGCCTTATCTGCGCTACTTCCTCAGCTACATCCTGCAATTCCAGTTCCACGAAGCGGCGTGCGAGATGGCTGGTTGGGAAGGACCGCTTCACCGTTGCTCGATCTATGGCAATGAGGAAGTTGGCCAGCGGCTGAACGCCATGCTCGAAATGGGTGCTTCCGAGCCATGGCCGGACGCTCTTGAGGCCTTCACCGGTACGCGCGAAATGGATGGCTCTGCCATCACCGAATATTTCGAGCCGCTGATAGCCTATATGAGGGAAGAAAACGAAGGCCGGACCTGCGGCTGGGACTAAGCCTTCCGCCTCTCAGGCTCGCCAGAACCACAGAAGCCGCCTCTCCTATCCGGACGAGGCGGTTTTTCTTTTCATCAGCCGGCGACAGCCTCTTTCAGCTTTTCCACGAGCGCGTTAATGCGTGATGCGTTCTTACCGAGGTCGGAGCGCCCCACCCGGGAGCGCGAATACGCCGCCAGGATAGATGAGCCTTCACCTTCTGGACGGATCAGAATGTCGACATCATCACGAAAGCGCATGATCGCTGTCACATCGACATAGCGGATACGGATATCGCCATTCGGGAGGGTTTCGCGCTGCGCTTCTGGCTCCAACTGAATGACGGCATCGGCCAGCTCGCCTGCAGACACATCAAACCGGGCAGCAGTCTCAAAATCAGATGTTGATCCGCAGATTTCAGGCGTACAGGTCAAAGCCGTATTGGACGTTGTCCCTTCTTCGATTGCACTGAAGGACAGCCACTCACCCTCAGGCACAGTGTTCCCGCCACAAGCTGAAACAGCAAACAAGCATGTCGCAACCGCAGCGATGGTTTTGATCTTTTGAACAGCCATGAAACTTCCCCTCGATGATTGCCTGAATAACGTAAGCCCAATCCATCAAGGTCAAGCCTGCCCTAAGGGCAGACATCATCCGCCAAAGGCTCCCCGGCGCAGCGCAGCCGAACCGGCCAGATCTATTTTACCTCGCGCGCGGGCACCTCAATCGAGCAGACATCCAGCACTTCAGGCGGCTTGCGATAGAAGAACGGGTCATCGCGCACACGGGCCTGGGTCTTGCGCGCCTCCCACTGCTCCGAAGGCGTCTGCATGACCTCCCAGACCGGTCGCTCATCCTCCAGAATGTCCGCCGCCAGCTTCACGGACAGCATCTGATCGCCTTTTTCCGGCGCCTGAATAACACCGCTCGCCACCGCGCGATCACCGCGTTTGAGCTTCTGCACATACTGCATACCTGAAAGCACGCGTCCGAAAACCGTCAGGTTCCGGTCCAGATACCTCTGCGGTGCGAGCACGATATAAAACTCTGTCGAACCTGAATCCGGGTCAGCATCCCGCGCCAGGGCCAACGCGCCTGGGCAATGAAGCAACCATTCCCGATCAAGCTCCTCATCACGCGCAACCGCAAAACCACCTATATGCCCGACCTCAGGCGCAAACAGATCCGCGTTTCCAAGCGGTGCGAAGTCCGCATCCGAAATCGCACGGTCATTTTCGTTCTGAATGGTCGGATAGACAGCAATACGCTGCTCATTCTCCAGCCCGCCCTGAGCGACAAAGCCGTCAATGACGCGATAAAATCGCTGACGGTCATAAATGCCATCGCGGACAAACTGGCGGATCTGTTCTGCATGCCCCGGCGCAAAATCGTCATTCAGCTCAATGACGACCTCGCCTGTTTCCAGCGTCAGGATGATCAGATTTTCGGGATCAACCAGCCGGTAGCCATCGCTTGTCTGAGGGGGATTGTCTGACTGAGATATGGCAGGGCATGTCAGCCCCAAAACACCCGCAGCCACCAGCACCGATTTCAGAACACGCATTACAGCCTCCCTCGTATTGTAGAGAGACTGCGAGACATCGCTGAGCGAGGCAATAGACGAGCGCATCCCCGGAACGGGGTATTGCTTCACCAAAGAAGATAGCGATCAACTCGGAGACGCTTTTCCGGGAATTCCATCATGCTGTCAGTCTTACGCTTCGCGACAATGCTGCTTTTTGCTTTCACGCTTCCGGTGACGGCGGTGGCCCAGTCACGATCGTCCTTGGACAGCCCGACCTGTATGATTAGTCCCGACGTGCCGCTGGCCGCTCGCATCGATAAAGACTACTCCCACGAACTCTTCATCTGGATGTGGCATGCATATGGTTTCGAGGGCGCACGCCAGAATTCCAACTGGACCAATCGTCAAAGATCGTTCGCTGAGTGTTTCGAAAAGGAAGCGCAGGGCAAATGCGGCTGGAAGCCCGACAGGAAGACTGTCAAGGAACTTGAACGAAATCGAACTGACAGATGGGACAAAAACCCATTAAAGAAGGTGTTCACAGACAGACCACCGCCTGAAGCTGTCGAATTCGCGATGCGTAGCCTGGGGACCTGCTTCGGCGATGATCCATCGCTCCCCCAGGTGTACGAACTGGGATTGGTTCAGGACGCGTTTAACATGGATGCCTGCAAGGACCTGGCAGTTCATATTAGCAGCGCAAAATATAATCCCGCCAATTATCCGCCCGAGTTTCAGGAGCTACAAACCTGGGCGATCGCACTCAGACATTACATGACGCTACCGAACGCGACCGAACCCGTCAAAGCCTGCCGAGTTGTTCCCGAAGCCGGATTACCCATCCTTGAATCATACGCGCAACGCGTGGCCGCCGCGCAGCAGGCTGCGAAACAAAAACGGCTCGCCTACGAAAACCGGCCAATCGCTGAGCGTATTAAGGGGTTGGATGCCTACGACATCGCCTACAGCCTGGTTTTCAGAACCAATTCGGGTGAGCATATGCCGACACGCCCCCTGCCCGAGGGCGCAATGGAGTGGTGGAAGGAATATGATTGGAGGGTTGCGGCTGGTTACATCGAGCCTGCACTTCCGGCGGCCGTCATGGATTGGGCACTCGAACAGCCGCTGGATCGGTTCGAAGCTGTGGAAGATCCATGGGATAAGAAAGTCCGGACTGAGTATTATAAGATGGCTGAATTTGTCTGGGGGCAGCGCCTGACCAGCCAGATGAACAAGCTCGCGCCGAATGAATCGCGCACCAATGTGAAAGAGGGCTGTTCTATTCTTCTGTCGACGGTGAGAACCGACATCTTCTATGGCAGAGCGTCCAAATCGACCCCGGGCCGCGCCCTGTTCTACGATTTCGTCAGCAAGGCGCCGGACAAGCTGACATGGTCGCTTTGCGCCGAGACCCCGACAAGCATCTTCCTTGATGCCAAGGCTCGTTACGAAAAGAAACTCGCGGATGAAGCCTATGCGGCTGCCAATCCGGCTCCGCCAAGCGAGTGGGACCAGATCCTGCAGGGGCTGAGTGACTATGCCAACCAGCCAAGCAGCAATTCTGCGCCTTACAGAGCGCCGACCACGCGCTGTTACAACACAGGTCAGACCGAATCCGGCCTCACCAACCGGGTCTGTTTCGAGAACTAAACCCATCAAAAAAGCCCCGCCGGTCCGACCAGCGGGGCTTTCATTTTAAACTCGCAGATCGCTAGGCTTTCACACCGCTTTTAGGTTCGTTCAAAACGGCGGCCCACGCAATCTCCTGCAGTAGGCGCTCGCGTGCGGCAGAAGTCGGGTCGCTGTCATCAACGAAAGACATCAGACCCACCGGGCTCTCATGATACACCATGGCATACCAGACATAGCTCACCAGATGCACGATCTCATCCTTCGGATGGCCAATCGGATCGCGGAACAGATCAGACTGTTTCTCCACGCCCGGCACCTCACCAGCATTGACCAGCTTGCGCAGCGTGTAGACCGCATCAGCAGACGGCACGACATAGGTGATTTGGCGCCCTGCCCGTTCGTCAATGCCTTCTAGCTGAGTTCGCATCCGCTCCAGATATCCGCCGGGGCCGTGAAGATCGCTGAGCCATTTGTCGATCATGGCGTCAGTTGTTTTGTCGCGGTCGGCATTCACAAAGGTAATGTCTTCCATGCGTCCGCCAACGGCAGCCGTCGTGCCATTTCCGTCCCAGCCTGACCAGTTGTTCTGAACCAGAATGCGCGCTTGCGGATTGGTCTCGATCACCAGATCCCCGAACAGGTCGATCCCGTCTTCCGGCATGATGGCGTTTGGCGACATGGTGAAGACGTCCACCTCACCAGCATGTTCACGCAGGGCGGCCTTGGCGATGTTTTTGGACTCATCCCCATCGCCCTGGTTCCAGTGCTGCATCGGCGTCGAGCCGCCAATCATCTGCACCGCCAGAAACTCCTGCCCTGTCTTGCCGCCTTCAGCCGCCAGTTTGTTCAGCGGGCCAACGCCATCGGGCGCGCGAAGCGGGCTGATGAACACATTGAACGAATGCGTGGCCATGACGATCTTCTGGCCATCTTCAATGACCGACGCGTGCGCCGCTTCAGTTTGAACGCCCTGGGTCGCCGGCGTGGCGCACCCGGCCAGTGCAAGCAGCGCAATGGCGCTGACCCAATGCTTCCCTTTAAGGTTCAGCATGTCTTCCTCCCAATTTTATTATTGGGTCAGTCAGCCCCATTCTGCGGGGTATTGCAAAGGTTTACGCTCGCCTTCACGCGCATGTTAGCGGCAAGGCTTCGCACAATCAGCAGGCTTTTGAGAGCACCCGACACTGCCAGGCGGGATAATCCTCTGTCAGAAGGTCATTGGCCCAACTGCCATACCAGTCATATCCCGTCCGGCGTTCCTGGGCGATCTCCTGATAAGTCTCCACACGAACGCTATCGCGATTAGCCAGCACAACCGTATTGTCGTTGACGTCATAAAACCGGCCCCAGAGCAAAGGCGCATCAGGGTCTGCGACCAGACGTCGGTCCTGTCTTGCTGTGTGATAGCGGAATTCTACCGGTTCAGGCAGATCGAACTTTTCCAGACGCGTGCCCTTGATAGCCACCTCTTTAAGCCAGTCCACCCCGCCCTCAATTGCGCGCACCTGCGCTTCGGAAGGGGTTTCAATGCTCATCAGATAGCGCAGCATCTCAACGGTTTCCTGAACGGCAATTGCGGGTAGCTCGAATGTGCGACCCATGGCGGGTTCCAGGGTTTCAGGATCATACTGGCCCGCCCATCCGGCCAGTTGATCGCCCTGGCGAACCTGCAGCCGCAACACACAGTCATCTCCGCGCTCGAGTGCAGAACGTGTACGTTCGCGTACGTCCTCAGACAGGCTTTCGAACGGCCACTTCTTTTCCGAAATTTTCCGCAGGAGATTGAGCGAGCCCGACGTCACCTCGTCAGCAATCGTGATCAGTGGATGATACCGCTCGCTGGTCGGCACGGTATGCGGCCAGCCCCCACACCCCTCGACCTGATGCGTCAGCAGGTAATCGAGACCACGCAATGCAGCGTCTCGATAGACCTCATCGCCTGTCTGTTCATAGGCGCCCATCAGATATTCCACCTGAGGGTAGACATTTCGGTTGTCGAAACTGCCTCGCTCCAGCGATTTTTCAGCCTGGTACTCTGCTTTTTCTGCGTCTGACAGGACGCGCATCGGGTCGCGGTTCTCAATCCAGCCGCCATTATCGCGCTGAAGCAAAAGAATATTATCTGCGATCTCAGAAACCTGAGAGGGATCATACCGCTCATAGCGATCTCCATACCGGTTCTGCCAGTGGTGAATGGCGTCGGAGAATCCCTCCAGAGTTACCGCAGATGGTTCAGCCGATTGCGCCATGCTCGTGGGCGCAAGACCCGTCACCATCAAACAAACACCCGCCAGAATTGCCACTCTCATCATACGCTCCCTTATTTTAGAAGTCAGAATGACACCGGTGTCAGCTTACTTCAAGGGACAAGGCCGATTGGCCTGTGCAAGCTAAAGCCCAAGCATGGATTTAAGCGGAGAGAACATCACCAACACGGCAATAGCTACGGCCGATAGCGTGTATGCGATCAGCATGAGCGCACCATCTTTCGCAAGCAGAGCCACCCCGACCATGGTGATGGCAGCCCCTGGCGCAGCCACAGCAAATGGCACTAACTCCAGTGGGATCAGCA